>SLJW01000090.1 GCA_007134865.1 Paracoccaceae bacterium | reverse complement strand
TTGCCGTCGGCGCGCGCGGCGTCCCCGCAATGCGTGAAATCACCCATGGCGACGTGCGCGCAGCGGCGCGCGTGCTGCTCTCCTGCCCCGAGAAGGACTGGCCCCTGCTCATGGCGCGGATGCTGGAAGAGGCGCATCACGCCGATTGCTACCGCAAGGCGCAGGGGCGTATTCATCCGCGCCTCGGTAATGGCACTCTGATGAGCGCGGCTTTCGCGATGGGTGCGGCCCCTGAACCACCCGCTTCGGACCTGCGCTATCTGCGCGCATTGGGCCATGTCATCGCGGCTGTACTCGACTGGCACGAGGCGCGTGGGTGAACCTGCTGCGGTGTGCCACCCCTGATCTGACACACCTTTCGCACTGCGTGCATATTGCCTCTTTCGCCAAACTGGCGTGCGGCCTATATCCGCCCGCATGGCACAGGCACCGCTTCTCCAGCTCTCTCAGATCGGGCTCACCTTCGGCGGCAATCCGCTGTTCGACGGGCTGGACCTTGTGGTCCAGCCCGGGGACCGCGTGGCCCTTGTCGGGCGCAATGGTTCGGGAAAATCCACGCTGATGAAGCTGATGGCCGGGTTGGTCGAGCCCGACCGAGGCACGCGCAGTCTCGCGCCCGCGACTTCGGTCGGCTATATGGAGCAGGATCCCGATTTCACCCCCTTCGCGACTCTCGGCGATTTCGCCGCGCAGGCGCTGGACCCGACCGAGCACTACCGCATCGAGATGGCCGCCGAGGGGCTCGATTTCGACCCTGCGCGCGACCCTGCAAGCGCTTCGGGCGGTGAGCGGCGTCGTGCGGCATTGGCCAAGCTGTTGGCGGAGGCGCCGGAGTTGATGCTGCTCGACGAGCCGACCAACCATCTTGATATTCAGGCCATCGGCTGGCTGGAGGCACGCCTGCGCGAGACGCGCGCGGCCTTCGTGCTGATCAGCCATGACCGCGCCTTCCTGCGCGCGCTGACCCGCGCCACACTCTGGCTCGACCGCGGGCAGATGCGCCGCCGTGAAGCCGGGTTCGAGGGGTTCGAGGACTGGCGTGACAAGCTCTGGGCCGAGGAGGATGACGCGCGCCACAAGCTGGACCGCAAGATCAAGTCTGAGGCGCGGTGGGCGGTCGAGGGGATCAGCGCGCGGCGCAAGCGCAATCAGGGCCGTGTGCGCGCGTTGCAGGCACTGCGCGCCGAGCGTGCAGCCCAGATCCGCCGGCAGGGCACAGCTGCGATGGCGCTGGAGACGGCGGCGCCATCGGGCAAGCTGGTCGCGGAGCTGGAGCGCGTCCACAAATCCTATGGTGACCGTCCGATCCTGCGCGACTTCTCGCTGCGCATCCAGCGCGGCGAGCGGGTGGCGCTGGTGGGGCCGAATGGCGCGGGCAAGACCACGCTGTTGCGGCTCATCATGGGCGAGGAAGAACCGGACTCAGGCACGATCCGGCGCGGCACCAATCTGGTGCCCGCGCTGTTTGATCAGACCCGCGCCCAGCTCGACCCCGACTCCAGCCTGTGGGAGAACCTGACCGGCGACCCGCTGATGCGGGTGCCGGGGCAGGCGGATCAGGTCATGGTGCGCGGGCGGCCCAAGCATGTTGTGGGTTATCTCAAGGAGTTCCTGTTTGACGAGGCTCAGGCGCGCGCGCCGGTGCGCGCGCTCTCGGGGGGCGAGAAGGCGCGGCTCTTGCTGGCGCGGATCATGGCGCAGCCCTCGAACCTGCTGGTGCTGGACGAGCCGACCAATGATCTTGATATCGAGACGCTCGATCTGTTGCAGGATATCCTGGGCGAGTATGACGGCACGGTGCTGCTGGTCAGCCATGACCGCGATTTCATCGACCGGATCGCCTCGACCACCCTGGTGTTCGACGGCGGCGGGCAGGTGACCGCCTATGCCGGGGGGTGGAGTGACTATCTTGCGCAACGCCCGAGTGACGCCGAGCCGGGGCCGAAGGCCCCGGCCACCGGAACGCCGCCTGCAAAACCTGCGCGCGCCGTGGAAAAACCGGCCAAGCCATCGCAGGGGCTGAGCTTCACCGAGGCCCACAGGCTGGAGCGTCTGCCCGCCGAGATTGCCCGGCTGGAGGCCGAGATCGCGAAGCTCTCGGAACTGCTGGCCGACGCCGATCTCTTCACCCGCGAACCGGTCAAGTTCCGCAAGGCCACCGAGGCGCTGGCCGCGCGTCAGTCGGCGCTGGAGGCGGCTGAGGAGGACTGGCTAACCCTCGCCGAAAAGGCCGAGGCGGACGCGAGCGCGCGTTGATATCCGGTCGCGGGTGCTCTGCACCCGCGCGATCAGTGCAGGCGCAGGTTCTTCCGCGCAAAGCGCCCGATATCGAACTCGCCCACCACATGGCGCCACTCACCGGCAGAAAGCTGTTTGCGATGCGTGAAGCGCACCGAATGCAGCGGCCCTTCGATACTGTCCTGCCAGAATTCGATGAATTCGAACAGGCGCGGGTAATCGGGGGCCAGATCATAGTCCTGCCAGACGAAAGTGTTCAGCACATGGGTATGGTCGGGCATGCGATAGATCATCTCGGCCGTGGTCAGCCCATAGCCCTTGAGCATGAGTTCGATCGGGTGTGTTTCCATATGACGCCTCTTTCTTCGCTCCCCCTGAGAAGAATCATGCCAGAGAGAAGATAATTTTCAATGAAAACATGTTATTGGCACTGTTGTCCGGTGGCTGACAACGCCAAGGGGAATGTGCCATTGCACCCCATATCATGGTTCTGATAGAGTGCCGAGAACCATATCTAGAGCAGCGCCAACAGGCATGAGGATCAGGTGAGCGACACCCCGGAACCCCCTGAAAACATGGGCGAAACACCGCCCGCGGCGCCTTCGGGCCCGACTGTCTCGATCACGCAGGAAATGCGCGCCTCCTATCTCGATTACGCGATGAGCGTGATCGTCTCGCGCGCCATCCCTGATCTGCGCGACGGATTAAAACCTGTGCATCGGCGCATTCTCTATTCGATGCAGATGAACGGGTTTACCCATGATAAACCCTATCGCAAATCGGCCCGCGTGGTCGGTGACGTGATCGGGAAATACCACCCGCATGGCGATTCGGCAGTTTACGAAGCGCTGGTGCGCATGGCGCAGCCCTTCTCGATGTCGCTCAAGCTGTTGGACGGGCAGGGCAATTTCGGCTCGATGGATGGCGATAACGCGGCCGCGATGCGCTATACCGAAGTGCGCATGGACAAGCCCGCTGCCATGCTGCTTGCGGATATCGACAAGGACACGGTCGATTTTCAGGACAATTACGACGGTCAGGATCGCGAGCCGACCGTTCTGCCCGCGCGCTTTCCGAACATGCTGGTCAATGGCGCGGGTGGGATTGCGGTCGGCATGGCGACCAATATCCCGCCGCATAATCTGGGCGAAGTGGTCGATGCCACGCTGGCGCTGATCGACAACCCCGATCTGACCAGTGCCGATCTGATGGAGTTCGTCCCCGGCCCCGATTTCCCGACGGGCGCGCAGATGCTGGGCCGCTCGGGCGCGCGCAAGGCCTATCTGGAGGGGCGCGGCTCGGTCATCATCCGCGCGAAAACCCATATCGAGGAGGTCCGCAAGGACCGGTTCGCGATCATCGTGGATGAGATCCCCTATCAGGTGAACAAGTCCAGCATGGTCGAAAAGATTGCCGACGCCGTGCGCGAAAAGAAGATCGAGGGCATTGCCTCGGTCGCCGATGAATCCGACCGCGTCGGTGTGCGCGTGGTAATCGAGTTGAAGCGCGACGCGACGCCCGATGTGGTGCTCAACCAGCTCTTCCGCTTCACGCCGATGCAGACCTCTTTCGGGTGTAACATGCTGGCGCTCAATGGCGGGCGGCCCGAGCAGCTGACCCTGCGCGATTTCCTGACGGCCTTCATTGCGTTCCGCGAAGAGGTTGTCACGCGGCGCACAGCGTTTGAATTGAACAAGGCACGCGAGCGCAGCCATGTGCTTTGTGGTCTGGCTGTGGCGGTGTCGAATGTGGATGAGGTGGTCGCCACCATCCGTGCCTCGGCCGACCCGGCAGAGGCCCGCGAGAAACTCATGACGCGGCGCTGGCCTGCGCATGACATCGCCGATTACATCCGCCTGATCGACGATCCCAGCCATACGATGAACGAGGACGGGACCTATAACCTCTCGGAAGTGCAGGCCCGTGCGATTCTGGAGCTGCGCCTGCAGCGTCTGACGGCGATGGGGGTCAAGGAAGTAACCGACGAGCTGGAAGCGCTGGCGGCGAAGATCAAGGATTACCTCGACATCCTGCGCTCGCGCGCGCGGGTGATGGAGATCATCGGAGGCGAGCTTCGCGAGGTGCGCGAAGCATTCGCCGTGCCGCGCCGCACCGAAATCGTGGACTGGTCCGGCGATATGGAAGACGAGGACCTGATCGAGCGTGAGGATATGGTCGTCACCATCACGGCGGGCGGCTATATCAAGCGCACACCGCTGGCCGAGTTCCGCGCCCAGCGTCGCGGCGGCAAGGGGCTGGCGGGGATGGCGACCAAGGATGACGATGTCGTCACCTCGCTGTTCGTCGCCAACACGCATACGCAGCTTCTGTTCTTCACCACCGACGGGATGGTCTACAAGCTCAAGACCTGGCGTCTGCCGCTGGGCGGGCGAAATGCGCGGGGCAAGGCGATGGTGAATATCCTGCCGATTGCCGCCGGGGTCAGCATTGCCGCCATCATGCCGGTCGAGCGGCCCGAGGAAGAATGGGAGAATCTGCAGATCGTCTTTGCGACCTCGCAAGGCGATGTGCGGCGCAATCAGCTTTCGGATTTCACCAATGTCATGCGCAATGGCAAGATCGCGATGAAGCTGCCCGAAGGCGTGACGCTGGTCAATGCGCGTATCTGCGACGAGAATGACGATGTGATGCTGGTGACCTCCTCGGGCCGCGCGATCCGTTTCCCGACGACCGATGTGCGCATCTTCAAGGGCCGTGATTCGACCGGCGTGCGCGGCGTGCGATTGGGCGACGGCGATCAGGTGGTCTCGATGGCCGTAATCCGCCATTTCGAGACCACGCCCGAAGAGCGCGAGGCTTTCATACGCCAGCGCCGCCTGATTGCCGGGGTGGTCGAGGATGAGGGCGACGAGCTTGATGAGGTGGTTGAAGCGGGCCAGCTCAGCCCCGAGCGCTATGCCGAAATGTCTGCGGCCGAGGACCTGCTGCTCACGATCACCGCGGGGGGCCTCGGCAAGCTGACCTCGAGCCACGACTACCGCATCACGGCGCGGGGCGGGCAGGGGGTTGGCGCCACCGACAAGATGATGCGCGGCGGCGCTCTGGTCGCGCTCTTCCCGGTCGAGATGACGGATCAGGTGATGCTGGTGACCTCGCGCGGGCAGTCGATCCGGGTGCCGATCGAAGGGATCCGCTTCCTGCGCCGCACGGGCGGGGGCGTGCGGGTGCTGAACCTCAATGGCTCGGGCGAGCAGGTGGTCTCGGTCGCGCGGATTGCCGAGACGGGTGAAGAGACTGGCGAGGAGCCGGGCGAAGAATGAGCCTGCCGGGTCTGGCCGAGGCGCTGGCCGATCTGGCCGCGCGGGGCGAGACCACGACCTACGGCGCGCTGGCGGAGCGGCTGGAGGTGCCGGGGCCGGGTCGCATTGCGCGACTGACAGACGCGCTTGAGGCCCTGATGGAAGAGGATGCGTTCGGGGGCGCCGCGCTGCGCGCGGCGCTGGTGCTGGGTCGGAACTCGGGCGGTTTGCCCGCGCGGGGGTTTTTCCTCAAGGCCAAGGCGCTGGGGCTATTCGATCCGCAGAAGATGACAGCGGAGGCGTTTCACGCGGCGCAATGCGCGCGGCTTTTCGGGCGCGCGTAAACGGGTCGGGGACTGGCGCGGGACAGTGTCCGTTCAGGCTTGCGTGTCACCTGCCAGACGCTCGAGCAGGTCTTGCAGCACGAAGACCCGGATCGCGGAGGCCAGCCCGACATCGCCGCGGGCGGCGTCGATTTCGGCGGCGAGCGCATTGATCGGCTGGTTGCGGGCGCGGGCGATGCGGCGGAATTCCTGCCAGAACAGCGCCTCGAGCGAGACCGAGGTGCGATGGCCGCGCAATGTCAGCGAATGCTTGACCGGCCGCCCGCTCATGTCTCGCGCTTGTGACTGTCAAGATGCGCGCGGGCCCTGTGGGCTTCTGCCTTCTCGAGGGCGCGCGCAGCTTTGCTGCGCGCGTGTCTGGCTGCGTTCTCGGTGTTCTTGGCGCGTTTTTCCGCGCGGGTGGCCTGTTTGCGGGCGGTGCGCAGGTTGATGATCTTGCTCATGATCGGTCTCGTCACAGGGTCCGGTTCAGTCTTGCTGCTTGCGCGCTTGTGGTCAAGCGCGGTCGCGGGGCAGAGCGCGCGCGCTGTCGCCAGTGTCGGATTTGAGTATTTCTGGCAAGAAAATGAAGCGGGTGGTTGAGGGGTTGCTCGTGAGGGGTCGGAGAGCGCTTTGCAGGTGCAGGGAGGCGCATCCAAGCGCAAGAGGCTTGCGGCAGGCATGGAAGCTGGGCAGTCTGCGGGGATAATGCGCGTGATGAGGCTGTGGTGATGGAATCCTTTCCTGGAACGTTATGCGTGGCCGCGCTGGTGGCTGCTCTCGTCGGGGTGCCGGGTCGCGCGGAGGACGTTCTCGCATTGGTCTTCAAGGGAGAGAGCTATCAGTTTGTGCCCGAGATGGAGGGTGCGCGGACGGGGTTCACCCGGTTTGCGGCGCTGGACGCCGTCAGTCTGGAAGGGGCGCGCCCGGACGGGCCGGAGCGGTTGGTGTTGCAGGTCTCGCTGGCGCCGGGGGAAGGGGCCGATGTTGCGCCGCTTGATGGGCGGATCATGTTCCGGCCCGATGGCTGGCGCGATTACTGGGTCTCGGCAGAGGTGTTTCCGCCTGAGGCCATCCGGATCGAAGAGTTGGAGTTGAGCGGGCCGGAACCGTGGATTGCGGGAGGCTTCGATCTTGAGTTGTGCCTAGTCGCATCGCCACTGCAGCGGCCCGATGCCTCGGCCTGTGAGCAGGCTATGGGTGAATTCCGCACCAGATTGATGCGGGATTGAGCCTCAAGGGGGCCGCGCCCTTGCGGGCGCGGCTCGGCGTTCAGCCCTTGGGGCCAATCATATCTTCGGGGCGGACCACGCGGTCGAAGGTCTCGCCATCGACAAAGCCGAGATTGATCGCCTCTTCGCGAAGGGTGGTGCCGTTCCTATGCGCGGTCTTGGCGACCTTGGTGGCGTTGTCATAGCCGATGGTGGGGCCGAGCGCCGTGACCAGCATCAGCGATTCGCGCATCAGCTTCTCGATGCGGGTGACATTGGCCTGCGTACCGACCACCATATTGTCGGTGAAGGAAGACGCCGCGTCGCCCAGAAGCTGCATGCTTTGCAGCACATTGTAGCTCATCATCGGGTTGTAGACATTGAGCTCGAAATGCCCCTGGCTGCCGGCAAAACCCACGGCGGCATCATTGCCCATGACATGGGCGCAGACCATGGTCAGCGCCTCGGCCTGGGTGGGGTTGACCTTGCCGGGCATGATGGAGGAGCCGGGTTCGTTCTCGGGCAGGATCAGCTCTCCCAGACCCGAGCGGGGCCCTGAGCCCAGAAGGCGCATGTCATTGGCGATCTTGAAGAGGCTGGCGGCAACGGTTTTCAGCGCGCCCGAGAACATAACCATGGCGTCATGCGCGGCCAGCGCCTCGAACTTGTTCGGGGCCGTGACGAAGGGCAGGCCGGTGATCTCGGCGATATGGCCCGCAACCTTGGTATCCCAGCCCTTGCGGGTGTTCAGCCCTGTGCCCACGGCGGTGCCGCCCTGGGCCAACTCGTAGATATGCGGCAGGCACATCTCGACCCGCAGGATGCCCATGCGGACCTGATGCGCGTAGCCGCCGAATTCCTGCCCCAGCGTGAGGGGGGTGGCATCCTGCGTATGGGTGCGGCCGATCTTTATGATATCCTTGAATTCTTCGGATTTGGCGGCCAGTGCGCCATGCAGCTTTTCCAGCCCCGGCAGCAGCACATCGCGCGCAAGCATCCCGATGGCGACATGCATCGCGGTGGGAAAGGTGTCATTCGAGGACTGGCCCATATTGCAATGGTCATTGGGGTGGACCGGGTCCTTGGAGCCCATCTCGCCGCCCAGCATCTCGATGGCGCGGTTCGAGATCACTTCATTGGCGTTCATGTTGGATTGCGTACCCGACCCGGTCTGCCAGACCACCAGAGGGAAATTGTCATCGAACCTGCCCTCGAAGACCTCGGTTGCGGCGGCAACAATAGCCTTGCCGCGCCGCTCGTCGAGATCGCCCTGTTCCATATTGACCAGCGCGCAGGCCCATTTGACCGCCCCCAGCGCGCGGATGATCGGCACTGGCTGGCGCTCCCAGCCGATGGGGAAATTCAGGATCGACCGCTGTGTCTGCGCGCCCCAGTATTTGTCGGCGGGAACCTCAAGCGGGCCAAAGCTGTCTGTTTCGGTGCGGGTGGCGGTCATGCGGCAGCGCTCCTTGGATGGATGAAAACCGCCCTGTCCTTAGCCTGTGCCTGTCGGGAAATCAATCAGTATGCGATTGCATACTGATTGTACCTCATTTACGGAACCGATCGAGGCTCACGACCTCACCGCTCTTTTCCTCGCTCGGCGCATCTTCGAGCATCGGCGCCTCTTCGTCCTCGTCATCCTCACCCTCTTCATGGTGCAATTCGAAGCGCAGACCGAATTCGACCGAGGGGTCGACAAAGGTCGAGATGGCGTCGAAAGGAATATAGAGAGGTTCGGGCGCATTGCCGAAATTGAGCGTGATCGCGAAGCCGTCGACATCGACAGTGAGATTGTCGAACCAGTGCTGGATGACCAGGGTGATCTCTTCGGGGTAGCGCTCGCGCAGCCAATCGGCCATCTGCATCTCGGGATGCGCGGTATCGACCGTGATGAAGAAATGATGCTCGCCCGGCAATCCGTTCTGCGCGACGCCTTCCATGACCTTGCGGATCAGTCCCCGCATGGCGTCATGCATCAGATTGCCATAATCTATTCCGCGCATTTCAAGCATCCTTTCCTCGCTGACAGCATAGGCCATTCATACTGGAATAAAAGCCCCGTCTGGGCGGGCCTCGAAATTTTATCGCATGCATGAACACGCGGGTTTGTCCTGCGAATACAACGGGCGGAGGGATGAAAGTGCAGGCTTCTGTTGCCAGGTGCCTGCGGACCCCGCCTTACGCGGCTAGGCGCAAGGGCTTAAGGTTTCGGTTTCGTTACCGCTTACGCAGCAACAGCCACCGGAGCACGGTTGTCGTTTGCAACTGTACAATTTGCACCGATAACGGTGGTCGCTCACCGGGACAAAGCTAACCCCTTTAGACGTTCGTCGATCCTGTTTCGGCCCCATGATCCCCAAACGAAGGATTTTGGTGGAGCCGCCGGGTACCGCCCCCGGGTCCGATCCGCTTATTACGAGCGCGTTTATGTCCATAGTCCCTTGCGGGACACTCTGAATGTAGGGGCTGGCGGGCGCAGGCGCAAGAGGCGCCGGGTTGGGCTTGAAAAGCCCATCGGCCCAAGGTAAGGACGCATCGAACGGCGCACCGACTCGGTGCGCTGATTACTTTTACCCTCCGGTACGGGTATGAGCGCAAGCGACCCGCCGGCACCGAACAGGAAGATGAACACCATGGCCATGCGCTGGTATTCGGTAAGCGTGCTGTCGAATTTCGAGAAGAAGGTGGCCGAGGCCATCCGCACGGCTGTGGCCGAGGGTGGCCTGGAAGACCAGATCGAGGAAGTGCTGGTGCCGACCGAGGAAGTGATCGAGGTGCGGCGCGGCAAGAAGGTGACGGCCGAGCGACGCTTCATGCCTGGCTATGTGCTGGTGCGCATGGAAATGTCGCCCAAGGCCTATCATCTGATCAACTCGATCAATCGCGTGACCGGGTTTCTGGGCACGCAAGGAAAACCGATGCCGATGCGCGATGATGAGGTGAACGCGATCCTCAATCGCGTGCAGGAAGGCGAAGAGGCCCCGCGCACGCTGATCCATTTCGAGGTCGGCGAGCAGGTCAAGGTCAATGAAGGCCCGTTCGAGGGATTCTCGGGCGTGGTCGAGGAAGTCGATTCCGATGCCAGCCGCCTGAAGGTGATGGTGTCAATCTTCGGCCGGGCCACCCCGGTTGATCTCGAATTCACGCAGGTGTCGAAAGACGCCTGACGTGATGCATCGTGGGAGGCTGCCGGGCGCGCCCGGGTAAGGCCGGACCACTAAACCGCAACGAGCCCCGCGCACGCGTGTGCAGGGGTGAGGTGAAAGAAGGAGAGGCCAGATGGCCAAGAAAGTCGTTGGGCAGCTCAAGCTGCAAATTCCGGCGGGCAAGGCGACCCCGTCCCCCCCTGTTGGCCCCGCATTGGGTCAGCGCGGCATCAACATCATGATGTTCACAAAGGAATTCAATGCCCGCACCGCCGAGCTGGAGCCGGGCGCGCCAATCCCCTGTGTCATCACCTATTATCAGGACAAATCCTTCACGATGGAACTCAAGACGCCGCCGGCGTCCTGGTATCTCAAGCGTGCGGCTGGCCTGAAGCCCGTGGGCAAGCGCAACCGCGCGCGCGGCTCGGAAGCACCGGGCCGTCAGGTGGCGGGCAGCGTGACCTCGAAGCAGGTGCGCGAGATCGCCGAGGCCAAGATGAAGGACCTCAACGCCAACAGCGTCGAGGCGGCAATGCAGATCATCGCCGGTTCCGCCCGGTCGATCGGTATCGAGGTGAAAGGGTAAGGTCATGGCAAAACTCGGAAAACGGTCCAAGGCCGCCCGCGAAGCCTTTGCTGGCAAGGAAAACATCTCCGTTGAGGAAGCGCTGGAACTGATCAAGTCCAATGCCTCGGCCAAATTCGACGAAACCGTCGAGATCGCGATGAATCTGGGCGTCGACCCGCGTCACGCGGACCAGATGGTTCGCGGTGTCGTTACGCTGCCCAATGGCACCGGCAAGAGCGTGCGCGTCGCTGTCTTCGCACGCGGCCCCAAGGCCGATGAAGCGAAAGAAGCGGGTGCGGATATTGTCGGCGCCGAAGATCTGATGGAGACCATCCAGGCGGGCAAGATCGAGTTCGACCGCTGCATCGCGACGCCCGACATGATGCCGATCGTGGGCCGTCTGGGCAAGATCCTCGGGCCGCGCAACCTGATGCCGAACCCGAAGGTGGGCACCGTCACCATGGATGTGGCCGAGGCCGTCAAGGGTGCCAAGGGCGGTCAGGTGCAGTTCAAGGTCGAGAAGGCCGGGGTGATCCATGCCGGCGTCGGCAAAGTCTCGTTCGAGCCTGCGAAACTCGCCGAGAATGTCCGCGCCTTTGTGGATGCCGTGTCCAGGGCGAAACCCTCGGGGGCGAAAGGCGCCTATCTGAAGAAGGTCTCGCTGTCCTCGACCATGGGGCCGGGTGTCTCGGTTGATGTGACCAGTGCGACGCAGGGCTGATCCCTCAGCAAAAACAATCTGAAAAGGCGGCCCGCTCGGGCCGCCTTTTTCATGTGCCCCTGCGAGTCCTCCGCTGGACCGTCGCGCCCACCCACCCGCCCTCGCGCGCCAGTCCAGCGGAGGACGCGCAGGGTGGGTTGATTATTCGGCAGCTTTCGGCAGAAACCCGCGCTCGATCATGTCTTGCGGCGCGACCGGGTATTCGCCCGAGAAACAGGCATCGCAGTATTGCGGGCAGGCATCATTGCGCCCGCCTACCTCCCCTGCGGCACGGTAAAGCCCGTTCAGCGTGATGAATTTCAGCGAATCCACTCCGATATAGTCACGCATTTCCGACTCGGTCATCTGCGCGGCCAGCAGATTCTCACGCTCGGGTGTGTCCACACCATAGAAGCACGGCCAGGCGGTGGGCGGCGAGGCGATGCGGAAATGCACTTCGGCGGCACCCGCCTCCAGGATCATTTCCTTGATCTTCTGACTGGTCGTGCCGCGCACGACGGAATCATCCACCAGCACCACGCGCTTGCCCCGGATCAGGGTCCGGTTCACATTCAGCTTCAGCCGCACCCCCATCGAGCGGATCTGCTGGCTGGGCTCGATGAAGGTTCGGCCCATATACTGGTTGCGCGTGATCCCTAGTGCAAAGGGGATGCCCGATTCCTGAGAGTAACCGATGGCGGCGGGGGTGCCACTATCGGGCACCGGGCAGACCAGATCGGCCTCGACCGGGGCCTCGCGCGCCAGTTCCACCCCGATCTGGCGGCGCGTCTCATAGACCGAGCGGCCTCCATAGAAACTGTCAGGGCGCGAGAAATAGACATGCTCGAAGATGCAGAAGCGGGATTTCTGCGCCTCGAATGGGCGCATGCTCTCCACCCCCTTCGCGTCAATCACCACCATCTCGCCCGGCTCGATCTCACGCATGAAATCCGCGCCGATGATGTCGAGCGCGCAGGTCTCCGAGGCCAGCACCCAGCCGGTGCCCAATTGCCCCAGCACCAGCGGCCGCACGCCCAACGGGTCGCGCACGCCGATGAGCTTGGTGCGCGTCATCGCCACCACCGAAAACGCGCCTTCAGCGCGACGCAGCGCGTCTTTCATTCGCTCGGGGATGGTCTTCTGATAGGAGCGCGCCATCAAATGGATCAGGCATTCGCTGTCCGAGGAGGATTGGAAGATCGACCCGCGCTCGATCAATTCGCGCCGGATTGATTCGGCATTGGTGATATTGCCGTTATGCGCGAGCGCCGCCCCACCCATGGCGAACTCGCCGAAGAAGGGCTGCACATCGCGAATCTGCGTCGGACCCTTGGAGCCCGCCGTCGAATACCGCACATGGCCGATGCCGATATTGCCCGGCAACCCCTCGATAACGCCCGTTTTCGTGAAATTGTCACGTACAAGCCCGAACCTGTGTGCGGAGTGAAAGCCCGATTCGGTTTGGTGCGTGATGATCCCGCCGGCTTCCTGACCGCGGTGTTGCAGCGCGTGCAGTCCTAGGGCGACAAAATTCGCCGCATCCGTTAGCCCGATACACCCGAACACACCGCATTCTTCGCGGAGCTTGTCATCGTCGAACGGGTGGCTGAGCATGGCAGACCCTTCGCAGTTGGCTCTCGCCCGTCCCCTAACCTATCTGCGCGGGACTGTCACCACTCCTTTGCGTGTGCAGCGCTCAGCGGCAAACCGAGACCAGTTCTTCGTATTGTTGCACCAACCAGTTTGGCGCATCTTCGGGCATCGCCTCGTTGAGATTGCCGGAAAGCTGGGCAAACACACTGGCCGAGCGCGACTCTTCGACCAGCGGCACCGAGCCCGGCGGCACTGCAAGCTGAAATACCAGAAGCGCAATGGCCACCAGCAGAATGCCGCGGGCCACGCCGAACAGAAAGCCCAGCCCCTGATCGAGCCCCCCAAGGGCCGAATTGCGCACGAGGCTGGAAAACAGCGGCGTGAACAGCGAGGCGAGCACCAGCACGATGGCGAAGACGGCGGCAAAGGCCGCAATCACGGTCAATTCGCAGCTATCGCCCAGAAAACTGCCCAGATAGGGGATTTCGCGGACCAATGGTTGCGCGGCCGGGGCCAGAATGAAGGCCAGCACAGCGGCTGCGACCCAGCCGAGAATCGCCAGCGTCTCGCGCATGAAACCGCGCGAATAGGCAAGGATGCCCGAGACGATGATGATCACGGCCACCCCGGCATCGATCAGTGTAAAGCCTTCCATGCCTGTCTCCCTCGGGTGCGATACTCAACCAGCCCCAAAAACCTGCCCGACCACTTCTGCCAGATCGGGCATTTGTTTCAATGCAATTCCGGGCTGGTCGGCGGGTTTCGCCAGCTTCGGTGCAATTGCGGCGCAAAAACCAAGTTTTTGCGCCTCTTTCAACCTGTTTTCGGTCTGTGCGACCGGGCGTAGCGCGCCCGAGAGGCTGATTTCGCCAAAAACCACAGTATCAGCGGGCAGCGCTACATCCTCACGCGCCGATAAAAGCGCGCAGGCCACGGCCAGATCGGCGGCCGGTTCCTGCACCCGCATGCCGCCCGCAACATTCAGGAACACATCCATCCCCGCAAAGGGGATGCCGCAGCGCGCCTCCAGCACTGCGAGGATGGTCGAGAGCCGCGCCGAGTCGAGCCCCACGACCGTGCGGCGCGGGGTGCCAAGGGGTGAAGGGGCGACGAGGGCCTGAATCTCGGTCAGCATCGGGCGCGTGCCCTCGATGCCCGCAAAGACGACCGAGCCGGGGGCCGGGGTGCCACGTTCGGACAGAAACAGCGCCGAAGGATTGGCCACTTCAGCAAGCCCGCGCCCGGTCATTTCGAAGACGCCGATCTCATCGGCAGGGCCGAAGCGGTTCTTGACCGCGCGCAGGATGCGGAACTGATGGCCACGCTCGCCCTCGAAATAGAGCACCGTGTCGACCATATGCTCGACCACGCGTGGGCCTGCGATCTGGCCTTCCTTGGTGACATGGCCGACGAGGATCACCGAGACACCGCGCCGCTTGGCGAAACTGACCAACTCATGCGCGGCCGCGCGGACCTGCGCGACCGAACCGGGCGCGGACTCGACCGAGTCGAGCCACATGGTCTGGATCGAATCGATCACCACCAGATCCGGGCGCTCTGTATCGAGTGTGGCGAGGATGTCGCGCAGATTGGTCTCGGCGCCAAGCTGGACCGGGGCTTGCGCAAGTCCAAGTCGCGCGGCGCGCAAGCGCACCTGGGCGGCGGCCTCTTCGCCCGAGATATAAAGCGTTTTCAGTCCCTTTGCGGCGAAAGCTGATGTGGCCTGCAGCAGCAGCGTCGATTTCCCGATCCCCGGATCACCGCCCACCAGGATTGCCGACGCCGCGACCAGCCCGCCCCCCAGCACGCGGTCAAGCTCGGCCATGCCAGAGGTATTGCGCGGAGGCGGGGCTTCGGAGTCGGCCAGCGTGGTCAGCGCGATGGAGCGACCCTTGCCCACACGCGGACCCGGGCCGGCAGAGAGCGGCGCTTCCTCGATGATGCTGTTCCACGCCCCGCAGGCCTCGCAGCGCCCGGCCCATTTGCGATGGGTCGCACCGCAGGCAGTGCAGGTGAATTGGGGCTGGGCTTTGGCCATGCCGCCTTATCGCAACGCCCCACCGCCCGCGCAAGGGCTCACGCATAACCCTCTTCGCGCGTGACCTCAGTCATCAGCCAGTCGCGAAAGGCTGCTGCTGCCGGGTTGGGGCGGGCCTGTGCCGGTGTCATCAGCCAGTAGCCACCGGCATTGGCCCAGTCGGGCGCCAGCGCGACCAGCTCGCCGCGCGCGAGTTCGGGGCGGAACAGAAAGGGCGGCAAGAGTGCCACGCCAAGGCCCGCCGCGCAGCCCTGCGCCATGGCGGCGAGATGCTCGAAGACCATCTCGGGCGCGGGCAAGGGGGACAGGCCATGCGCGGCGGCCCAGCCCTGCCACTCTTCAGGGCGCGAGGCGATGGCGAGGCGTGGCAGGCGGGCGATATCCGCCAGCGTTTCGGCCCCCAGCGCGGGCGAAGCGCAGGGCTGAACGCGATCCTCGAAAAGCAGCGTGGCCTCGGTGCCTGGCCAGTCGGGCTGGCCCGCGTGGAGTGCTGCATCGACGCGCGCCGCGACCATATCAAACGCGCCGATCTGGGTGCGGAAATGCAGCGTGATCTCGGGGTGACGGCGCAGGAAACGCGGGATACGCGGGATCAGCCAGCGGGTGCCGAAAGTGGGCAGGATCGCGAGCGTCAACTGCCCCGGCGTGTCGCGGCGCGTGATCTCGCGCGCGGCCATTTGCAGCGTGTCGAGCGCATCGCGCGCGGCTTTGGCATAGGCTGCGCCCTCGGGCGTAGGGGTGACCTGACGCGGCCCGCGGTCAAGCAGCGTGACCCCGAGCTGATCTTCCAGCGCGGCGACCTGCCGGGAGACAGCGGATTGCGTCAGCGCCAGTTCCTCGGCGGCCTGCGTGAAACTGCCCAGCCGCGCAACGGCCTCAAAGGCCTGCAGCGACGGGGTGGAGGGCAGATGGCGGCGGGGTTGGATCACGGTATTCCGTTCTGGAATGGCTGTATGCAGCATTATCCTTTTTCACAGCGCTCAATTCAAGATAAGACATGCACAAATCGCATGAACAGCCGGAGGACACCCCATGCCGCTCGACAAACCTGCCCTCAAACCCAAGGACGCGCCCGAACTTGGCCGCTTCACTTGGGAGGACCCGCTGCGCTTGGAAAGCCAGCTGTCCGAAGACGAGCGCATGCTGCGCGACGCGGCGCATGACTTCGCGCAATCCACGCTGCAACCGCGCGTGATCAAGGCGTTTCGCGAGGAAGCGAGCGACCCGGAACTCTTCCCCCTGATGGGGCAGGCGGGGCTGTTGGGCGCGACTCTGCCCGAGCAATATGGCGGGCTTGGCGCCAATTACGTCACCTACGGGCTGATCGCGCGCGAGATCGAACGGGTTGATTCGGGCTATCGCTCGATGATGTCGGTGCAAAGCTCGCTGGTGATCTACCCGATCTATGCTTACGGCTCCGAGGCGCAGCGCGAGAAATATCTGCCCGGCCTGTGCTCGGGCGAACTGATCGGCTGTTTCGGGCTGACCGAACCCGATGCCGGATCGGATCCGGCGGGGATGAAGACGCGGGCCGAAAAAACTGCCAACGGTTACCGCATCACTGGTTCCAAGATGTGGATTTCCAATTCGCCCTTCGCCGATGTCTTTGTCATCTGGGCGAAATCCGACGCGCATGGCGGGCGGATTCGCGGTTTCGTGCTGGAAAAGGGCATGCAGGGGCTCTCCGCGCCGAAGATCGAGGGCAAGATCTCGCTTCGCGCCTCGACCACGGGCGAGATCGTGATGGATGGTGTCGAAGTGGGCGAGGAGGCGCTGCTGCCCCATGTCGAGGGGCTGAAAGGCCCGTTCGGCTGCCTCAACCGCGCGCGCTACGGCATCGCCTGGGGCGTGATGGGGGCTGCGGAGTTCTGCTGGCATGCCGCGCGGCAATACGGGCTTGACCGCAAGCAATTCGACAAGCCGCTCGCGGGCACGCAGCTCTATCAGAAGAAACTCGCCGATATGCAGACCGAGATCACGCTGGGGCTGCAGGCGGCGTTGCAGGTGGGCCGGTTGATGGACCAGGCGCAGGGCGCGCCCGAGATGATCAGCCTGATCAAACGCAACAATTGCGGCAAGGCGCTGGATATCGCACGCGTGTCGCGCGACATGCATGGCGGCAACGGGATTTCCGAGGAATATCAGGTGATCCGGCATATGGTGAATCTGGAGACCGTGAACACCTATGAGGGCACGCATGACGTGCATGCGCTGATCCTGGGGCGCGCGCAGACGGGCCTGCAGGCGTTTTTCTGACGGAATTGGAATTTTCCAGCAGCGCCGGGCTTTCGCCCGGCGTTTTTTTTTGAGTATTTTTGGCAAGAAAATGAGAGCGGGGTATTAGTCCATGACCGAACGCCTGCCTGCCCATCAGATCGCCTATGCGCGGCTGCGTGACATGCTGCTTTTCGGGGAACTGGCGCCGGGGAGTGCTGTGACCATCGAAGGGCTGGTGGCGCGGCTGGGCCTTGGCATGACGCCCGTGCGCGAGGCGATAAGGCGGCTGATTGCCGAAGGGGCGCTGGAATGGCAGGGCAACCGGCGCGTGGTGGTGCCGCGTCTGGGACTGCAGGCGCTGGAGGATCTGGGCTTTGCGCGCGCTGCGATCGAGGGGCGGCTGGGGCGGCTGGCGCTGGCGCGGATGACACCAGAGGTAATTGCCGAATTGCGAGGAGTGGATGTGCGGCTGGATGCGGCCATCGCGCGCGGGGATGTGCCGGGCTATCTGCGCGCCAATCATGCCTTTCATTTCACGCTTTATGAGCGCGCCGGGTCGGAAGTGCTGGAGTCGATGGCCAAGTCGCTCTGGCTGCGCTTGGGTCCGTCGCTGCGGGTGGTCTGTCAGGGACCGGGAGAGGGCGGCGCGCTCAGGGCCGATGGGCATGGCTTGCATCAGCCGGATCATCACAAGGCAACGCTTTCTGCGCTGAAACGCGGGGATGCGGAGGCGCTGGAGGCGGCACTCGAGGGCGATATTGCGCAGGGGGTGGCCAATATCCGGGCGGGGCTGGATGCCGGGCTTTTCGAGGCCGCGGAATAATTTGATCAAATTCTCTTGACGCTTTGCAAGCCGGGAGTATCCTGCGCGCCTGTAGTGACAGGAGCAAAGCCCATGACATTGACCAATCTGCCGCCCACGGCCGAGTTGCAGGCGCTCGATGCGGCCCATCACATGCATCCGTTCACGGCGAATGGGGCGCTGGCGACGAAGGGCGCGCGGATCATCACCCGCGCCGAGGGTGTGCGGCTTACCGACAGCGAAGGGGCTGAGCTGATCGATGGCATGGCGGGGCTGTGGTGCGTCAATATCGGCTATGGTCGGCGCGAACTGGCCGAGGCGGCGGCGCGGCAGATGCAGGAACTGCCCTATTACAACACGTTTTTCCAGACCAGCCATGTGCCGGCCATCAAGCTGGCTGCAAAGCTTGCCGACCTGGCGCCGGGTGATCTGAACCATGTCTTTTTCGCAGGCTCCGGCTCCGAGGCCAATGACACCAATATCCGCTTGGTGCGCCAATATTGGGCGCTGAAGGGCGCGCCGGAGCGGCGGGTGATCATTGCGCGGCGCAATGGTTACCATGGCTCGACCATGGGTGGGGCCAGCTTGGGAGGGATGGCGGCGATGCATGCGCAGGGCGGGTTGCCGATTGCCGATATCGTGCATATTGACCAGCCCTATTGGTGGGGCGAAGGCGGTGAGATGAGCCCCGAGGAATTCGGCCTCGCGCGGGCGCGCCTGTTGGAAGAGCAGATCCTTGCCATCGGCCCCGAGCGGGTGGCGGCTTTCATCGCCGAGCCAGTGCAGGGGGCCGGCGGCGTGATCATCCCGCCCGAGAGCTACTGGCCCGAGATTCAGCGGATCGTCGCGAAATACGGCATCCTGCTGATCGCGGATGAAGTGATCACCGGCTTCGGGCGGCTGGGGCATTGGTTCGGCTGTCAGAGCTATGGCATCCGCCCGCATATCATGACCATCGCCAAGGGATTGTCCTCGGGCTATCAGCCCATCGGCGGCTCGATTGTCTGCGACGAGGTCGCGAACACCATCGCGCAGGACGAGTTCAACCACGGTTATACCTATTCCGGCCATCCGGTGGCGGCGGCCGTGGCGCTGGAAAACCTGCGCATTCTCGAAGAAGAAGGCATCATTGACCGGGTGCATGCGGAGACTGCGCCGCATCTGGCGCAGGCCTGGGGGCGGCTCGCCGATCATCCGTTGGTGGGCGAGGCGGTCTCGCGCGGGCTGATGGCCAGTCTTGCGCTGACACCGGACAAGGCGACGCGGGCGAAATTCCAGTCGGAGCCGGGGACCGTGGGCTTTATCTGCCGCGAATACTCCTTTGGCAATAATCTGGTGATGCGCCATGTCGGCGACCGGATGATCATCGCACCGCCGCTGGTGATCACACCTGCGGATATCGACGAGTTGGTCGCGCGGGCGCGCAAGACGCTGGACCAGACGCTGGCGCATCTGCAGGCCGAGGGGATGCTGAAGGCGGCAGCCTGAATGCCGTCAGTTGCGTGGGCGCAGCGGGCCTTCCAGCAGGCTGGCGAGTGCCATGCCCGCGCGCAGCGCGGGCCTGCGGGGGAAAAGGAAACGTGGGGGTGGTTTGCGGGTCAGTTGCGGCGGGGCCTGACGCGCGCCCGTCAGGGCGCGCGCCACCCTTCGCCCGCCTTCGGAAGCTGCCGCAACGCCATTACCGTGCCAGCCAAGCGCAAGCCAGAGGCCCTCAGCCCCTGGCACCGGGCCGATATAGGGCGCGAAGCTGGCGGTGAGGCAAACAAGACCGTTCCATTCAAACTCGGTCTCGGCGGCGCGAAACGCCGGGAAGATCATCTCGAACTCGGCGCGGGCGCGGCGGGCGAACTGCGCTACCGGGGCAGGGCGGAAGGACAGC
Source organism: Paracoccaceae bacterium (assembly GCA_007134865.1). Taxonomy (GTDB): domain Bacteria; phylum Pseudomonadota; class Alphaproteobacteria; order Rhodobacterales; family Rhodobacteraceae; genus Roseinatronobacter. The sequence continues at coordinate 6,628 of SLJW01000090.1, read as the reverse complement.
CCGCCGCGCGCCCCGAACAGGAAGCGGTTGTCAGGCAGCAGGCGGAAGTAATGCAGCAGGCGACGGGTATCATAGGCCATCAGATGCCGCGTCCAGCCCTGCGCGTTGCGTTCTGCCTCTGTCAGCGGGCGCGTCACCATGATGTTCGACATCACTGGCAGAATGCGCCGCGCGAGCCAGCGCGGCAGACGCTCGTCGCTATAGCCATTAGTGGCAATCAGGACCTGCGCCGCCTCCACGCGGCCGGTCGCTATGTGCAACTCCCAGCCGCCTGCGACCGGCTCGGTGCGGGTGACGCGGCTGTCGCCATGGATCACCACGCCAGCGGCCTGCGCTGCACGGGCAAGGCCCGTGACATAGGCATAGGGGTGCAAACCAAATCCGGTCTCGATGAGTTCGCCGCCATGATAGACGGCTGTGTCGACACCCTCGGCGCGCAACAGGGCAGGGTCCAGCAGCGTGCCTCCCTCGCGCTGCATCCGCGCCCAATCGCGCGCACTGGCGGCAAGACGCAATTCGCCCGGCTCGGACAGCTGCGCGTCGATGTCATAGCGCGCAAGGTTATCGGCAACGCGGGCGATGGCATCCGCCTCGAACCGCTCCCATTCCGCCGCGACATCCGCGCCATGCAGCCGGGCGATGGTGCCGGGCTTGAGCATCGTGCCGCCCAGACAGCAGAAGCCGCCATTGCGCCCCGAAGCGCCCCAGCCGGGCTGCGCGGCTTCCAGCACCACGACGCGCGCGCCATGCCGCTCGACCAGCTCCAGCGCGGCATTGAGACCGGCATAGCCCGCGCCGATGATCGCAACATCCGCCTTGGCCCGACCCGCAAGGGGCGGGCATGCGGGCAAGGGCGGGCAGGAGGCGCGCCAGTAGCTTTCGGGCCAGCGTTTTGGGTCAAAGCCCTCGGGTTCGTAGAGCATGCGCCTCTCGCATCAGGTCACCGCGCAGGATAGAGTTTTCGGCAGCAGAGGAAAGTGACATGGCATTCGAACCCCCCGGCGAAGAGGTCGACACGGCTTTCACGCGGACCGATCCGCACGGGCTCTCGTTTGAAAACACCTTTGGCGGTGTGCCCTCTTTCCTGCGCCGTCGTTTCACCAAGGACCTGACGGGTGTCGATCTGGCCATCACCGGGGTCTGTTTCGACCAGGCCACTTCGCACCGGCCCGGCGCGCGGTTCGGGCCGCGCGCGATGCGCGCGGCCAGCACGCTCCAACCCTGCTACCCGCCCTATGGCTGGGGCTTCGACCCGCTCAGCACCTGCCATATCATCGATTATGGCGATCTCGCCTATGACCCCGGCCACCTGGTGCGCTTTCCCGAGGTGCTGCAATCCCATATCGCCACCATTCTCGACGCGGGCGCCGGTGCGCTGACACTGGGGGGCGATCATTTCATCACCCTGCCGATCCTGCGCGCCCATGCCGCACTCTTCGGCCCGCTGGCCGTGATCCAGTTCGACGCCCATTCCGACCTCTGGCCCGAGGATGACCCTGCGCGTATGGACCACGGCACGATGATGTATCGCGCAGTGCAGGAAGGGCTGATCGACCCGAACCGCTCAGTCCAGATCGGCATCCGCACCGAATGCCCCGATTATTTTGGCATCCATGTCATCGACGCTTTCGAAGTGCATGAGATCGGCCCCCGCGCTGTCGCCGTGCGTATCCGCGAGATCGTGGGCGACCACCCCTGCTATCTGAGCTTCGATATTGACGCGCTTGATCCGGGTTTTGCACCCGGCACCGGCACCCCGGTCTGGAACGGCTTGACGCCCAATCAGGTCGCAGTCATCTTGCGGGCACTGGCCGGGATCAACCTCAAGGGCTGCGATGTGGTCGAGGTCTGCCCGGCGCTGGACCCGACCGAAGCCACCGCCATCATGGGAGCACATGTGGGAATGGAACTGATCGCACTTTACGCCTTCGCCTTGCGCGAGGCGCAAGCATGATCCGGTTTCTGCTTCTCGCTGCCATCTTCGCTGCTCTGGCGCTGCTGGCCTATATCCGCCTCGCCCCCTCGGACCCGGCGCGGTGGCATGAGGACCCGCGCCTTGTGACGCGGCCCAACACGCCCAATTTCCACCTGATCCGCATGGTCGGCGGCGATGCCATGCCACAGGTCTTTCAGGTGACGCCCGAGGAACTCGCGACGCGTTTGGACGAGGTCGCCCGTGCCGATGGCGCAACCCTGCTCGCAGGCTCGGTGCGTGAGTTGCACATGACCTATATCAGCCGCACCCCGCTGATAGGCTATCCCGATTACACCTCGGTCCTGATCGAGCCCGCAGGCGAGGGGGCGATGCTGCTGGCCTTCGCCCGCGCGCGTTTCGGCCGTTCCGACATGGGTGTGAACCGCGCGCGGCTGGAGCGTTGGCTCGCGGCGCTCGACCGGCCCGCGCTCACCGAGTGAGGCTGCAGCAGCCACTCAAGAGCGGGGCCGAGGGCGACATCATCACCCCGATGGCCAGCCCATAGGCCCGGTCGCTCATCCCGTCATTGCACTCCGCCGGATAGATGAACCCGGTGGCAGGCCCGCCCAGCCCGTTGAACTGCACCATCCGCCGCAGATCCTCCGGGATGCCGGTGTCCTGCGCGACCCGGATCTCCAGCCCATCACGCGTCATCTCCGGTGTGCGGTAACTCCATGCCCCGTCCGTATTCTCCAGCGACCAGAACGGCTCGGTGCCAAAACAGCGCAGGCCCACGGGCAGATTGTAATGGTCGATATGCACGCCGCGAAGCGCCATGTAGCGCAGCGAGACCCATCCCGACCGCTCGCCGGTATTGATCTGGCCCCATGTGCCCGCGACATTGTGCGCGACGACCTCTATCCCGCGTGCATCGGGCGCCAGCCGGCCGATGATCGCGGCGCGCGCCGAAGGCTCGGCGCGTATATTGAGCACATCATCTGCAGCTACCCCCTGCACATCGTAAAGCGCGGGCAGGGGCTGCGCGGCAAGACCCAAGGGCAGGAATGCCACCAGAACAAAGGCGATATGTCTCAAGATGCGCATGTTCCCCTCTGACTAAAGTGCTTAACACGAGTGTAGCCCCTGCCGCAGGACAGACGAAACGCTTTTGCGCCCCCTCACGCCCGCGTGTGTTCCAGCGGCAATTCGGTGGTGTTCTTGATCTCTTCCATCGAGAGGAGTGCTGTCACGTTATAGATGCTGACCTCCGAGATCAGCGCCTGATAGAAACGGTCATAGGCGCGCGCGTTGGCCACCCGCACCTTGAGGATATAGTCGATATCGCCCGCCAGCCGATGCGCCTCCAGCACCTCGGGCCGCGCCTGCACGGCTTCGAGAAATCTCGCCTGCCAGTCGGCCTCATGCGCCGAGGTGCGCACCAGCACGAAGAAACAGGCCTCCAGCCCCAGCGATTCGGGGTCGAGAAGGACCGTGTCGCGCAGGATCACCCCGGCCTTGCGCAGCTTGCGGATCCGGTTCCAGACCGGAGTCTTGCTTGACCCCACCTGCCGCGCGATATCATCGAGCGACTGGCTGGCGTCACGTTGAAGTGCGGTGAGGATGCGGCGGTCCAGATCGTCGAGCGTTTCGGCCATGACGTCTCCTTTCGATACACCAGTGGAACAAAATTCCTTAAATGGCAAGAAGAAAGACAATATTGGGGAAATAATTCAGAAAAACCCCGAAAAACTCTTCCTTGTGACCAAAAGGCGGCTTGCACTTGAGCTGTGTCAAGGCATAGTGACAGCAGAATCTGCAATTCGCAGAGTGATGCCCGATGCGTCCTCGGGCTTAATGAGAGACGAGAGCAGTCCCGATGACCGAACAGATGACGAAACCCCTCAAGCCCACACCGACGCTGCCTGATGCGCAGACCGTGACCTCGGTGACACATTATACGGACCGGCTCTTTGCCTTCCGCTGCACAAGGCCGCGCTCTCTGCGCTTCCGTTCGGGCGAGTTCGTGATGATCGGGCTGTTGGGCGAGAATGGCAAACCGCTGCTGCGCGCTTATTCCATCGCCTCGCCCTCCTGGGACGAAGAGCTCGAATTCTACTCGATCAAGGTGCCCGATGGCCCGCTGACCTCACGGCTTCAGCATATCCAGCCGGGCGAGCAGATCATCCTGCGCCCCAAACCTGTGGGAACGCTGGTGCTCGACGCGCTGCTGCCCGGCAAGCGGCTCTGGATGCTCGCCACCGGAACCGGCATTGCGCCCTTTGCCTCGCTGTTGCGCGACCCCGAGACATGGGAGAAATACGAGCAGGTCATCGTTATGCATACCTGCCGCGATGCGGATGAGTTGACCTATGGCCGCGATCTGATCGAGGCACTGCCCGAGGACCCGCTGATCGGCGAGCTGGTCGAAGGCAAGCTGCTCTACTATCCGACCACCACACGCGAGAAGACCGAGCGCATGGGGCGCATCACCGACAATCTCAGCTCGGGCAAGGTGTTCGCGGATCTCGACATCCCGCCGCTCGACCCGGCGGTTGACCGCGCCATGGTCTGCGGTTCGCTGGATTTCAATCTCGATGTGAAAGCGATCCTCGAAGAGGCCGGGCTGCGCGAAGGCGCCAATTCCGAACCAGCGGAATATGTGGTGGAAAAAGCTTTTGTCGGATAGCTTTCGCACCTCGTCTCATTTTCTTGCCAAAAAAACTCAAAAAAAACGGGGCCGCAGGCCCCGCCTCCTCAAGTGATGCAACAGGCACCCGGCCCTGCGGGCCGGGTGCACGGCATTATCCGGCTGCCATCTGGTTATGCTTGCGCGCCACGAAATCCTTCGCGGTTTCGACTGCGACAGCGGCGTCCCGGCAATAGGCATCTGCCCCGATGGCACGCCCGAATTCCTCATTGAGCGGCGCGCCCCCGACAAGCACGATATAATCGTCGCGAATCCCCTGCGCGACCATCGTGTCGATCACCACTTTCATATAGGGCATGGTCGTGGTCAGCAGCGCCGACATGCCCAGAATGTCGGGCTGTTCGCGCTCCAGCGCCTCGAGATAAGCCTCGACCGCATTGTTGATGCCGAGATCGACCACCTCGAACCCGGCCCCCTCCATCATCATGGCGACCAGATTCTTGCCGATATCATGGATATCGCCCTTGACCGTGCCGATCACCATCTTGCCCATGCGCGGCGCGCCGGTCTCGACCAGCAGCGGCTTGAGGATCGCCATCCCACCTTTCATTGCATTGGCGGCCAGAAGCACTTCCGGAACGAAGAGAATCCCGTCGCGGAAATCATGGCCCACGATTGTCATGCCCGCGACCAGTGCCTTGGTCAGGATGTCATAGGGGGTCCAGCCGCGCTCGAGCAGGATGCGCACACCTTCCTCGATCTCGTCCTTCATCCCGTCATAGAGGTCATCCATCATCTGTTCGACCAATTCGTCATCGGCCAGTTCGGAGAGGATAATGTCGTCGTCGTCAGACATGGGGCTACCCTTTTGCAGCAGTGGCGTGCCGGTCCCCGCGACCAGCTTTACACGCTATTTGCGACAGTTTGCCTCAGGGCAGTGTCTCGTTTGCGACATGGGCCGGAATGGGGACGACCTGTCGCGCCTGTCATCTCAGGGATGCGACAGAAATGTCACGTTCCGCGGCGCCGGCGGCTACTGGAGCGGGTGCGCTCAGGCGCGTTGCCACCTGCTTCAGTGCCATCCACAGCCGAGGAAAACCCGCCCAGAGCGGCCTCGATCTGCGCCAGTGTCGGGCGCGGGCCGGACGCGCGGGTTTCGAGCGCGGTCCGCATTGCGCGCAGATGATCAGGCATGGTGCCGCAGCACCCGCCGATGATCCGCGCACCGCAGTCGCGGGCGAGCACGGCATACTCTGCCATCAGTTCCGGGGTGCCGTCATAATGGATATGCCCGTCGACATATTTCGGAATGCCCGCATTGCCCTTGGCGATGATCGGCAGCTCTGCCCCAGCCTCGACAAAACCCAGCACCGTGCGCAACAGATCCGATGCGCCGACCCCGCAATTCGCGCCAAAGGCCAACGGCGGGTTGGCAAGCCGCCTGACTGTCTGCACCATGGCGGCCGAGGTCAGCCCCATCATGGTGCGCCCGGCAGTGTCGAAACTCATCGTGCCGCACCAGGGCATGCCCGCCAGTGCCGCCGCTTCGGCGGCGGCCTTGTATTCCTCGGGTGCCGAGATGGTCTCGACCCAGAGCACGTCGGCGCCGCCCTCTTTCAGCCCTTCGGCCTGTTCGTGGAACATCTCGACTGCCAGTTCATGGGTCAGCGTACCCATAGGTGCCATGATCTCGCCCGTCGGCCCCATCGAGCCCGCGACCACAACCTTGCGCCCGGCCTGATCGGCGATCTCGCGTCCCAGCGCCGCGCCCAGCCGGTTCAACTCGCGCACCTGACCCTCGGCCTGATGCAGCTTCAGGCGGCTCGCATTACCGCCGAAAGTGTTGGTCAGAAACAGGTCCGACCCGGCCTCGACAGCACCGCGATAGAGCGCGCGGATCTTTTCGGGCTCGGTCACATTCCACAATTCGGGCGCGTCGCCCGAGGCCAGGCCCATGTTGAACAGATTTGTCCCAGTGGCCCCATCGGCCAGAAGCCAGTCACGGGTTGCAAGCAGGTCGGACAGGGCGTTTTGCATTCTGCGGCCTCTCTGGGGCAGGGCAGGCG
>SLJW01000034.1 GCA_007134865.1 Paracoccaceae bacterium | reverse complement strand
TGGCGGTTCGCGCTGCTCACGGGCGGTTCGGTCGCGATCTGCGGAGCCTCGGCCGCGCTCGCGATTGCCGCTGTAATCCCACATAATGACAAGACCGAGCGCAACACGCTCTTTACGGTGATCGCCGTAACGGCGCTGTCCACTATAGCGATGGTGCTCTACCCGTTGCTGTTTGAGTTCTTGGGTTTCTCCGAGTTGCAGCAAGGTTTTCTGATCGGGGCCTCGATCCATGATGTGGCGCAAGTGGTGGGGGCGGGGTTCTCGGTGTCGGACCGCGCTGGCGAGATCGCAACCATCACCAAGCTCTTTCGCGTCGCTATGCTGCCGGTGGTCCTGATCGCAGTGGTTCTGGTGTTGCGCATGACCCAGGTAGGCAAAGGCGAGGGACGCATCCCGCTTTTGCCATGGTTCATGGTGCTGTTTCTCGCCCTGGTCGGAATTGGGAGTGTGGCGGAACTGCCCACACAGCTCGTGACACAGGTCGACACATTCTCGCGCGCCTGCCTGATCACGGCGATCGCCGCACTTGGGGTCAAGACCTCACTGCGCGCGCTGACGACTGTGGGCGGTGGACATCTCGCCATTGTCGTGATCGAAACTCTCGCGCTACTGGGTCTCGCAGTTGGCGCACTTCTGTTTCTCGAGATCTTTTGAGGCATTTCAGACGCGACATCATCTCACCGGAGGATGGTCTGCACGGATCTGACCAACGAGAGCCGATCCCTGCGCTATGGACGATAAAGACGATGACGTTGCCCGCGCGACTGCTACGGCTTCAAACCTCCTGCTCTGTACCCGACGTTGCAGTTTCGCGTGCTTGGTGGTGAGCGGATGCGCAGCGGCAAAGATAGAAGAAAACACCCCCAGCGCGAACCAAGCGGCACCCGGCTTGTCCCATAACAGGACGCCGGTTATCACCGGAGTAGCAATAAAGGGCAATAAAACCAGCGTTGTCAGTGGGTTGGAGCATCGGCGCCCATTGTATCCGAACCAGAGGATATCAAGCGCGCGCCGGACTTTTTGGTGCAGATGCATGCGATCCGGCTGCACGATGGATGCCTGCACAGCAAAGCGCCTCATAATTGTGTGGACCACGTCGGCGAGCGGCCAGAAGATGATCAGCGCGAGCGCCGGAATGGCCACTTCGCTGGCGTTCCACGCAAGCAGGAGGGTCAGCCACACCAGCATATGACCCAGCCCATAGGCACCGGCATCACCCAGAAACAGGCGCGCCACCGGCCAGTTGAACAACAGAAAACCTATCGTCACAGCCGCGAGGAGCAACGATAAAGATGCAAGCTCTGACTGCGCTGCCAATGTGGCAACAGCAGCAAAACCCAGCGCCGATGTTGTGACAACAGACGCGGCCAGTCCATTCATCCCGTCGACGAGGTTCACGGCATGGCAGAAGCCGGTGGAAAAGGTCACGGTCAGTATGATGGCGACCAAAGGAAAGGACATTGCCTGATCAACAACCGGGATATCGCTCCTGGGAAGCCAGACCCCGAACAGTGCAACGGCGAGCATGGCCGAGAAAGCGGCAGCGACGATCCGAGCGCAGGGAGAGACCCGCTGTCCAAGGTCTTCAGCCAGACCAGTGAGAAAGACCGGCAACAATGACAACAGCAACAGGGGCGCGATGGTGCTCGACTTGGTTATTCCAAAGAAACCAGTCGCAACCACCAGCCCCAGGATAACTGCAATGCCACCAACCCGCAGCGGGCTGCCCACATGCGAACACTGCACTGCGACCGCGTCATTTCGCGGCTTGGTGAAGGCCCCAAGCTGCCGCCCGACGCCGAGCAATGCGGCACAAGCGACGATAGAGATCAGGAGGGATGACAAGAATAGCAGCAGCATCGCGATTTCGACTATCCAGACAAACAATACGGCGCGCACATATTGCAGCATGACGTCACAAGATGGGCGCATTTGGCGAATGAACCGCCCCATCTCAACTCAAGATTGTAAAATACTCTTTAAGGTGCGTTGTGTTTATCGCAGCTAAATCAATTCGCTCGAATAAACGGGACCAAACGTCTGCTTGGAGAGCCGCTGGAACCCCAACAACAACACGAAGTCAGGGAAAATCACCTGAGCGCTTTGGATGGTGGCCCCTGTGGGACTCGAACCCACACGCCCATACGAGCCTCAGATTTTAAGTCTGGTCTGTCTACCAGTTCCAGCAAGGGGCCTTATGACCCTCCTATCCAGAAGCTTATGGTTTCTCAAGAAACAAAACCCGATGCCGGAGCATCCATTGCAGCAGCACACGCTTACTCCGCCTGCATCAGAATGGCAGAAATCGGCACCACTGCAATCTGCTCGGCGCGCCCGTCTGCGAGCCACATTTCGATTGCTTCCATGGTCGCGTCATTCGACGCATCGCCGAAGACGATCACCTCACCGGTCTGGCTGGCATGGAACATGGCGCGGTCGATATAGCGGCGGATGGTGAAAGCGCTCTCGCTGCCGCGCTCTAGCATCCGGAAGACCTCGGCATGCGCGATACCGGCTGCCTCGGTCGCGCGCGCGGCCTGTGCGAGCCCGCCTGCGAAAGTGATAAGCCCGTGACCATCCTGCGCGAGCAGCGGAAGAATATCGTTCAGCATCGCAGAATTGCGGGCAAAGCCGTCCTCAGGCAGATCGATCACGCCGACCGCCTGCGGTAGCGCTTCGAAGAACGCGTTGAAGGTGACATCGAGATCGCTGGCGGTCGCCCCCTCGGGCAGGCTTGTCGCCAGGATCAGCGCCTCCTTGCCGGCATCACGGTAAATCTCGGCCCCGGCCGCCGCACTGCTGTCAAGCGGATTGAGGGCAATGGTTATGGGGATGTCCATCGCAGCAAGGTCGCGGCGCATCGGGGCGGGCAAACCAGGGTCGGACAGAACCAAAGCCATGCGCGGCTGGCCCGCGGTGCCCCCCTGATAGAGCGAATTGCGCTCCAGCGCAGTTCCATTGGACGCGCGGGGCTCCGGCAGGTCGGCCGTCATGCTCGGCAACTCTGCGTCGGCCCCGATCTGTGGCAAACCTGCGACGCGCAGGCCCGGCATGGGCTGGGGCTCCTGCTGTACGATCGGTGCGGGAGGTGTTTCCGGCGCCGCCGCACCGTCGGGCTGCACGGCATCATCCTCGGTCGCTGTCGGCACCTGCGGCAGAGTAATCTGCGGCAGACCGGCGGCACCCTCGCTCCGCGCGGGCGGCACCACTGCCGATGGCAAGCGCGTGATGCGCAAGATCTCTTCCGACGAGGGCATCTGCGGAGCCCCTTCGTCACCGATTTCAGCATCAGCTTCGGGCTGCCCCGGCACAATGACTTCGGTCTGCCTGAAAGCCTCTGTGTCTTGATCTTCAGCACCCGGCTCAGGCTCTGCCAACTCGGCGATCTCATCAGGAGGCTCTATGCCAACTTGTGCCTGCTCGGCGTCCACCGGTTCACTTGGTGGCGATATCGGGGCTTCCACCAATGCGGGAGGTTCCTCGTCAGCAGGGGGGACGTCAGGCTCGGTAGCCGGAGCATCTGGCTCAGGTATCTGGACTGGGTCGGTTTCGGCAGCTTCGCCGACTTCGGGCTCGACCGGTTGCGACACGGCATCGGCTGTTGGTGGTTGCTGGCTCGGGTCCTGCGGGGGGGGCAACAGGAGCCCTGCTGTCAGCCCGACCACGAGCACAAGTCCGGTGCCGGCGCCAAGCCCTGCCAGAAGACTGCTGTTCACCCCATCGCTCCTTGAAAACCGCCTGCCTAAGAATGGCGTTTATCCCACACCTTCATCACAGTTTCCCATAAATCTGCCTGCGGATCAAATGGATTGCCCCCTAGACCGGCCAGCCCCGACGCTTCGGCCTTGACCTCGGGGCTGCGGGACGGGCATGTAACGAGCAGCCCTTGTCTGCTCAGGCCCCTGCGATGTTGCTCCTGATCGATAATTACGACAGTTTCACCTACAATCTCGTGCATTATCTGGGCGAGCTTGGGGCCGAGGTGCTGGTGCAGCGAAATGATGCACTGGATGTGCAGGCGGCAATGGCGCTTAATCCTTCAGCGATTGTGCTCTCACCCGGCCCCTGCGACCCGGATCAGGCGGGCATCTGCCTGCCCCTGACGCTCGCCGCTGCCGAGGCACGGGTGCCGTTGCTGGGTGTCTGCCTTGGCCATCAGACCATAGGGCAGGCTTTTGGCGGTCGCGTGGTGCGCGCGCCACAGATCGTGCATGGCAAGCTTGGGGCAATGCAGCACTCCGGGAAAGGCGTGTTTACGGGGCTGCCCTCTCCGCTGATGGCAACACGCTATCACTCGCTGGTGGTCGAGCGTGAAAGCCTGCCGGACTGTCTCGAGATCACCAGTTGGCTGGAGGATGGGCTGATCATGGGATTGAGGCACCGCGAATTGCCCATCGAGGGGATGCAATTCCATCCCGAGAGCATTCGCTCCGAGCATGGCCATGCCATGCTGCGCAATTTCCTGTCCCAAGCTGCGGTGCCTGCCTGATGGATGACCTCAAACCCCTCATTGGCCTTGCCGCGACCCGCGCCCTGTCCCGCGCCGAGGCCGAGACCGCCTTCAACCTGCTCTTCGAAGGTCAGGCCACCCCGGCCCAGACGGGCGGTTTCCTGATGGCTCTGCGCACGCGGGGCGAGACGGTCGAGGAATATGCCGCCGCCGCTGCGGTCATGCGCGCCAAATGCGTAAAGGTGCAGGCGCCCGAGGGGGCGATGGATATTGTCGGAACCGGGGGCGATGGCAAGGGGACGCTGAATATCTCGACCGCGACGGCCTTTGTCGTGGCGGGTGCGGGCGTGCCGGTGGCCAAACACGGCAATCGCAACCTCTCGTCGAAATCGGGCGCGGCGGATGCGCTGGGTGCGCTCGGGATCGATGTCATGGTCGGGCCGGAAGTCGTGGAGCGTGCGCTGCGCGAAGCCGGGATCGGCTTCATGATGGCGCCGATGCATCACCCTGCGATGCGCCATGTCGGCCCGGTGCGCATGGAGCTTGGCACGCGAACGATCTTCAACATTCTCGGGCCGCTGACCAACCCAGCAGGGGTAAAGCGGCAGTTGACCGGGGCGTTTTCGCCCGACCTGCTGCGCCCGATGGCCGAGACATTGCAGGCGCTTGGCTCCGAGAAAGCGTGGCTTGTCCATGGCGGCGATGGCACCGATGAGTTGTCGATTGCCGCCGAGAGCAAAGTCGTCGCGCTGGAAGGGGGCAGCCTGCGCGAATTCAGCCTGCACCCGGAGGAGGCGGGTCTACCAGTCTATCCCTTCGAGGACCTGATCGGGGGCAGTCCGGCAGAGAATGCCAATGAATTGAGCGCCGTGCTCGAAGGCATGGGCCGCCCCGCCTATCGTGATGCCGTGCTGCTGAACGCCGCCGCGGCGTTGATGGTGGCGGATCGCGCGTCAGGCTTGCGCGAAGGGGTCGAGATGGCGCGTGCGAGTATCGACTCGGGCGGAGCAATGCGCGCCGTGCAGACGCTGGCGCAGATCAGCCCGGTTCGCAGCTAGTTTCAAGGAGGGGTCGCGATGGCCACCATTCTCGACAGGATCAAGGCCTACAAGCTTGAGGAAGTCGCAGCCCGAAAAGCCGCAACCCCGCAAGATGCGCTTGAGCAGGCGGCTCGCAGCGCCCCTGCCCCGCGCGGCTTCCTTGCGGCCCTGCAGCGCGCGCAATCGACGGGCTACGGGCTGATCGCCGAGATCAAGAAGGCCAGCCCCTCCAAGGGCCTGATCCGCGCCGATTTCGACCCCCCTGCCCTTGCCCGCGCCTATGAGGTGGGCGGCGCGACCTGCCTGAGCGTGCTGACCGACGGCCCGAGTTTTCAGGGTGCCGACCATTTCCTGACCGATGCCCGCGCCGCCACCAACCTGCCCGCACTACGCAAGGATTTCCTCTATGACCCCTATCAGGTGGTCGAGGCGCGCGCGCTCCATGCCGATTGCATCCTGATCATCATGGCCTCGGTCTCGGACGCGCAGGCGCTGGAGTTGGAGGCAGCGGCCTTCGACTGGGGCATGGATGTTCTGGTTGAAGTGCATGACGCCGAGGAACTCGACCGCGCCCTCGCGCTGCGTTCGCCCCTTCTGGGTATCAACAACCGCAATCTGAACACCTTCGAGGTGACGCTCGACACCACCCGCCAGCTTGCCGCGCGCGTGCCCGAGGGCAAGCTTCTGGTTGCCGAGAGCGGGGTTTTTACACCCGGCGATATGGCCGATCTGGCAGGCCACGGCGCGCGTTCTTTCCTGATCGGCGAAAGCCTGATGCGGCAGGCGGATGTTGCGCAGGCCACGCGCGATCTGCTGCGCGACCCGGTCCTGCCCGAGGGGGTGTGATCATGGCCAAGCTCACCCATTTCGACGCCGAGGGCCATGCCCATATGGTCGATGTCTCCGAAAAGGCCGTAACCGACCGCCGCGCAATTGCCGAGAGCGCCGTGCGGATGCGGCCAGAGACGCTCGCACTCGTCACCGAAGGCCGGGCGAAAAAGGGCGATGTGCTGGGGGTGGCGCGGCTTGCAGGCATCATGGGCGCCAAGCGCTGCGCCGATCTGATCCCGCTCTGCCACCCGCTGCCGATCACCAAGGTCTCGGTCGATCTGACCCCGGACGCGAGCCTGCCCGGTGTCCGCATCCGTGCCGAAGTGCGCACGACGGGCCAGACGGGTGTCGAGATGGAGGCGCTGACGGCGGCCTCGGTCGCGGCGCTGACAGTCTATGACATGCTCAAGGCGGCTGAGAAATCCATGGAGATCCTCGCCACCCGCGTGGTGCTGAAAGAGGGCGGCAAATCCGGGCGGTACGAGGCATGATTTCCTTCGAGCAAGCCCTGACAGAGGTGTTCTCGCTGACCCAGACCCTGCCAGAGGAAGAGGTTGATCTGGCGCAGGCCGCCGGCCGGGTGCTACGGAAGCCCGTCATGGCCGACCGTGACCAGCCGCCATTTCCCTCAGCGGCCATGGATGGCTATGCGCTTGCCGAGGGACCCGCACCGGGCGCACGGCTGACAGTGATCGGGACAGCGGCTGCCGGGCACAGCTTTGACGGGCGCATCGCTGCGGGCGAGGCGGTGCGCATCTTCACTGGCGCACCAGTGCCCGAGGGTGCGGACCGTGTCGTGATTCAGGAGGATGTGACCCGCGAGGGTGACGAGATTACGCTGAATGAAGTGCCGGATGCCGGGCGGCATATCCGCTCGCGCGGGCTGGACTTTCGCGCTGGCGACCGCGTGAGCGCCCCCCGACGCCTGTGCCCGCCGGATCTAGCACTGCTGGCCTCGATGAACTGCGCGCGGGTCAGTGTCAGCCACCGCCCCGAGGTCGCGATCATGGCCACGGGCGATGAACTCGTCATGCCTGGAGAGACGCCGAAGCCTGATCAGATCATTGCGTCCAATGCCTTTGCTCTGAAGGCGATGGCCGAAGCAGAGGGCGCGACGGCGCGCATGCTGCCCATCGCGATGGACAGCGAGGAAAGCCTGCGCGCGGTCTTCGGGCTGGCAGAGGGTGCCGATATCATTGTCACCATTGGCGGTGCCTCAGTCGGGGATCATGACCTTGTCGGCCCTGTCTCCGAAGCGCTCGGTGCAAGCCGCGCCTTCTACAAGGTCGCCCTCCGCCCCGGCAAACCGCTGATGGCCGGGCGGATGGGCAAGGCGATGCTCCTCGGCCTGCCCGGCAACCCGGTTTCAAGCATCGTCTGCGGGCATCTTTTCCTGCGCCCTGTCCTGCGGGCCATGCAGGGGCTTGGGGCCTATCCGCTGCCCAGCAAGCCTGCGACACTCGCCACCGACCTTGCCGCGAATGGCCCGCGCATGCATTTCGTTCGGGCCACGCTTGGCCCTGATCGCACGATCGCCCCCTTGCCTGATCAGGACAGCGCGCTTCTCAGCGTGCTTTGCGCAGCCGATGCGCTGCTGGTGCGCCCGGTCAATGACCCGGCGCGCAGCGCAGGCGAGGAAGTCCGCTACATCGCGCTCTGAGCGCTGTTGACACAAGCCGCGAACATAGTTAGAACATATTGTGAATACCTGTGTCTGAAGGCAGAACATTTGAGGCGGGACAAGGGGCGAAGCGATGCTGACGCGCAAACAGATCGACCTGCTGAAGCTTATTCATGAGCGGATGGAACGCGAAGGTGTCGCGCCATCATTTGACGAGATGAAAGACGCGCTCGATCTGCGGTCCAAATCCGGCATTCACCGCCTGATCACGGCTTTGGAAGAGCGCGGCTTCATCCGCCGCCTGCCGCACAAGGCGCGCGCCATCGAAGTGCTGAAACTGCCCGATGCGCTTAACCGCCACGAAGCGCGCGTCATCGAAGGGGGCGCCCCCGAGAAGGCAGCGCCACCGCGCAATGCGATGCCCGTCGAAGCGGCAGGGCACAGCTTGCCTGTGATGGGTCGCATCGCCGCCGGCACTCCCATTGAAGCCATCAGTGAAGTTGTCAGCGATATCGCTGTGCCGGGCAGCATGCTGCGCGGTCGTGCCAGCCATTATGCGCTGGAAGTGCAGGGTGACTCAATGATCGATCTCGGCATCAATGACGGCGACATCGTGGTGATCCGCGAACAGGACACCGCCGATAACGGCGATATCATTGTCGCTCTTGTGGACGGGCATGAGGCCACCTTGAAGCGTTTCCGCCGCCAGAGCGGGATGATAGCGCTCGAGGCCGCGAACCCGGCCTATGAAACCCGTCTGCTGCGTGACGATCAGGTGCAGGTGCA
>SLJW01000048.1 GCA_007134865.1 Paracoccaceae bacterium | reverse complement strand
GTGTTCCAGTGATCGACGGCGACCCAGTCGAGCCGCGTGCCGAGATCGGCCTCCATCCGGCCCGCGAGATCCCGGGTGAAGCTGCGCAGGTCTTCCATATCAGCGGCATCCTCGGGTGAGATGATGAAGCGGAAATGGTGACGGTCGTCTTCGCAGCGCGTTGCGAAGTCGGATCCGTCAAGGCCGTCGGTTTCGGCATCGAAGAGCAGGCCCTTCTCCCCGTCCCGGCTGACCCCTTCGCGACGCAGATAGGCAAGATGGGTCGAGAGCGGGGCCGCGCGATAGGCCCGTCCTTTATGGCGGGCGATGCGAGCAGCGACCATGACCCGGCGCGATGACGAGAAAAGCCGTGAACGGCCAAATCGGCTTTGCCCGCGCCCAAAGCTCGAATGGCTTCGGTGTTTGCCGCTTGGCCGCGTTGAAAAGTGACCTGCCTTATTGGCAGCCCGCAGCACCTGATCAACGAAAGCTTTCGGACGCGGGGCGCGCGTGCTGCGGGGCTTTCCGGGCCTGATGCGGAAGTCGTGCTCGGGTTCGGTCATGCAAAAACCCTCCCGTTTCTCGGAGCGCCCCTGTGCATGCCGGAGCATTGAAATCGCGGGAAAAATCCTCGAAACTTGCACACGACCGACGGCCATGCACGCGAAAACGCCAGTCCTGTCAGGGACTTGCGGCGTTCGTGGCATGCCCTTTTATCTTGCCCATCTCCCTTCCCACCCGTTATCAGAGCACGCCCTTCCGCCGCCTCTACGCCACGGCCCGCCAGAGCTCGAAAAACCGCGATCACGCTCATGGCCGTGTCTCCACGCCGGGCCGGACAACGAAAATGCCGGGATTGGGGCCGACCGGACCCGTTTCGCGGGGCGGTCGATCTGCATCCGGGCTGCCGCCATTTTGTTGTGGATGCTCCGCCGATCTGTCGGTGAACAGCGCCGCCTCGCGCCAATCGGCGACGGATGCGCGGTTCGGGAGCGGCGCCGTGCCGTCGAGGCGCGGGGCCAGCATCGCGACATAGGCGCTGGTTTCGGCGGGCAGCGGACGGCCCTCCGAGAGGTATGCGTCGTACCGCCCCGGCCCGGCATTGTAGGCGGCGAGCATGCCGCCAACGGTGCCATAGCGATCTAGCATGGCGCGCAGATAGGCCGTGCCCGCGAGGATGTTATCGCGGGGCTCAAAGGGATCAGCGCCGAGACTGTGGTCCTGCCGCAAGACGGTCCATGTTCCGGGCATGACCTGCATCAGCCCCATGGCCCCGGCCCGGCTGACGGCGCCCGGATCGCCTGCGCTTTCGACCTGCATTACGGCACGGATCCAGTGCTCCGGGATCGCGAAGCGCGCAGAGGCTTCGGCGATGGCGGTCGCATGAGGATCGCGCATCGGATCGCGGATAACGACCGGAGTTTCAGCGAGCGCCGAACCACTGATCGGCGTTGCCGCGGCAAGGCCGGCAAGAAGGAAGACAGCCCAGATTTGCGCGATGCAGGGTCGCTCGACTGTGATCCGGTTGCTGCGTTTCGAGCTGATCAGCGCCATCGCTCACGCCGCCCCGTTACGCTTGGGCGGACGGTTCCATTGCAGCGACCAGACCGAACTTTCACCGTTGCGGAAGAGGTTGGCGCGGATCGGTTGCGCCAGCATCGGGTCGTCGATAAGCACCGAGAAGTACTCGCCGGCCTTCTCCCCGGTGCGCGCCCAGGCCGCTCCGATCTCACGGGCGAGGTCGCCGTCCCCGTGAAAAAGACGGTAATCGGGTGCGTTCTCGACTTCGGACGCCTCGGCCTTGCTCAGGGTGAGCTCGAGGTCGAGCGTCAGTGTTCGGACATACCCGGCAAACCCGGATTTCGTGCGGGTGAATTCACCGATCTGGGGCATGGCGTGCCTCCTTTCTGTTGTTGTGCGGTGTGGGATCCGGATGCGCTGACCCTGCGATGGCACCGTCGGAAACGATCCAAAGCGGCGTCAGCCGGGCAGTGATCGCAGTGCGGGGCAACGTCCCGAAGTAACGCCCGTCGAGGCTGTCGTGCGCATCCGGGTTCATGAGAAAGACTTCCCCGGCGGCGAGCCGGTGGCAGCCCTGCCAGATGGGCAAATCGCGGCCGTTGCGGTCCTGCGCATGGGCACGGCCAAGATGGCGATGGTCAACAGTGACGCGATCGCCCAAGCGGCAGACCAACGCGCCCTCAAGCGCCATGACATGCTTGAGCAACGGGACGCCGCGCGGCAGGTAATCCCGCGCTTCGACGAAATCCGAGAGCGCCGCGGGCGGCTGAACGACGACCAGGTCACCGATGGCAACGTGATCGGCGGGATGCAGGCGGTAGAGCCCGATCGGGACACTTGCGCTGGCATTCCACAGCAGTCGGGGCGACCACGCCGCGACGTCGGGAAGGACGGTCAGGGTGACCGACAGAGCTGTCGCCCAGACGAGGATGTGCCGCGCGTTCATAGCCAGAGGCTCCGCCGCTTGAGCCAGGCCCGGTGCTGGAGACGCGTATAGGGATGGGCCGGTTGCGCGGTGGCCAGGCGATTGTGCAGGTGTCGCCAGTAGTCCGGGGAGGCCTGCGCCGGATTGATGCCGAGCGCCTCGATGGCGTCAACGGCCTGCAACATACGTTCGACCTTGGGCCAGCCATGGGTGGAGAGCAGCAAGTTCCCTCCGGGCCGCAGATAAGGCAGCGTTTGCATCGGGGTTCCGGGCCTTGCAGCCCGCAGGATGTCGAAGCGCGACAACACTGTGCCATAAGTGTTTGCCGCCCAGCGATTGACCCCGAAGATGGCACCCGGCGCGAAGCCAAAGCGTCGGCGGTGAGGATCAAGGCGTTCTTCGCAGACCGGATCACCGAACCGAATCCACTGTTCGATCTGGCCCTTTTTCCAGGTCAGCTCGACGAAGGTCAGGTCGCCTTCACTACCGATTTTCTGTGCACCAACCTGGCGCAGTTCGGAGCGGATCGAGCTCATGTCTTCGCCCCCCTCGGCACGCCGAGAGGCAGCTCAGGCACGTCCTCGCATGGGCCGGTTTTGAGGGGCTGAAAGCGTGCGCCCGCGGACTTGTCCCCAGCGAGCTGCGCGCAACAAGAGTTAGATTCTTTGTTAGACTCAAAGTTACGAGCACGAATTCTGCCGGTATTTGAAGAGGATGCGGCCGGTTTGGGTTCCCGATAGCACGAGGGTCCGGTTCCTGATGGCACGATACCGGTGGTTCCCGATAGCACGAGCCCATCCACAGCTTGTCCACAAGGCTCGAATGCGAGCAGACGCCGCCCCCGCGCCTCGATCTCGAGCGCCAGGCGATAGCCCGGCAGGGGCTGGCGGCGGATGATCTGCCGCAGTTCGAACGCGAACCGTTTGAAGGGTGACAGGCTGCCAGATTTGACGTGGAGGTGCCGGATCTCGAACCGCCACCCTGCCCTTTGACGGCCACCATGCTTGCGCACCAGCCGATAGAGCCAGCGATCGAGGCCACCCGTCAGGTCGAAGTACGCGCGGTCGATGGTGAGGATCAGCGCGTCATCGAGGACCGCCCGGTAGAACCAGTCCGGCACGATCAACTCGATCCCGTCGGGGCGTCCGCTGGCGTCGGTCCGCTCTTGCCACTCGTTGATCCAGGAGAATCGGTGGCGACGTCCTTCGGTGGGCAGGCGGATCGAGGTACAGACCGTCGTCGATTGCAACCGGTCCAGAGCGGCCTTCAACCGGTGATAATCCCGCGCCGAGGTCCCGCGCCCGATGAAGGTGAGGATCTGGTAGGGCGTTGCCGCCATGAGCCGCGACGTACGCAGCCCGGAATCGCGCGCCTCAACGATCTGGCTCGCGGCCCAGATGAGGATATCGGCGTCCCAGATTGTCGCCATGCCATGGTCGGCCACGCCTTCGACCCGGATTTCTATGCCGCCCGCCGCAAATTCGATGGGCCGAGTGCGATGGCTCTTGGAGAGGGAAAAGAACGGATAGGCCATGAGATCCTGGGCGTCCCGCACGGCGAACTCGCCTGGGAGAGCGTGAAACAGGTCGAGCTGGCCGCGTTCTGATGCGCTGCGGGACATCTTGGACGCCTCGACCGGATCAGCGGAAGGCCCGGCCCGCAGGCGGGGTCGCAGTCAGCACATGGCGCTTGGCGGGCAGCACACGCCCCCCGCGCGGGTCGGATGTCGAGGTCACAGCACCGCGCTGAACCCAGGTTTCGAGGTCCTCGATCGAATAGACGACGCGCCCGCCGAGTTTGTGGTAAGCCGGACCGGTGCCATAGGTGCGATGCTTTTCGAGCGTACGCGCAGACAGGCTGAGAAACTGCGCGGCCTCCTTGGTGCGCAAATAGCGTGGTGGCAGGGGAGCGTGATCGGGTCGCATGAAAGGCCTCCGTGGTGTCCGTGAGGCCGCCGGACAAAGGCGGCTGATTGGGGCCACGATGGCGAAGTGCGACGGGCGGGATGGAGTGCGAAGATGGGGGTGCGGAAATCGCACACCACGAGGTGTGCTCGAAGTGATCACCGATTTTTTGGCGCGCGACGATGCATGAGACTTGAAAGATGGCAGGCCTCGTGCCGTCCTACGTCAGATGCTTATGCAGCCGGCTCGCTGACGCAAGAATCCCGCAGGCCGGGCGGGAAGCTGTCATTCGCTGCATCATGTCCAAAGTAGCTAACTTCTATCAAAAGCGGACATTGTTGCCGCGATGACTACCACTGATTGTTAGGCCCTGATAATGATCGAGCATGATTGAAGAGTGGCTGGACATTGAGGAAGCAGATCATGGCGAACGGAAGCGCCTATACATGCTTGCCGAGAAGGACGATGGACGCGCCGCAGTCCAAGCCGACCTGATAAGCCGTGTCCGTGGCCACTACGACGATCCAAAGAACATTGCTGATGACATTGAAGAACTCGGATTTCCCGGTGCTGCCAACATCCTCCGTGAGAGGATGCCCCGAGACGCCAAGAAGCGTTCTGGCGAAGTCGGTGAAATTCTGGCTGCCGAGTTCATCGAGCATCAGACCGGCTTTCGGATTCCGGTTCGCCGTCTTCGCTACAAAGACGGACGTGAGATGGCGCTGCGTGGTGACGATTTCCTCGGTATCGAGAACGTGGACGGAAGCCTGAACTATTTGAAGGGCGAAGCAAAAAGCGGGCGCAACATGGGTGGCGGGGTCATCACTGACGCCCGCACTAGACTCGGGGATGACGATGGCCGCCCGACTCCGATATCCCTCCTATTCGTTGCCGATCGGTTGCTTGAGGGTGATGAAGATGACGCGGCTCTCGGTCGTCAAATTCGCAACGCGATGGGAAGACGCTCGATCCAAGCGCGGCACGTTTCGCATGGTCTGTTCACGCTAACTGGTAACGACCGACGCGCCGAACTCGAAGCCGATCTTGATGCTGCTGAAGGCGATCACGGCTACGTCTCCGTGAATTTGAGGATCAACGATCACCAGGAGTTCATTGCCTGGATATACGAAGAGGCCGAGAACCTTGGAGACGATTGACGAACTACAGGGATTCATTGTTGCGGTTGCGCAGCCGAATATTCGCGGGCGATTGCTTGCTCGAGGAGAAGCCCGAGCGATAATCAGGCGACAAGGACAACTTCCGGAAGGCGCGCCGGCCTTTGCCGTCACTCTCGATACCGATCTTTCCGAATACGGATTCTCATTGTTGCGGGCATCGCTCGCGTTGCGCGAAAGCCAGGAAGGTGATGCCGATATCCTTCGCGACGGGTTTTTGAAAGCCGGAAGTGCTTTCGAAGCACTTGTGCGAAATGGCTCGCCCGAGATGCCGCAGCGCGGCTTCTGGCGCGTGATGGGGGCAAGTTCCTATCATCTGGCCGGATATGCGGCCATGGCATATTCGCTCATGAGCCAGGCCGAGGAGGATGCAAATCTGGCTCCGGCTGAGCGCGCCATTGTCAGTTTGCTGCTCAGTGATCTCGGAACGCTTCGGCAGGAGGCCGAGGCGTGGCTGCGCAATCCGGAGTACAGCGACAATACCGTTCAGGCTGAGTTGGAAGCTGATGATGGCGATTTCGATGATGCGTTTTCGACTATCGTGACCACAGCTGTGTATCGCGCATTTGCCTATTTCGAATTTGCATTATTGACTGGCGATGATGCGATGCGTGTTGAAGCCACCTCGATCCTCAGGCGTGGTCTGCGCGTTGCGCAGACCGTTGGCGCAGTTCCGATGTGGTGGATAATCCGTGTCGCGATCAACCTAATTGACGATCTATGGTCAAATAGTCTTCATCGCGTCCTGCCCGAGGACGGGCCGGATGGCGCGGGTGATTATGCTGAGTTGCGCGAAATGTTTCTCGCGTCTCTCTATGTTCGCAAGACGGCGGAGGTGGAGCTTTGGCCTTCACAAATCGGTGCTGCGCGGCGCGCTACTGATTTGACGGACGATCTCGTTGTTGCTCTTCCGACGAGCGCCGGAAAGACCCGCATTGCAGAAATCTGCACACTCATGTCGCTTAGTGCGGAAAAGCGGGTGCTGCTCGTTACCCCGTTGCGGGCACTGTCGGCGCAGACCGAAAGGTCTTTTCGTAGGACGTTTGGCCCGCTCGGTTTCTCGGTTTCTTCGCTTTACGGTGCGAGCGGCGCAATGCCGGGCGATCAGGACGCGCTGCGGTCTCGTGACATTGTCATTGCGACGCCGGAAAAGCTGGACTTCGCGCTTAGAAGCGATCCGCAATTGCTCGATGATGTCGGTCTGATCGTGCTCGACGAGGGACACCTGATCGGGCCGAGTGAACGTGAACTTCGGTATGAAATCCTCGTACAAAGACTGCTACGCCGTCAGGATGCGGATCAACGGCGTATCGTCTGCCTTTCCGCGATTCTTCCCGATGGCGAGCAGCTCGACGATTTGACGGCGTGGGTACGCAGTGACGCGGAAGGCGAACCGGTCAAGTTGAGCTGGCGTCCAACCCGCCAGCGCTTCGGAACGCTCGCATGGGGCGAACGGGGCGCGCGCCTGACCTTCGATCTCGATGATGACGGACCATTCATCCCGAACTTCGTCACAGAGCAGCCGCCCATTGCTCCACGTCGAAGGCCCTTCCCCAAAGACAATCCCGAACTAACGATCGCCGCAGCATGGCAGTTTGCCGGGGAAGGCAAGCGCACGTTGGTATTCTGTACGCAGCGCGATCATGTCGAGAGCTATGCAAAACGCATTGTCGATCTCGCTCGTCGTGGTTTCATCGCTCCGCTTCTTGAGGATGAGGACGCCATTGAGCGGGCGAAATCGGTTGGGGCCGAGTGGCTTGGGGCCGAGCATCCGGCTGTCCGGTGCCTTGAGCTCGGTGTCGCCATTCACCACGCGCGCCTGCCGAACCCTTTCCTTCGCGAGGTCGAACGCCTGCTCACCGAAGGCATTTTGACAGTGACCGTAGCATCGCCAACGCTCGCACAGGGACTCAATCTTAATGCGGCGATCCTACTGGTGCCGACTTTGTATCGCGCCGGGACTCCTCTCACCGGTGAGGAATTTGCGAACGTTGCAGGACGTGCCGGACGCGCCTTTGTCGATCTCGAAGGCCTAGTCATTCACGTCATGTTCGAGCCGCTGCGCTGGCGCAGACAAGCGTGGCGCGAGCTTGTGAATGCATCAAGGGCACGGACGCTCGAAAGCGGGCTCATTCAGATCGCCAGCGAAATCCTCAACCGTTTGGCACGCAGCGGAACACTGAACCGCGAGGACGCCTTCGAATTTCTCGCCAACAACCGCGATGCCTGGGACATCCATGTGGATGAGGAAGATGACGAGCCCTTCGAGCTACTTCTGGAGAAGCTCGATCACGCAATCTTTGGTCTCGTTGAAGCGCTGGATGCTGATAACGCGGACTTGCCGCAACTGATCGACGAGGCGCTGAACGGCTCGCTTTGGGCGCGCCAGCTTGCACGCCGTGGCGACGATCTGCGCGAACGCCAGCTTGAATTGTTCAGGTCGCGCTCGAGGCTGATCTGGTTTCAAACGACCGTGGGTCAGAGGCGCGGTCATTTTGCCATGGGTGTTGGACTTGAGGCCGGATTAACGCTGGATGCGATGGCAGACGAACTCGCGATACTGCTTGATCAGGCTGACGAGGCGGCGTTACCGGGCGATGCCGAGGGGCTCGTTGCATCGCTCACGGCACTTGCTGAGCGTTTGCTCGTCATCCGGCCTTTTGTGCCGGATGATCCTCTACCGGACAACTGGCGTGACATTCTGGCTGCATGGATATTGGGAACGCCTGTAAACGAGATCGGACCGGACAATATGCGCTTCATTGAGGACGTGTTTATCTACCGGCTCGTTTGGGCGTTGGAAGCCCTTCGTACTCGAAGGGTTGTCCTTGGCTGGCAACCGGTGGTTATTGCTGGTACTGCCGCCGCCTGCCTCGAAACCGGTCTGCCGCGATACACAATGGCGATGCTCGTTCGCGCCGGACTGCCTTCAAGGGCGGCAGCGCTGGCCGCAATCAGCGATCAGGAGCCGGTGTTCATTGATAACGATGGCCTTGTTGCTTGGCTTGAAACAAACGAAGTTGTCGCGCTGACAGAGGCCGGGGATTGGCCAACGCCCGCGACAGAAGACATCTGGAAAGCATTCAGGGCCGAGATGCTAAATCGCGCTAGTGTTCGCCACCTGACACAAGATTCCCAACAGCGTCAGGATGTGTCATACCCAGCGCATGAGACGCCCTGACATCTGCCTTTACCTTGGCCCCGCCGACCGTGCTGAGCTTGAAGCTC
>SLJW01000022.1 GCA_007134865.1 Paracoccaceae bacterium | reverse complement strand
TATCCCGCAGAACCCGCAGCCATCCACAGCCGCAAACCCCACCACCGACAACCACATCTCAGCGCCGCCGGTGAAGCGCTATCTAGATACTCTCAACACACACCGCAAGTAGGAAAATGAAGAATCGACGAAGAATCCGGAGACTCTGCCCCGTGAAGACCGTTAAGCTGTTGTGATAATTTGATTTCCAGCAGAGCGAGCGGGTGTAATTGCGCTACAGCTCCGCATTGGGGACTTGGGCAGGACACTACTCAGCGGCAGATCGGTCCGATCGGATGACGCGCCGTGTCATAATGGAAATGATCCTCGTGCATTCCGTCCGAGCCCGGCCCAAGGGTTGTCCCAAAAGGACCGCAAGCCGCATTATGCATCTGGCGCAGCGCGTTCGAATAGGGCGAATCGTTCCAGTCGTTCAAAACGGTCATCTGCGTTCCATCAGCCATCCGGATCGCGCTGATGTCGATGGCCTTGCCGCGCCCATGTTCCGAAACAGGACCACCGGGGCGATGATTGCGGGTCCGGCAGACGTAATGCGCCGCGACCTGCAACTCGGCCACACCGCCGCCCATGCGTCCGACCGCTGGACGCACGCCGTCGCGCACCCAGGTTCGGAGCGCACGCGCGGTCTCGCAATCGAGGATGGCCGGCTGCGAGAGCGCTACGCCATCAACGCGAGTAACCTGAACCGGCCTGTCGATACCGCATTCCGGGTTCGATTCGGTGATGCGCGGCAATCGCTTTCCTTCCAGCCCGCGTGTGCCGCAGAGCCTGCCACGCCTGCTGCCATCGGACCTGTTCCGGAACGGGTTCATGCGGCTCAGAAACCCGCCGCCAGTCGCGCTCGGTTCGGCCGTCGACATAGTGCGCGGGGCAGAGTCGCGGCGGCTTTCACCTGAGCATGCGACCAGGATCATGCCGCACAATACCGCACCCAAAGCGATCCTGACCATCGCGCTCTCCTCCTCAGCTCTTGATCCGTCCGAAATCGGGCGCGTCGGTATCCTGACCGGCCTCGATAATGCCGCGCCGGATCGCACGGGTGCGCGTGAAATAGGCATGCAGATGCGCCCCGTCCCCGCGCCGGATGGCGCGTTGCAGGGCGAAGAGTTCTTCCGTGAAGCGGCCAAGGATTTCCAGCGTTGCCTCCTTGTTGGTCAGGAAGACATCGCGCCACATCGTTGGGTCCGAGGCCGCGATGCGGGTGAAATCGCGGAAACCGGCAGCGGAATACTTGATCACTTCGCTATCGGTGACGCGGCGCAGGTCATCTGCCACGCCCACCATGGTATAGGCGATCAGGTGCGGGGTGTGACTGGTCACTGCGAGCACGAGGTCATGGTGGGGTGCGTCCATCAGGTCGACATTTGCGCCCATGCCCCGCCAGAGGCTCGTCAGCTGGTCGAGCGCGGCGGGGTCATGGCCCTCAAGTGGGGTCAGGATACACCAGCGATTGTGGAACAGCTCGGCAAAGCCCGATCGCGGCCCCGAATGCTCGGTCCCGGCGAGCGGGTGGCCGGGGATGAAATGGACATGCGCGGGCAGATGCGGGTCCACAGCGGCAATCACGGCCTGTTTGACCGAGCCGACATCGGTCACAGTTGCGCCTTCGGCCAGATGCGGGGCGATTTCGCGCGCGATGTCTTCCATGGCACCGACCGGCGCGCAAATGACGACAAGATCGGCGCCCTGAACCGTTTCGGCGGCAGTCTCGAATACCTCATCGACCAGCCTCATCTCGCGCGCCGTCTTGCGGGTCTCGGGCGAGCGAGCGGTGCCTGTCATGCTCTCCGCCAGCCCCGCACGGCGGATGGCATGGGCCATCGAGGAGGCGATCAGCCCCAGCCCGATGAAAGCCACACGGCGGTAGAGCGCGCTCATCCCTGCCCCTCCATGAACGCCCCGATGACATGAGCTACTCTGCGGCAGGCCGACTCATCGCCCACCGTGATGCGCAGGCATTCGGGCAGGCCGTAACTGCTGACCTGACGCACGATCAGGCCATCCGCCAGCAGCGCGGCATTGCAGGCCTCCGCCTGTGCCGGGTCGCGAAACCGGGCGAGCACGAAATTCGCGTGGCTTCGGTCAGTCGGAACCCCCAGCGCGTTCAGCCGGTCGGTCAGCCAGTCGCGCCAGCGTGCATTCTCGGTCAGGCTGCGCGAAACATGGGCCGCGTCAGACAACGCGGCCTCGGCCACGGCAAGCTGCGTATTCGACAGGTTGAATGGGCCACGCACACGGTTCAAAACGTCGAGCACATGCTGCGGCCCGTAGCCCCAGCCGATGCGCAGACCGCCCAGGCCATAAAGCTTGGAAAAGGTGCGCGTCATCACGACATTCTCGCGCGCCTCCACGAGTGCCGCGCCACCGTCATAGGCCTCGGCATATTCGGCATAGGCCCCATCGAGCACCAGAAGTGCCTGTTTGGGGAGACCCTCGGCCAGACGGATAATTTCCTCCATCGGGATCATGGTGCCGGTCGGGTTGTTGGGATTGGCGATGAACACAAGCCGCGTGCGCTTTCCGGCTGCCGCCAGCAGCGCGTCGACATCGGTCGTCCGGTCGCGTTCTGGGGCGACTACAGGGGTCGCACCCGCCGCGAGCGCCGAGATGCGATACATCAGGAAGCCGTGTTCACTGTAGAGCACTTCATCGCGCGGTCCGGCATAGGCCTGGCAGAGAAAGCTGATGATTTCATCAGACCCCGCGCCGCAGATGATCCGCCCGGCATCAAGCCCGAACTGCGCAGCAATCGCAGCGCGCAGACTGGCATGATCGGTCGAGGGGTAGCGATGCAGGTCATGCCCCGACCGCGCATAGGCCGCGCGCGCCAGATCGCCTGCACCGAACGGGTTTTCATTTGACGAGAGCTTTACCACATCATCGCGCCCGGCAATGCCCGAGGAGCCGCCCTGATAGAGCGCAATCTCCATGATGCCGGGTTGCGGGCGGATGCGCGTACTCATGTCGGGGTCCCTGTCTCAAACTGATCGCGCTGGTTGTAGCGTCAGCAGGGCTGTGAGGCCAGCATTCGCAATCAGATTTTTTCGCGGCACGGGCGCAAGTTGCCTTTGTGCAGCGCCCTCTTCTATTTTTGGGAGTCCGGTTTGGAGCCATCCAGCTTGCCAAGTTGGCCCGCCCTTGGGAAGGTCCCGGTATCGGTGCGGGTCCGCGTGGCCAGAACCGGCCTGTTGTCCGAGACATTGGCCTTGTCCTCGCGCATCACGATGTAAAGGCCGCTCAGGATGATCACACCGGCACCGATGATGGTGAAGAAATCGACACCCTCGCCAAAGAAAAGCGCACCGAAGAGCACCGCCCAGATGATCTGCGAGTATTGCATGGGCGCGATCTGAAAGGCTGGCGCGCGTTTATAGGCGGCGATGACCGACAGGCTGGCCGTGAGGGCCAGACCTGCCATCAGCGCCAGCGCACCGAAATGGGCCAGCGGCATCGGCTGATAGACAAAGGGTAGCATCGCCCCCATCAGAAACAGATTTGCCATCATCGGATAGAGAAGCAGCACGACATTGCGCTCTTCCGCCCCGATCTTGCGCACGATGATCGAGGCAAAGGAACTGGCGAAAGCGCCCACCAGTGCGGCCAGATGCCCAAGGCTCAGCCCGTCCCCCTGCCCCGGTCGCAGCACGATGATGACGCCGATCAGCCCGACCAGAACCGCTGCACCGCGATGGAACCCGACTCGCTCACCAAGTAGAGGCACCGAGAGGATCGTGATCAGCAGCGGTGTGGCAAAGAGGATCGCATAGGTCTGCGCGAGCGGCAGGACCGAAAACGCGTAGAAAACGCTGACGCCAGTCAGCACGGCTGCGACCGTGCGCAGTGCGGTCCAGCCAGGGCGGCGCGGCAGTAGATTGCCATCGGTCGGGTCACGCATCAGCAGGATCATCGCCATCGGCAGACCCAGCAACACGCTGAAAAACACGATCTGCACCGGGCTATAACTGCCGCCCAATGTCTTGACGATCACATCATGGACCGAGAACAGCGCAAAGGCCCCGAGCGCCAACAAGGGGCCTGCAAAGGCAGACTGGTTCAGTCTCGTGAAACCACGCATGATGGGGCCTGCTGTATGGCTGATATCGGAAACATATCAGCGCAACAGTCAGGTTCAAGCGGGATGCGCGGGTACATTCCATTGCACCTCGGCATCACCTGCCTGCATCCGGTCACGTGCACGATCAAAGCGCAGAAACGCAATCGCCTGCCCGCCAGACTGCGTGTAGAGCGTGCCTGCAACCTTCTCGCCTGCGACGATTTCGGTACCGACCGGGGCTGTACCTTCGATCCCGACCGTCACAAGCCCCTTGCGCAGAGCGGTCTTGTGCTGCATCCGCGCAGTTACCTCCTGCCCGACATAGCATCCCTTGCGGAAATCCAGCCCGTTCAGCCGCTCAAACCCGACTTCGAGTAAAAAGGTCTCATTAGGGATAAGCTCAACCCCGCTTTCCGGTATACAATGCGCGACCCGCAGCGCGTCCCAATCGGTGCCATCCTCGGGCAAGGCGACCCCGTAGAGGCGCCAACCCAAGGCCGGGTGCCTCGGATCGGGTAATGCGCCGTGAGGCGCCGGGCCTGTGCCGCGCGACACTGGCATGGTGACCCGCTCCAGCGTGATGGGCGCGCGCAGTTTATACATGGTCAGCCGCTTCAGCAGGTCATCGGCGAGGTTGTCAGCCACATCGATCAGGATATCCTCACCCGAAGGCACCAAGAAGAAATCGGCCAGATACTTGCCCTGCGGCGTCAGCATCGCAGCATAGAGAATGCCCGCTTGCGGCAATTTGCGAAGATCGTTGCTGACCAGCCCTTGCAGGAATTTGGCGGGGTCGTCACCCGAAACCTTTATAATCGCGCGTGTCATGCTCGCCTCGTTTCATCATCCAGCCCTGATATAGACATGGGCGGCGCTGTAGAACAGGGCCGCCCTGCCTGCATCAATGAGCCGCGCGGATGAATGTGCCGTTGCGCAGGTCGCGTATCGCCTGCTGAATTTCTTCACGCGTGTTCATCACGATGGGTCCATGCCAGGCGACCGGCTCCTGCAAGGGCGCGCCCGAGATAAGCAGGAACCGGACACCCTCCTCACCGGCCTGCACGGTCACTTCGTCGCCGGTACCAAATCGGATCAGCGTCCGATCGCCCGACATGTCGCGGATATTGACCTCCTGACCCATCACCTCTTTCTCGAGCAGCACGCCCGAGGGAGCTGAGGCATCGGCAAAGGCACCCGAGCCTGCAAAGACATAGGCAAAGGCGCGGCGATACGTGTCAACCTTGAACGTCTTACGCACGCCCGGCGGCACCGAGATGTCGAGATATTGTGGATCAGCGGCAATCCCGTCGACCGGGCCGCGCTTGCCCCAGAACTCGCCCACAACAATGCGCACTTTGGTGCCGTCATCATCGATGACCTCGGGGATATCCCTGGCCTGCACATCTTGATACCTTGGCGACGTCATCTTGAGGCTGCCCGGCAGGTTGGCCCAGAGCTGAAAACCGTGCATCTGCCCTTTCGCATTGCCGCGCGGCATTTCCTGATGAAGGATGCCCGAACCGGCGGTCATCCACTGCACGTCCCCAGCCCCCAGCGTGCCGGTATTGCCAAGGCTGTCGCCGTGATCAACCTCGCCCGCCAGCACGTAGGTGATGGTCTCAATACCGCGATGGGGGTGCCACGGAAAGCCGCGCAGGTAATGCTCGGGGACATCATTGCGAAAATCGTCGAAAAGCAGGAACGGGTCGAGTTCGCTTGGGTCCTGAAATCCGAATGCGCGGTGCAGGTGTACACCTGCACCTTCGAGTGTCGGCTGCGCTTGGCGCGTTTCAATTGTCGGGCGAATGGACATGGCAGCACCTTTCAGCTTTTCATCATGTTTCTTCGAACGTCGTCGCTACCTGATGATAAAGCAAGGTCCGGGTCTGCACGCAGCGTGTTCATCTGCGCACAATTGAGAGATGATTCAGCGTCGCATCGCAGCTGTCATCGGACAAATCCATGTCGCGCCCCAAAGGCTTCAAGGAACCTTCACACAGGATGTTCTAACGGGGCATGCACAATCTTGCCCGCGACGCATGCTCCGATGAGTCGCGGCGGATTGTTTGAATCCAGCGAAAGGGTGCTGTGGAAATGGCCTTGCAAACTACTGGCCTGAGCATCTGTCGAGCGGTAACGCCAAAATCGCCTCCGACGCCCGGACCCGTCACGAAAAGCGCCAGGAGAATGACCGGTGAAATGGCAAGAATGCGTGACATCTGCACCTCATCGAACCACCAGGGCGACAGTGATCAGCACCACAGATATCAGCAGCAACCCGAGCCCCGTGCGGATGGGGGGTCGCAGCTTGTGGCCGAGCGGAGGCTGCTCGGGAGGCTCTGCCTGAAGCGCGCTGATGCCCTCCGGCGCACTCTCGCTCTCAGGAGGCGCCTGGCCATCCTCCGGCTCTCGCAACTCTTCGACGAAAGCGCGCAGGGCATCGCCGCTGAGGATAGGATCGTGGCCTGCGTCAGGGTCATCCTGCTTTGCCCCCTTGCGACGACGCGCCGAGCGTAGGTCGGGCCATCTGGTCCAGATTTCACGAGGCGCGTGCACTGGCAGGTCCAGTTCCTTGGCATTGGCGATGATTCCGACGCGCGCCTGTCGCGCAAGCAGCGACTCGCGCCGTGCGCCGATGAAGTTGCCCGGTTCTGGTCCCAGCGCCTGTTGCATACCCACACTCTGCAAGAAAAAACCTTGCCACCACTCTCCCGCAGAATTCTTAACAAACCCCTATCACCGCTTGTTCCGGCGCCGTCCTGGTATCTTCGAGGTAAACGACGCAGGACGCCTTGCGACCCAAGCTGCGAATTTGGCAAGCCGTGGGTGAGCGCGCAGCGCCTCGATGGTATTATAGCCACGCGCAAGCTCTGTCTCGCTCAACGTGGCATGTATCTCGCGATGGCAGACATGGTGCATAAGAACGACCGGACCGCCTTTGCCGCCGCGCAGCTTGGGAACCAGATGGTGCAGGCTTTGCGGCACATCAGGCGGAATAGGCCGCAGGCAAAGCGGACAGATGGGCAAACCCTCTGCCGAAACGGCCTCGGGACTTGACGGTGTTTCCTCTGGCATTCGGACTGACACAAAGGTAACTCGGGGTGATGCCACCGGATGATAATGTCGAATAAGCGAGAAACAATGCAGATCACCGAAGACCAACGTCAGGAAATCGCCTCACTGTTCGACCAGTGGAATGCGGCGCTGAAGACCTGTGACGCAAAACAGGTTGCTGCGCTTTATGCCCAAGATGCGATGCTTTTGCCGACGATTTCAAAGGAGGTCCGCCAAACGCCAGGCGCTATTCAGGATTATTTTGAGCATTTTCTTCAACTCAAGCCGCGAGGCACCATCCTGCAGCAGAAAATCCGCCGCTTCGACGGCGTTGCGACGAATTCCGGAATCTACAAGTTCACGATCACTCAAGACGGTGAAGAGCGTGTCGTCATGGCTCGGTTTACCTTTGTCTACAGGCTGGACAAGGAAGGCTGGAAGATCATCGACCACCATTCTTCAATGCTGCCTGACGTCTGAACCCGCTCGCCTTTCGCGGAGCGGCTTCTGATCACGAGGAGACAAGCGCCATGACCAATGCCCATTCGCTGATGGCTTTCGCCAAAGACGATGGCGGCGCCCTGCCATTACATCTGGTCGATGCCGACGGGCTCGATGACTGGAAGGCGCAGCAGCCTTCTTCTGTGACGGCATGGCTCGACACGCTTAATTTCAAGGCGGCAGCGGGGGAAGTGGCGCTATTGCCCGGCGAAGATGGCGCTCTCGGGCTTGCGGTGGCCGGGCGCGGCTCAGCGCGCGACCGCGCACGCAACCGCTTCACGCTCGGTGGCCTGCGCAGCAAGCTGCCCGCGCGCAGTTTCGTACTGCATCACGACCTCAACCCCGAAGAGCTCGCGCATGAGACGCTCGGCTGGTGTCTGGCTGGCTATGCCTTCCAGCGCTTTCGTAACACACCGGAACGGGCGCTCGCCGGGCTCGTCGCGCCGGATACCATCGACGCGGCAGAGATCGAGACCCTCGCCGCGGGCGAGGCCCTGTCACGCGATCTGATCAATACCCCCGCCTCGCATATGGGCCCTGAAGAACTGGAAAGCGCGATACGCGCGCTGGCCAAGGCACATGGCGGCAAGCTCGACGTTACCACTGGCGACGACCTGCTGACCGCCAATCTGCCCCTCATCCACGCCGTCGGCCGCGCCTCTACTCGGGCGCCCCGTCTGCTCGATCTGCGCTGGGGCGACACGGGGCCGAAGCTGACGCTCGTCGGCAAGGGCGTCTGTTTTGACACTGGCGGGCTGAACCTCAAGCCTGGCGCCTCCATGGGGCTGATGAAAAAGGACATGGGCGGGGCCGCAACCGTGATAGGCCTTGCGCAGATGATCATGGCGCGCGGCTGGCCTGTGCGGCTGCGCGTTCTGATACCGGCAGTCGAGAACGCCGTGTCCGGCAACGCCATGCGCCCCGGCGATATCCTGCCCTCGCGCAAGGGGCTGAGCGTCGAGATCAACAATACCGATGCCGAAGGGCGTCTGGTGCTGGCCGATGCCCTGACACTGGCCGATGAAGAGGCGCCCGATATCATGGTCTGCATGGCCACCTTGACCGGGGCAGCAAGAGTGGCGCTCGGCCCCGATGTGCCGCCTTTCTTCACTCGCGATGCGACCCTCTCGGATGCGCTGCTTCAAGCCGCGAGCACAGTGCAGGACCCGCTCTGGCCCCTCCCTCTGCACCCGGCTTATGAGGGCCTCATCGAGCCCGGCATCGCTGATCTGGACAATGCCCCCTCGGGCGGTATGGCAGGCGCGATCACAGCCGCCCTCTTCCTGCACCGCTTTGTCGAGGCCACCCCGCGCTTTGTCCATTTCGATATCTATGGCTATCAATCCAAACCAGCGCCCGCCCGTCCCAAAGGCGGTGTCGGACAAGGCGCCCGGGCCCTCTATGCGGCCCTCCCGCGTCTGCTGGACCTGTGACCGACCGGCGCCTGACCCCTTTCAGCGGGACGGTGGCGCTCTCCCGCCTGCGCGGACAGATCGAGGCGGCGCAGTTCACAGAGGGCAGCAAGGCCCGGATCACTGCGCCGCTCGCCGATCTGCTGCGTGCACCGGATGGCGCACTTGACCGCCAATTCCTGCTCGGAGCGCGCGTCACTGTGATCGAAGAGCGGGGCGACTGGAACTTTGTCGAGGCCGAGGATGATGGATACTGCGGCTGGATCAGACGAAGCGCGCATGGCCCTGACCACGAAGTCACCCACCGCGTCAGCGCCCGCGCGACCCATGTTTACAAATCACCCGATATCAAGGCCCCGACCTTGCACCCGCTTTCGCTCAACGCGCGCCTCGGCATCACCGGGCGCGAAGGTCACTTCCTGCGCAGTCATGATGGCTACTGGCTGCCCGAACAACATCTGAGCCCCATTGACCAACCCAGCAGCGACCCGGTCACCGTCGCCGAGACTCTGCTCGGTACGCCTTACCTCTGGGGCGGCAATTCCTTCGCCGGAGTCGATTGTTCGGGCCTTGTCCAACTTGCACTACACGCATGCGGGCACCCCTGCCCCGGCGACAGCGACCTGCAGGAACGCGCCCTCGGAACCCACCTGCCCGAAGGCACAACCGCGCAGCGCGGCGATCTGCTCTTCTGGCGCGGCCATGTCGCTTGGGTCAGTGCCCCCGACATGATCCTGCACGCCAATGCGCACAGCATGTCCGTCGCTTATGAACCCCTCGACACTGCCATTGCCCGTATTTCGGCCGAGAGCCCTGTCACCGCGCATATCCGGCCGCTATGACGGCAACCCATGGCGCTGAGAGATATTCCACTCTGCTTCATCTTGCGAAAAATACTCAAATCCCCGACCAGCTTTACACCTCACCGGCCACGAGGTTTCGCCCGCAAGGTAGGCGCAGCCTCTAGCGGGTTTTCGGGCCATGGATGTTTCGGGTATTGCCCGCGCATGTCCTTGCGGACATCGGCATAGCTCGTGGCCCAGAATCCCGGCAAATCCATCGTCACCTGCACCGGCCGCCGCGCTGGCGACAGCAGCACGATCCGCAGTGGCTGGCGCGCAGGACCGATGACCGGATGCTCCGCCTGCCCGAAAAGCTCTTGCAAGCGGACCGAAATCTCGGGCGACTCCCCAGAATAGTCAATCGGCACACGATTTCCCAGCGGGGTAACGAAATGCGCAGGCGCCTGCGTGTCGATTTGGTGCATCTGATCCCAGTCGAGCATCCCCCGCAAGGCAGGCAGCAGATCGAGCCCGCGCAGATCTTGCTCTGTGCGACAGCCCACCAGATACGGGCCTGCCCAGCGCTCCAACCCGGCGAGCAGGGACGCGTCGTCCATCGCCGGCAAGGCAGCACCTTGCGCGCGGAGGAGTTCCACCCGGGCGATGAACCGCCTTGCAGCCGCTGAGAGAGGTAGCCCGAGATCGCGCAGCCCATCGCAAGCTGCACTGACCATTGCCTCGGGGTCAGGGTCACGCCAGATCTGATGCCGCAGCACTAGCGCGCCAAAACACTCCTGCTCACGCGCCTCGATACGCCGGTCACGGCGCGACCAATGGCAGACCTGCCGCCAAGCAATCTGATCGCCATAAAGCCCGCGCAACTCAGCCTCGCTCAGCGCCACGGCCTGCCGGATACGCGCTTCGCGCGCATCTCCATCCGTGTCCGTCACCACAATCAGCCGCGACTGGCCAAGCGCATCACCCTCGGGCAGGACCGCCCCCTTGCCGCCCGAGAGCACATAGCGCGGCGCCACGCCCTTGCGCCGCAACCCGATCCGGTCGGGATAGGCCAGCGCCGCCATCTCGGCCAGCGAGTGCTCCTTTCCCGTGTCCGGCACCAGCCTGCGCAGCCTCCGCGCCTCGTCACGGACACGCTCCAGCGTCGGGCGATGCGCCTGATGCGCTCGCGCGGTCTCCATGTCACGCAGGCAGGCCATGCGCAGCGCCAGATCGACCGACGCGCCGCGCAACAAGTCCCGCTCGGAGAGCAGTGCTGCCAACTCAGCCCCCGCCCACCCCGCCTGCAAAAGCATATGCGCGAGGCGCGGATGCAGAGGCAGGGCCGCCATCTTGCGCCCATGCGCGGTAATACGATCCTCTGTATCGAGTGCGCCAAGCGCGCGCGCCAGCGCGCGCGCCTCCGAGAGCGCGGCCTCGGGCGGCGGGGTCAGGAAACGCAAGCCCTCGGCACTCCCCCAGAGCGCAAGTTCCAGCGCCAGCCCGGCCAGGTCGGCGCGCTCGATCTCGGGCGGGGCGAAGCGTGCGAGCGCGCCCTCCTCCGCGCGCGCCCAGAGCCGGTAGCAGACACCCTCGGCCACGCGCCCTGCGCGACCGCGCCTTTGTTCGGCCTCGGCCCGCGTCACGCGCTCGGTGACCAGCCGGGCCAGGCCGCTGCCGGGGTCGAACCGCGCCCGCCGTGCCAGCCCGCCATCCACCACGATGCGGATATCTTCGATTGTCAGCGATGTCTCGGCAATCGAGGTCGCCAGTACGATCTTGCGCGCGCCCTCCCGGCACGGCGCTATCGCCGCGCGCTGCTCGGCAAACGGAAGCGCGCCAAAGAGCGGGCGGATCTCGGCAGCGCCCACGCGATGGGCAAGCAGCGCAGCAACCCGCCGAATCTCTCCCTCTCCCGGCAGAAAGACCAGCATCGACCCTTCGGCCTCGTCCAGCGCCTGCAGGACCAGATCGGCCAGCGCCGCCTCGAACCGGACCTGCCTGGCGCGGGGCCGGGCGAGCCAGCGCGTCTCGACCGGGAAGGCGCGGCCTTCGGCAGTCAGCACCGGCGGATCGTCCAGTAACGCCGCGACCGGCGCGGCATCCAGTGTCGCCGACATGACCACCAGCGCCAGATCGGGCCGCAGCGCCTCGCGGGCTTCCCATGTCAGGGCAAGACCCAGATCGGCATTCAGCGAACGTTCGTGGAATTCGTCGAAAATCACCGCGCCGATGCCCTCCAGCGACGGATCGGTCTGCACCATGCGCGTGAGGATGCCCTCGGTCACCACCTCGACCCGCGTCGCGCGCGAAACCACAGGCTCACCGCGAATGCGGTAGCCGACGCGTGCGCCTACCTCCTCGCCCAACAGGCGCGCCATCTGCTCGGCCGCCGCCCGCGCCGCAAGGCGGCGCGGCTCCAGCATGACGATCCGTCCGGCAATCTGGTCCATCAAGGCCAGCGGCACGCGCGTCGTCTTGCCCGCCCCCGGCGGGGCCTGCAACACCGCGCGGCCATGCTGGGCGAGCGCTGTTTTCAGCTCTGGCAGAATGTCGTCAATGGGCAGGCGCGGCGGTCGCGTCACTCGGGCTCGACCTGTGTATCGCGGTGCAGCGCTATGACGGCTCGCAGCGCGGCCTCCAGCGCTGCAAGACGCTCGGCGCCAAGCCCCTGCGCCAGTTCGGCCTGAAAGGCGAGCGCCTGCGCCCCAAGCCGGGCAAAGACAGCGCGGCCCGCCTCGGTCAGCGCCAGCCGCTCGCGCCGTCTGTCCTCGGCGACCTTTTCACGAGTCAGGTACCCAGAGCTTTCAAGCTGCGACACTGCGCGGGAGACCTTGGTCTTGTCGATATGCGCAATCCGGCAGATCTCGGTTGCCGACATTGCACCGAACTTGCCCAGATTGGCCATCACCCGCCATTGCGTGCGCGTCATGCCATAGTCGCGCCGATAGGTCGCGGCGAAGGAATGACTGCTGGCCTCTGCGGCCTGATTGAGCAGATAGGGCAGGAACTGATCGAGATCGAACCCGCCCGCTTCGGTGTCGCGCATCATCGCTCCTGTTTCGCTAAACTTTGCCATGGGCCGCGCCCCCTTGTCATGGCCTTGCGCGATCCGGATGTGCGGCCTGCACAGCCGGGAGCGCCAGAATCGCCGCCTCAACCGTCGAGAGCCGCGTCAGATGATCATAGGCCACCCCCCAACGATTGGCATTGTAGAGCTGCGGCACGAGGCAGATATCCGCAAGCGTAACTGCATCGCCGTGGCAGAAACGCCCGGTCGCAGCGTGCTCCAGCAGCGCCTCTACTGCCTCCAACCCAGGCGCGATATGCCGGCGCATCCAGTCTTCGAGCGTCACTTTGCCGCCCGACGCCGCGACGACCGACTTTGCCACGCGCAGATTGCAGACAGGCTGGATCTCCATCGCAATGGCCATTGCCAGTGCACGCACCCGCGCGCGCCCGGCCGCATCGGGCGGCAGCCAACCCGCCGCACGCGTGTCATTGAGATATTCCAGAATCGCGAGCGATTGGGTCAGGCTCAGCCCGTCGATTTCAAGCGTCGGGACCACGCCTTGCGGGTTGCGCGCCAGATTCGCGGCGCCGGTCTGGTCGCCCGCAAGCAGGTCAACTTCGATCCGCTGATGCGCGATCCCAAGTAGATTGAGCCCGATCCGCACCCGATAAGCCGAGGACGAACGCCAATAATCATAAAGCTTTATCACCCTCGCGCCCTTTCTTGCGTCGCCCTGAAACAAAGATAACCTTGACATGGTTGCAAATGCAACCAATAAGAGGCTCATGAGTGTTTCTGGGGAGAGGAGGCTGCCATGACCCATCACGCCCTGCCACAAGGAATGATCCGCGCGCCCTCGCATGCGGGACCGCATGAAGGCTACATGCCCGGCTTCGGTAATGATTTTGAAACCGAGGCCCTGCCAGGTGCCCTGCCACAAGGCATGAATAGCCCTCAGAAATGCAATTACGGCCTCTATGGCGAGCAACTCACTGGCACTGCCTTCACAGCACCCAGCCACCAGAACGAGCGCACGTGGTGCTACCGCATCCGTCCCTCGGTCAAGCATTCGGGCCGCTATACCAAGATCGACCTGCCTTATTGGAAGTCCGCACCCAATGTGGACCCGGATGTGATCAGCCTCGGTCAGTATCGCTGGGACCCGGTGCCTCATACGGATGAGCCGCTGACATGGCTGACCGGCATGCGCACCATGACCACGGCGGGCGATGTGAACACGCAGGTCGGCATGGCCACGCATATCTATCTCGTCACGGAATCAATGAAGGACGCCTATTTCTTCTCGGCTGACAGCGAGATCCTCGTTGTCCCGCAAGAAGGTCGTCTGCGCTTCTGCACCGAGCTTGGCGTGATCGACCTCGAGCCCAAGGAAATCGCAATCATTCCGCGCGGGCTGGTCTACCGGGTCGAAGTGCTGGAAGGCCCCTGCCGTGGGTTCGTCTGCGAGAATTACGGCCAGAAATTCGAGCTTCCGGGCCGCGGGCCGATCGGCGCCAACTGCATGGCCAACCGGCGCGACTTCAAGACGCCTGTCGCCGCCTATGAGGACCGCGAGACCCCTTCGACCCTCACCATCAAATGGTGTGGCCAGTTCCACCAATGCGAGATCGGCCATTCGCCACTCGATGTGGTGGCATGGCACGGTAATTACGCGCCCTGCAAATACGACCTGCGCACCTATTGCCCGGTCGGCGCGATCCTCTTCGACCACCCTGACCCGTCAATCTTCACGGTTCTGACCGCCCCATCGGGCGTGCCCGGCACTGCGAATATCGACTTCGTTCTGTTCCGCGAGCGCTGGATGGTGGCCGAAAACACTTTCCGCCCGCCCTGGTATCACAAGAACATCATGTCCGAGCTGATGGGCAATATCTACGGCCAGTATGACGCCAAGCCCCAAGGTTTCGTGCCCGGTGGCATGTCGCTGCATAACATGATGCTGCCCCACGGGCCAGATCGCAACGCCTTCGAGGGCGCGTCGAATGCCGAGCTCGCGCCCGAGAAGCTCGACAACACGATGTCTTTCATGTTCGAGACCCGATTCCCGCAGCATCTCACGGCCTTTGCCGCCAATGAGGCCCCGCTGCAGGACGATTATATCGACTGCTGGGACGGGATCGAGAAGAAGTTCGACGGCACGCCAGGGCTGAAATAACCACATGCCCCGAGTAGTGATCCTTGGTGCCAAGGGCGGCCCTGCTGTCCGGCGGGGCGGTGCCATGCCCACATCTCTGCTGGTCGAGATCGGCGGGCTGTCGCGTGTCATCGATTGCGGGCTGGGTGTCACGCGCGGGCTGGTCGAGGCAGGCATGGACCTGCGCTGCCTGTCGGATGTAGTGATCACGCACCTGCACTCGGATCATGTGCTTGAGCTTGGCCCGCTCGTCCACACGGCTTGGACCACAGGCCTGAAAACCCCGGTTGATATCTGGGGGCCAGCGGGTCTTCGCGAGTATTGGGCGGGGTTCATGGCCTCCATGGCCTACGACTCCAACCTCCGCGTGGAGGATGAGGGCCGCCCGCCCCTCGACAGCCTCGTGCGCTTGCATGTGTTGGAGGAAGGCGCCTTCACCATTGGCCCCCTTGCTGCGCGCGCCCTGCGCGTTCCGCATCCTCCTGTCACCGACACATTCGCGCTCAGGCTGGAAGCCGAGGGCAAATCGCTCTGCCTCTCCGCCGACACGGCCCCCTTCGCGCCACTGGCCGATCTGGCTCGCGATGCGGATCTCTTGTTGCACGAGGCCATGCTACCCGAAGGGCTGGAGGCCATCATCGCGAAGACCGGCATGGGCGAGAAGCTCCGCGCGCATCTGACGAACAGCCACTCAACTCCCGATGCCGCCGCACGCATTGCAACGCAAGCAGGCGTGAAGCATCTTGCCTTCTATCACCTCATCCCCGCTGATGACCCGGCCTTCACCGAGGATCACTGGCGTGACGCCATCAAGGGCCATTGGAATGGCCCCTTCACGCTGGCCCGCGACGGGCTGGCCATCGAATTCTGAGAGGACCTATGCCGCTAGAGAGAAGCTGGATCGAGAGCGCCAATTCCCCCGATACCGATTTCCCGCTGAACAACTTGGCCCTGGGCGTGTTCACAGTGGATGGCGTGCCACGCTGCGGCGTGGCCATCGGCGACCGCATTCTTGACGCCACCGGGCTCGAAGAGGCCGGGCTCTTGCGCCTCGATGATACCCCGGTTCTCGATATCCCCTTCTGGAACGAAGTGATGGAACTGGGCCCCGTGGCTTGGGCCGCCCTGCGTGCCCGCCTGCATGAGTTGCTGCGCGAGGGTGCGCCAGAGCAGGAGAAGGTCGCCCCTTTCCTGCACCCGATGGAGGGTGCTGAACTCCACATGCCGCTCGCGGTGGCGGAATTCACCGATTTCTACGCTGGCCGCCACCACGCCACCAATGTCGGCACCATGTTCCGCGGCGCGGAAAATGCACTGCCCCCAAACTGGCTGCATATCCCCATCGGCTATAATGGGCGGGCGTCGTCGGTGGTGGTCTCGGGCACCGATATCCGCCGCCCATGGGGGCAGTTGAAAGGCCCGAACGACTCCGCCCCCCGGTTCGCCCCCTCCGGCCGCTTCGATCTGGAACTGGAACTCGGGGCCATCGTCGGCCAGAACTCTGATGGACCCGTGACAGTGGCCGAGGCAGACGACATGATCTTCGGCTATGTGCTGCTGAACGACTGGTCCGCGCGCGATATTCAGGCGTGGGAATACCAGCCGCTCGGCCCATTTCAGGCCAAGGCCACCGCCACCTCCATCTCCCCCTGGATCGTGATGCGCGCCGCGCTGGAGCCCTTCCGCTGTGCGACCCCGTCGCGCGAGGTTCCCCTGCTGCCCCACCTGGAGGAGCCCGGCCCCATGCTCTATGACATCGCGCTGGAGGTGGACCTCACCCCCGAAGGCGGCACACCCACCGCCATCGTCCGCACCAATTACCGCGAGATGTATTATTCCTCTGCCCAGCAACTCGCCCATCACACGACCAGCGGCTGCCCGATGAATGTCGGCGACCTTCTGGGCTCCGGCACCATCTCCGGCCCGACGAAAGACAGCCGCGGCAGCCTGCTGGAACTGAGCTGGGGCGGCAAGGAACCCATTGCCGTGGGCGATCAGTCCCGCAGCTTCCTTGAAGACGGCGACATCATCACCCTGCGCGGCGCGGCCCATGGCGATGGCTACCGCATCGGCTTCGGCCCCTGCACCGGCAAACTCCTGCCAGCCCTGCCCGACCCCTATGCCCGCTGATATTTTCTTGACCCAAATACTCCCGCCGGAGGCATCCAAGACTGCCCCACAGCCCCCCGCCAGAAGGAGCGCACCATGACCAAAGCCTTTGCCTCGCAAGGCGACCTCGCCGAAAAACAGACCAGCTTCACCGAAATCGGCCCCGGCCTCTATGCCTTCACTGCCGAGGGCGATCCCAATTCGGGCGTCATCATCGGCGACGACAGCGTGATGGTAGTCGAGGCGCAGGCCACGCCGCGCCTCGCACAAAAGGTCATCGAGTGCATCCGCTCGGTCACCGACAAGCCTATCTCGCACCTTGTCCTCACCCATTATCACGCGGTCCGCGTGCTCGGTGCCTCGGCCTATCAGGCGCCGCAGATCCTGATGTCCGACATGGCCCGCGCCATGGTGGTCGAGCGCGGGCAGGAAGACTGGGACAGCGAGTTCCAGCGCTTCCCGCGGCTGTTTCAGGGGCACGAGGACATCCCCGGGCTGACATGGCCGACCACCACCTTCCGCGACCGGATGTCGGTCTATCTCGGCAATCGTCGCATCGACCTCATGCATCTGGGCCGCGCCCACACAGCGGGCGACGTTGTCATCCATGTGCCCGATGCCAATGTCATGTTCACCGGCGATATCGTCGAATATCACTCTGCCTGCTATTGCGGCGACGGGCACTTCGCCGATTGGTCTCGTACGCTTGATGCGATCAAGGGCTTTAAGGTCGATGCTATCGCACCCGGTCGCGGTGACGCGCTGATGGGTCGCGAGATGGTGGATCTTGCCATCGAGAACACCCGCGATTTCGTGGCCTCTACCTATGCTCCTGCTGCACAGATTGCCGCGCGGGGCGGAAGCCTCAAGGAAGCATGGGACGCCGTGCGCGCGGCCTGCGATCCGAAATTCGCGGATTATGCCATCTATGAGCACTGCCTGCCCTTCAATGTTGCACGCGCCTATGACGAGGCGCGCGGTATCGACACGCCCCGCATCTGGACTGCCCAGCGCGATCTGGAGATGTGGGAAGCCTTGCAAGGCTAACCGGGATTGATCTGAATCATCGCGCAGTCGCGCCTGCGCGGACAAGTTGACGCAAGGGCAACAAAGCCACAGGGACGGACATGACCAAGATATTCGAGCGCCCACTTTACCCCTACACGCGCCATGCGGATCAGGACGCGGTCAGCCCGGTGCGCCACAAGGTGGTGATCATCGGGGCAGGTCCGGTCGGGCTGGCCGCCGCGATCGATCTGGCCCAACGCGGGGTGCCGGTCGTGGTTCTCGATGAGAATGACCGTGTGAGCTTCGGTTCGCGCGCGATCTGCTTTGCCAAGCGCACGCTCGAAATTCTCGACCGGCTGGGCTGCGGCGACATCACGACCGAGAAGGGCGTGACATGGGACCAGGGCCGCGTCTTCTTTGACGAGCGCGAAATCTACAATTTCCACCTGCTGCCCGAAGAGGGCCACAAGCGCCCCGCCTTCATCAATCTGCAGCAGTATTATTTCGAGCAATTCCTTGTCGAGCGCGCGCAGGCGCTCGCTGCCGAGGGCGCCCCGCTGGAGATTCGCGGCCGCAATCGGGTCGAAGCGATTGGCGCGCATACGGACCATGTGCGGCTGGAGATCGAAACTCCAGAGGGGCCCTACGAGGTGCAGGCCGAGTGGCTGATCGCCTGCGACGGGGCGAATTCGCCCACGCGGCGGATGATGGGGCTGGACTTCGTGGGTCGTGTCTTCGAGGACAATTTCCTGATCGCTGATGTGATCATGCAGGCCGATTTCCCGACCGAGCGCTGGTTCTGGTTCGACCCGCCCTTCAATCGCGGCCAGTCCGCGCTGTTGCACAAACAGCCTGACAATGTCTGGCGGATCGATTTGCAACTGGGCTGGGATATCGACCGCGAGGCTGAAAAGGCGCCCGAACGTGTCATCCCGCGGATCAAGCAAATGCTGGGTGAGGATGTCGAGTTCGAATTGGAATGGGTCTCGATCTACACGTTCCAATGCCGCCGGATGGAGCGCTTTCGCCATGGCCGCGTGATCTTCGCCGGCGATGCCGCGCATCAGGTCTCGCCCTTCGGCGCACGCGGAGCCAATTCCGGGCTGCAGGATGTGGACAACCTGTGCTGGAAACTCGCCCGCGTGATCGACGGTCGATCGCCCGACTGGCTGCTCGACACCTATGATTTCGAGCGGGTCTATGGCGC
Organism: Paracoccaceae bacterium; assembly: GCA_007134865.1. Classification (GTDB taxonomy): domain Bacteria; phylum Pseudomonadota; class Alphaproteobacteria; order Rhodobacterales; family Rhodobacteraceae; genus Roseinatronobacter. The sequence goes on along the minus strand of SLJW01000022.1, from coordinate 7,722 downwards.
TGACGAGAACATTCTCAACTCTACCCGCTCAACCGAATTCATCACGCCGAAATCCGAGATCAGCCGAGTTTTCCGAGACGCAGTGCTCGATCTGGCCGAGACGCAGGAATTCGCCCGTCCGCTGGTCAATTCCGGCCGCCTCTCGGTGCCCTGTCGCTATGATGACGGTCCGCTGAACGGTGCCGATGCCGAAGAACTGCCCACGCGCACGCGTCCGGGCGCGCCCTTGACCGATGCGCCGCTTGGAGACGGCTGGCTACTCGATCAGCTTGGCCCGGACTTCACATTGCTGGCCATTGATACCGACTTGCCCGACAGCCCCTTGCCCGAAGACATGACATGTCTGCAGACTACACGCGCTGACTCTCCCGTGCTGGCAGAGCGCTATGCAGGTGATCAATCCAGCGCCGTCTATCTCATCCGTCCCGATCAGCATGTCTGCGCCCGTTGGGCGCAGTTCGATGCCGCGGCTGTCGAGGCCGCGTTTCTTCAGGCCACGGGCCAGAGCAGAGGAGGGGCCCATGGCTGACTTGACCCTGAGCCGCAACATCGCCGACCCTGACCGCTTTTACGACACGCTGATGGCGGTTCATGACGGGTTGAGCAAGGATGAGAGCGACGCGCTGAACGCGAGGCTTATCCTCATCCTTGCCAATCATATCGGCGATGAAGAAGTGCTGAACAAGGCCCTGCATCTTGCTGCGCAGACTGGAAAGTCGGAAGACTCGTAACGATTTCACGCGACCCACCGCAGATGCTCACCCGGTCGAGCGCCAGCACTCAAAGCCCGTCGAACGCGACAACAAGGGCCACATGATCGCTGGCATGGGGGCGATGCGCCCCAACATCTGACAGACGCGGCTCGCGCGCCCGCGTCGCCGCCCGGTCCAGCCCGGCCCGCACCGCCTCTGGAGTTGCCTCTGGCCAGCGTCTCGCGAGCGCAGGTGAGGCCAGCAAAGCATCGGGGCAGGCATAGTGCTGTTCCTGCGCCTCATAATAGGTCCATCGTTCCGAAGGCGGCATCCGTGCCACCAGATCGACCGAAAATGGCGGCAAAACGGGCGAGAGCGCCGAGGCCTCACCCGAATTAGCCTCAGGCTCGTTCAGATCTCCAAGGATCAGCCAGAGCGCCTCTGGATCGTCATCATGGCACGCCTTGATCAGAGCGCGCACGGCCTGCGCCTCCAGCCGCCGGACGGGCCAGGCTCCGGCAGCATTGGGCCAAGGTGCCTTGAAATGGCAGTTGAAAACCGTCAGCGCACCGACCCGGAACACCAGACAATCGCGCCGGAATATCGGCAGATCAGGCCGTATACCGGGAGGAGGGTCGAAACCCAGATTGGCCGGGACAAGATGCGCGTGGCTGGCCACATCCTGTAACGGATAGCGGCTCAAAACTGCCAGATCGCGCCCGCCCCCGTCATTGCCGGGCAGGCAGACCCGATGCGGATAGGGCCGAGCCCCGACATGCTTCATCAGATGGTCATGGAAGAAATCGAGCGTTTCGCGGTCAAAGACTTCCTGCAGGCAGATCACATCGGCATCTGTCTGTGCGAGGATTTGCCCCGTGAGCCGGCGGTCGGCCAGATCCAGCGCCATGGCCGCCTCTGTGTTGTCCGCCGGAACATCATAATCGCGGGCACCATCGAACCGGGCGCGACCCTCTGGATGGCGCAGCCGCAGGTTCTGCACGTTGAATGTCGCGATGCGCATGCGTTTTGATGGCTGGAGTGCCAGGCGACGGTCAAGACAAAAGACGCGGAGCGCGGCAGACGGGAAACTGATTGCGCGGCGCGCCGGTCAAATGACGCGCCAACTCTCCTGTTCAGGCCCGCGCTGCAAAATAGAAGCGTGCTGCATCCAGAAAAGCCTTGCGCCGACCTGCGGTCAGCGCCGCCGCTTCCTCATCCTCGCCCCATTGCGCAATCTGCCAGTCCTCGTCGATCCGCGACACCTGCCAGAGCGCCTCGGGCTCGGCATAGCGGTCAAGCAAGGCGAGCGCGATGATGAGCGAGCCCGACATCGCAACCAGATCGTGAAATGCGGTCAATTCGAACGGCCCCAGCCGCGCGACATCTGCATGCAGGCTGTCAAGCAGCGCCTTCGGTTGCGGTCCGTGCATGACACCCGAGCGGATACGGGGGCGGCAGCCGTAACGATGCGCGGCCCAATCGATCAGCGGATCCCAGGCCCGCTCTTCAAGCGCGATGAGTTCCTCGGGGGCCTCGGCCCGGTAGCAGACCAGATCACTGTCACCATAGGCGGCAAGCAGCTCGGTGACCTCGTCCATCTGCCCACGGACCTTGTCGATCGCGGCATTCGCCGCGCGTGTCGCGGGCATGGTCTCGGGCGCGATGACTTCACCCTGCGCCCGCCATTCCTCGGCCAGAAGCACGGCCAGCGCTTCGGTCGGCACGACAAGCGGCTGTTTTGCAGGTGTGCGTAGCGCGCGCCCATCAAGCGTGAGAGTATACCCGCCCTCGCAGGCGCAGACAGCCACCTCCGCCCAGAACCGCTTCTTTGCCCAACCACTCATGCCTCTGCTCCCGCCCAGATGGTCTGCACTGCACCCGACAGTTCGGTGAAATCTGCGATCACCGGCACGCCCAGCTTCTCGAGTGGATGATAGCCCCAGGCAACGCCCAATCCATGCACACAAGCCGCTTGCGCCATGTCCATATCGTAAGAGGTATCCCCCAGCATGATGGTGCTTTCCGGCGCGACACCTGTTTCGCGCAGGCAGGCATGGATCATGGACGGATGCGGTTTCGACGGGTGGTCATCGGCCACCTGCACAGTCACGAAATGCGCGTTCAGATCATGCGCCTCCAACACATGCGCAAGACCGCGCCGCGATTTCCCAGTCGCAATGCCCAGCAGCACATCCGGCATCGCGCGCAGTGCTTCAATCGCCTCGCGCGCCCCGGGGTAAAGCGGTGACAATTCCGCTGCCCTAAGCGCAGCGAAGGCCTGCTTGTAGCCTTCGACAAGCTGCGCCCGAGCCTCCAGCGGCACATCAGGCGCAAGCCGCGCCATGGCATGCGGCAGCGAAAGGCCCACGATCCCCAGAACCTCCCGCCGACCGGGCACCGCGAGCCCCAGGCCGCCGAATGCAGCGCCCATCGCGGCACAGATATGCGCCTGACTGTCGATCAGAGTGCCATCGACATCGAAGATCACCAACCTCAACGGCATCAGTCACCCTCGAACGGGTCAGCAGGCACATCCCCTTCGCGCCAGTTGAAGAGCGCCCATGTTGCCGCCATATGCGCGGGCAGGGGCGCCGTCAGATCCAGCAGCCCGCCGGTAATCGGATGCACCAACCGCAGCGAGCGCGCATGCAGATGCAGCTTGCGGCTGACCTCGCCACCAATGCCTGCACCCCAGCCATCGCCCAGATTCTCCTGCGCGCCACCGCCATATTTACCATCGCCGATGATCGGATGCCCGATCTCGGCCATATGAGCGCGCAATTGATGCGTCCGGCCTGTGATCGGCGAGAGCGCCACCCAGGCCGCACGCCCGCCAAGCCGCTCCAACACCGCATAGTCGGTGGTCGCGCGCTTCGCCCCGTCCACCTGATCGACCTCGCCAGGGTGAATGCAGCGCATCTTCTCGCCCGCACCCCTGCCCCCCGCCTTGACCAGCCCGTAACGAATGGTGCCCATGGCCGGGCTCGGCACGCCTGCGACCAGCGCCCAGTATATCTTGCGCGCGCTGCGCTCGCGAAACGCCTCGGCCAGCCGCCGCGCAACCCGCGAGGTTCGCGCCAGCAGCAACACGCCCGAAGTATCCTTGTCCAACCGGTGCACCAGAACCGGGCGCTCCTTGTAGCCAAAGCAAAGCGCCTCAGCGAGCCCATCGACATGGCGCGCGCCCTGCCCGCTCCCGCCCTGACTAGGCAGACCGGGCGGCTTGTTGAGCGCAATGATATGCTGGTCTTTCCAGATCACAGCTTGCTGGATCATCTCGGCATCCTCAGTGCGAGGCTCTGCCTTGACCACAACAGGTGCGGGTTCGTTCCCCGGCAGCGGCGGTATGCGCACATTCTGCCCTGCCTCGACCCGAGTCGAAGCCTTGACCCTGCCGCCATCAACCCTGATCTCACCCTTGCGGCAGGCTTTCTCGATCAAGCCTTGCGTGATCTGCGGGAACTGGCGTTTCAGCCAGCGGTCCAGCCGCTGCTCGCCCTCGTCAGCGCCCACCTGCCGTATCTGCACACCTGCCATCTCGCGCCTCTTCTTCTCCGCGCCTCTCATTCCCCGCGCGCCAGAGCATGTCAAGCTGTCATGACCTCGCATTTTCTTGCCAAAAATACTCAATTCCACATCGCGGAAATTGCAGAGGCATCGCGGGAGCGCCGAACCGTGGCCGCGCAGCGGCCACGCCCCCCGGAAGGACTATTCCGCTCGTCGCGCCCGTAGCTTCGCGAAATAAGCCACTCGCTTCGCAAGCTCCCGCTCAAACCCGCGTTCAAGCGGCTGATACAGCACGGGCCGCTTCACACCGTCCGGAAAGTAATTCTGCCCCGAAAACCCGTCCTCGGCATCATGATCATAGGCATAATCCGCGCCATAACCCTGCTCCTTCATCAGCTTGGTGGGCGCGTTCAAGATGTGCTTCGGCGGCGGCTTCGACCCTGTCTCCTTCGCCATCCGCTGGGCCGCTTTCCAGGCGACATAGCCCGCGTTCGACTTCGGCGCGAGGGCGAGATAGGTCACGGCCTGCGCCAGTGCCAGATCTCCCTCGGGCGATCCGAGGCGCTCGTAGGCCTGCCATGCCTCCAGACAGACAGACTGCGCCTGCGGATCGGCAAGACCGATATCCTCGACCGCCATCCGGGTCAGACGCCGCGCCAGATAGCGCGGGTCCTCGCCGCCTGCGATCATGCGTGCAAACCAGTAGAGTGCGGCATCCGGGTCCGAGCCGCGTACTGATTTATGCAGCGCCGAGATGAGGTTGTAATGCGCGTCCCCGGTCTTGTCATATTGCGCTGCGCGCCGCATGAGCCGGGCGCCCAGAGCCTCGGGGTCTAGCTTGCCCTCGACCCGCCACCCGGCCACCTGCTCGATCAGATTGAGCAGCGCGCGCCCGTCGCCATCGGCCATTTCCAGCAACGCCTCGCGCGCCGGTCCCGTCAGCGGGAGCGCGCACCCGAGCGCCTGTTCGGCCCGTTGCGCCAGCAATTCCAGATCGGCGAGCATGAATCGCTCTAGCACGATCACCTGCGCGCGCGACAGAAGCGCCGCGTTCAACTCAAAGGACGGGTTCTCGGTGGTGGCCCCGACCAACGTGATCGTGCCATCTTCCATATGTGGCAGAAAGCTGTCCTGCTGCGATTTGTTGAAACGGTGAATCTCATCAACGAACAACAACGTCCCGCGCCCGTTCTGGCGGCGCAGCTTCGCCTGTTCGAAAACCTTGCGCAGATCGGGTACGCCAGTGAAAATCGCGCTGATCTGGACGAATTCCAGATCGGTCCGGTCCGCCAGCAGCCTTGCGATGGTCGTCTTGCCAACGCCCGGCGGCCCCCAGAGGATAAGCGAGGCCAGCATGCCAGAGGCGAGCATCGCCCCCAAGGGCCCTTCCGGGCCCAGAGCCTGCGACTGACCAATCACATCCTCAAGCTGCCGCGGGCGCAGTCGGTCCGCGAGCGGACGCGGCGCGGTCTCCGGCGCATCGGGCGCGGCATGGTCGAACAAATCCGGCATCTGCGCAGTCTAGACCGCTTGCAGGTCATGCGGAAGGGTCTGGATTTACAGGCGGAAGCGCAGCACCACCCGCCGTCCGTTGCGCAAGGCCTCGATCTGCCAGTTGCGCGTCGGCTCGGTCGCGAGGGTGATCACGTCATCTGTTGTCGCGACCGGCTCGCCATTGATTGCCAACAGAATATCGCCCGGTTGCAACCCAGTGCGCGCAGACAGATCGCGCAACTCCGTGACCAGAATGCCCTCGGCATCCAGCGACAGACCGTATTCCGCAATCACCGCCGGGTTGATTCGCACCACCGAAAGCCCCCGCAAAGCCGAGCGGTCCTCGACGACGCGCTTCGCGCGATCAGGTCTGTCAGGTGGGGCGATCAGGTCAACCCTCGCTGTCTCCAGCCTGCCATCGCGCAGATAGGTCAACTCGGCCCTCCCGCCAATCCCACGCGCCGAGAAGCGGAACATCATTTCAGGGCCCGAATTGACCGGAGCGCCATCCACCGACACCACGATATCCCCACGCTGCAATCCCGCCGCGACAAGTGGGCTCTCGGGATGCAGTTCCGACAGCACGACGCCCTCCGGCAGATTCTGGTCAAAGGCCTCCGCAAGCGCCGCATCAACCGCTTGCACTGTCACCCCCGCCCATGGGCGCTGGAAGCGGCTGCGCCCGTCGCGGGCCTGCGTGACCACCTGCTTCACCAGATTGGCCGGGATCGCGAAGCCGATGCCATGCGAGGCACCCGAGCGGGTGATGATAGCCGTATTCACACCAACCAGATGACCGCGCATATCGACAAGCGCACCACCGGAATTGCCCGGATTGATCGGCGCATCGGTCTGGATGAAATATCCACGCCCCGAGCCCACTGCGATGCCCGACCGCGCCAGCCCCGAGATGATCCCGCTCGAGACTGTCTGACCCACACCAAACGGGTTGCCGATGGCAAGAACCAGATCGCCGACCTCGATGGCATCTGAATCGGCGAGCTCCAGCACCGGCAGGTCGCGCGCATCGCGCAGCTTGAGGACGGCCAGGTCGCTCTCCTCATCCGTCAGGATGATATCGGCATCGAATTCGCGGCGGTCACTGAGCACCACGCGGATCTCGGTGGCGTTGCCGACGACATGGAAATTCGACACGACGATCCCGTCCTCGGACAGGATCACCCCCGAACCAAGCGAATTTTGCATGCGCGGGGTGGGCTGGCCGAAATTGCGGAACAGGTCGCCGAAGAACGGATCATCGATGAAGGGTGAAGCCCGCTGCGCCACAACGCGCTGCGCGTAGATATTGACCACCGCAGGCACCGCTTCGCGCACCACAGGCGCGAAACTGAGCTGAACCTGCGCGAGCGATTGCGGCACGGTTTCGGCACGGATCGGTGCCGCGACCAGCAAACATAACGCCAGAATGACAGTCAGGCGCATGGAGTCTCTCCGGATGTTTCTCGCGATCGATATAGGGAAAGCTTGCGCAGGTTTTCAATGACAAAGAGGCCCGCATCGCAGATGCGGGCCCCCTCGAAAACAGTCAGATGGTTTTATTCTTCCGAAGCCTCGGCTTCGAGCCGGGCAAGATCGCCTGAGCCCTTGGCGCTGACATCGCGCTCGACGAATTCGATGATCGCCATCGGCGCCATATCACCATAGCGGAACCCGGCCTTGAGCACGCGGACATACCCGCCCTGGCGCTCCTTGTAGCGCGGCCCCAGAACTTCAAACAGCTTGGCGACGTGCTTGTCCTGCTTGAGTTGTGCTGCGGCCTGACGTCGGGCGTGCAGATCACCGCGCTTTGCCAGCGTGATCAGCTTTTCCACAATGGGGCGCAGTTCTTTTGCCTTGGGCAATGTGGTCTTGATCTGCTCATGTTCGATGAGCGAGCCAGCCATATTCGCAAACAGCGCCTTGCGGTGCTCATGGGTTCGGTTCAGGCGGCGGTAGCCTCTTGCGTGACGCATGGTTAATCTCCTTCAACGTCTGTTTTGCTTTGTCCGGCCGGGGCTGCGTGACCTCG
>SLJW01000104.1 GCA_007134865.1 Paracoccaceae bacterium | reverse complement strand
TCGATCGAGACATATTGCCAGCGCGTGCCGGGCTCGAAGGCGCGCGCATTCTGTTCGGCAGCGAAGCCATCCATCGACCGGCCCAATGCCAGCACCCGGCCCATCCGGTTGATGTCGGAATGAAGGTCCAGATAATCCTCGTTGAAACGAATGCCCGAGGACATGGTCAGCACATCGCGGATCGTCGCGCCCTCATAGGCCGAGCCGCGGAGCGCGGGCACGGCTTCGGTCACCTGCGCCTCTGGCCCCGGCACCGCACCCTCGTCCAGCAAGATGCCGTAGAGCAGAGCCAGCACGCTCTTGGCGACAGACCAGGAGATGCGCAGATCATCCTCGCCTGTCCCGAGCAGATACTCCTCGGCCACGAGCTGGCCGTCTCGCAGCACGACATAGGCCGTGACGCTTCGCGCCGAGAGCCATTCCTCAAATTCTTCGGGCATCTGTGCCTGCGGCCCGCGTGGCAAGGGCGTGTTTGTGCCCGCCGCCAAATGCGTATGCAGGAACATCCGGTCCATGGACGAGAAGTTGGCCACGTTCTTGTCTTCGGCGAAGAGGCTGTTCACCGCCATCAGCCGCGTGATCTCCTCGCGCTTCCAGACCCCCACGGCCAGCGCCAGCACCACGAGCACCAGCACGCTCCGGAACAGCCATTTCAGAAATACACGCATGATCTGTCTCCCCCGGACAGAATGGCGTCAGAAAGGGCATCACCACAAGCGTGACGTGGCTACCTTCAGCGCGCGAGCCGCGCCGCGACGACCTCGCGCGCGCGTGCCACAGCCTCGTCGATGCTCAAATCGGAGGTGTCCAGCAGCACGGCATCCTCGGCGGGGCGGAGTGGCGCATCGGCGCGGTCCATGTCACGCGCATCCCGCGTGCGCACCTGCTCCAGCACCTCCTCATAACTGCCGGTCCCGGTTTCCTGCCAGCGCCGCTCTGCGCGAGTCTCGGGGCTGGCGGTGACGAACAGCTTCACCTCGGCCTCAGGGCAGATCACGGTGCCGATGTCGCGCCCGTCGAGCACCGCGCCACCTGCACGCTGCGCGAATTCGCGCTGGAAGGCGACGAGTGCCGCGCGCACTTCGGGCAGGACCGCCACGCGACTCGCCGCCTCACCCGCCGCAAGACTGCGCAGGTCGTCACGCGCCAGATCATCGGCGTTGAGGCTTTTTGCCGCCCCGACCGGGTCTCCACCCTTCATCGCCACAGCGCGATAGAGCAGCCCGGTATCGAGATGCGCGAAGCCGAACTCGGCAGCAATCGCGCGCGCGATGGTGCCCTTGCCCGACGCGGCCGGGCCATCAATCGCAACTGTGAATTCCATTGCTGCCCCTTTCCGTGACATTTGCGTCAACCCGCGTCACTTCTATGTTTATTTCGGCGAACGCGATGGATTCGCGCACGGCTTGGTCTATCTCTAACGCAAACCAAGCTGACTCGTCCAAGTGGGTTTCCGTAATGCGTTTGTTTCTCCCCGCTGTTCTCGCCTGCACAGGCATGCTCGGCGCTGCCATGCCTGCGGCGGCGCAGGAGCGCGGGTTTTCCTTCGCGCTGAGTGGCGGGGTTGGCGTTGCGCCAGAGTATTTCGGCGCCACAGGGACGCGGATCGGCCCTGCCGGGGGCTTCAGCTTCGGGGGACTCGGAATCGGGCGGGTTCAACTCGGGAATCTTGACACCTCGGCCTTTGATGGTCCGACTGACCTTGTACCCGGCGCCGGGCTGCGTGGGGCTTTTCGCTACATTCCCAAACGCGAAGGCAGCGATGAGCTTGCGGGGCTGGATGACGTCAAAGCCGCCGTCGAACTGGGCTTCGGTGTCCACTACACCGAGGAATTCTGGCAGGTCTACGCTGACCTGCGCTATGGCGCGGTCGGTCATCGCGGGTTCGCGGGCGAGATTGGCGCCAATGCAATCTATCGCAGCCTTGACGGCCTGGTCCTCCATGCCGGCCCGCGCGCCGAATTCGGTGACGGGCGTTTCACACGCACCTATTTCGGTGTGAGCCAAGACGAATCACTCGCCTCGGGGCTTGCGCCCTACAGACCAGGCAGCGGATTTCACTCCATCGGGCTCGAGGTCGGGGCCTACCAGGCGCTCTCGGATGACTGGGGTGTGAGCGGACGGCTGCGCTTCGACCGGCTGCGCGGTGATGCCGGGGACTCTCCCATCGTTCGACAGGGGCAGCGCAATCAGTTCTCGGCAGAAGTCGGGCTGACACGGCATTTCAACCTGCGCTTCTGATCGAGTTACCCGACGAGAGGCATAGCTGACCGCATCCCCAGCACGTCACCCGGTTTTGCTGCGGATGCGCAGTGCGACGTCTTTCAATACGAATCCTCTTCCCCTATAGTCGGCGGATATTGTCTCGGAGCATTTAACCAATGACATCGACGGGGTTGCAGAAGACGTCTTTCGCGCTCCTGATGGCGCTGATGCTCTATGTTGCGATTTGGGGAGGGTAACGGATGAGCCAGCGCTTTGGCGGTCGCTACAGTCCTGGCGCCTCGGGACAAGCGCCTGTCACGGTGGCGCGCCCGCATCCAGTCGGCGCGCGCGTCAATATGCTCTTCGTGCTGCCCTTCGCCTTCGCCATCCGCGCCTTTTTCAGCGACGCGACCGGTCTGGCTCTCAATCTGACGACCTTCGGCCTTCTGATGCTCGCCGCCTGGCTGACCCGCGAGGGTGTGTTGGCACATGCCGCCTATGATGAACGCAGCGTTGCACGACGGCCGGCGATCCCGCGCAAGCTCTTTGCGGCCGTACTGACCGGGGCCGGGCTGGGTCTGGCGGGGCTCTCTGGCGGTCTGGTGCCCGCTGTGGTTTTTGCCGTGCTGGGGGCTGTGCTGCACCTCGGCGCTTTCGGGCCTGATCCGCTGAAAGGCAAGGGTATGGAGGGGGTGGATTCCTTCCAGACCGACCGCGCCACCCGCGCGGTTGAAGAAGCGGAAAGCTATCTGGCCGAGATGACTTCGGCCATCAAGGGTACCAATGACCGTGGTATGGCCCGCCGGGTCGAGAGTTTCGGCACCAATATCCGCCAGCTTTTCCGCGTGATCGAGAATGATCCGCGGCGGTTGAACAACGCTCGGCGCTATCTGGGCATCTATCTGATAGGCGCGCGCGACGCGACCGTGAAATTCGCCGATCTCTACGCGCGCAATCGCGACACCGAGGCGCGCGCCGAATATGAGGCCCTGCTCGATGACCTTGAGAGCCGCTTTGCGCTGCGTCGCGATGCGCTTCTGGCCGATGACCGGACGGAGCTGGACATCGAAATCGAGGTGCTGCGCGAGCGGCTCGAGCGCGAGGGCTTGCGCCCCAGTGCCTGAATAACCACGTCTGACCGATAACAAGGCCACAGCACAGAGAGGGACGACCATGCCAGACTCCATCCGCCAGCAGGCCGAAAGCCTGACCGGGGAAATCGACGCGCTGATCGACACGCCATTGGCCGAGCCCTCGAATGCGCTTGTCGTTCTGGAAGAGGCTCCGGCGGAAGAGGCGGAGGCGATCCGCGCCCGCATGAGCGAAATCGACATGGGGCAGACCAGCACGATCATCGGGTTTGGCTCGCGTGCGCAAATGGAGTTGCAGCAGATCAGCCAGTCGATGCTGGCCGACGTCAAGAACAAGGACCTTGGTCCTGCAGGTGACGGGCTGCGCGAGATGGTGACGACCCTGCGCGGTTTCTCGGTCAGCGAACTCGACACGCGCCGCAAGCGGAGTTGGTGGGAGCGTCTGACCGGCAAGGCGGCCCCCATCGCGAAATTTCAGGAGCGCTACAATACCGTGCAAGGCCAGATCGACCGCATCACCGGCAATCTGCTCACCCATGAGACGACGCTGCTCAAGGATATCAAGGGGCTCGACAAGCTCTATGAAAAGACGCTCGAGTTCTATCACGAACTCGCGCTCTACATTGCCGCGGGCGAAGCCAAGATCAAGGATCTGGACGAGAAGGACATTCCCGCCAAGCAAGCCGAGGTTGATGCCGCGCCGGAGAATGATCAGGTGCTGAAAGCGCAGGAATTGCGCGACCTGCGCGCCGCGCGCGACGATCTGGAACGCCGGGTGCATGACCTCAAGCTGACGCGTCAGGTCACGATGCAATCCCTGCCCTCGATCCGGCTGGTGCAGGAGAATGACAAGTCGCTTGTCACCAAGATCAATTCGACCCTGGTCAATACAGTGCCGCTTTGGGAGACGCAGCTTGCCCAGGCGCTGACCATCCAGCGCTCGCGCGAGGCTGCACAGGCGGTGCGGCAGGCCAGTGACCTGACCAATGAACTTCTGACCGCCAATGCCGAAAACCTGCGTGACGCAAATCGCGAGGTGCGCGAGGAGGTTGAGCGCGGTGTGTTCGATATCGAAGCCGTGAAGAAGGCCAATGAGACACTGATCGCCACCATCGAGGACAGCCTTCAGATTGCCGACGAGGGCCGCGCGAAGCGCGCCGCTGCCGAGGAAGAGCTGACCAAGATGGAAGCCGAGCTGAGGCAGTCGCTCGTGGCCGCGCGTGCGCGCGATGATCGCGCGGCACACGCCACTGACTCCTGAGCAGCCATGGTCCGGGCTGCCCACAGAAACCGACCGCGCCCGGACCTGCGCAAACCGGGCACCGCATTGCTGGCGGCTGCGACCATTCTTGCAGGCTGCGCCTTGCCCATGACAGAAACCGACACCGAGCCAATGGAGGCACCGCAGGCGCCTCCGTCTGCGGAGCTGACACCTATACCTCCTGAGGCACTGCCACCCGCCGATGACGTGGCGGCCTATTTCGCTGGGCTCGAAGCGCAGCGCCGCGCCAATGGGCTTATGCGGCAAGAGCGCGCGCCGCGCGATCTGCCCTTCTCCGCGCGCGATTTGGAACAGGCCTTTGTGCGCATCGCGCTCTATGAAGAATACGCATTCGACAGCGGGCGGATCGTCGAGCGCGCAACGCCTTCCACCTTGCGCCGCTGGCAGAGGCCAGTGCGGATGCGCGTCGAGTTCGGTGAGTCCGTGTCCGAAGCGACGCGACAACTTGATCGTCGCTTCCTGCGCAGCTATGCGGCCCGGCTGGGGCAACTGACCGGGCACCCGGTTTCGCTGACCGACGGCACCGGGAATTTTCACGTGCTGGTGCTCTCGGAAGAGGAGCGCCGCGCCGCAGGCCCCCGGTTGCGCCAGCTTGTGCCGGGGATCGACTCGGTGACGCTCGATCTGGTCACCAATCTGCCGCTCTCGGTCTCCTGCCTTGTGCTGGCCTTTTCGCGCGGCGGATCGAATCTCTACACTGACGCCATCGCCGTCATCCGTGCCGAGTTGCCCGACCTCTCGCGCCGCGCCTGCTATTACGAGGAACTGGCGCAGGGCATGGGGCTGCCCAATGATCACCCGCGCGTGCGCCCCTCGCTGTTCAATGACACGGCCGAGTTCGCGGTTCTCACGGCTCTGGACGAGAACCTGCTGCGGATGCTCTACGACCCCCGCCTGCGTCCCGGCATGCGCGAAGACGAGGCCCGCCCGATCCTGCGCGAGATTGCGCAGGAGTTGATGGGCGGCGCGAGTTAGGCGATACTCCCGCGCAAGGCGGTCTACTGCACATCTGAACCGAAAGGGTCCGGCCATGGTCTTCAGCTTTCTCAAGGGTCAATTCATCGATGTCATCGAATGGACCGATGACACCCGCAACACGATGGTCTACCGCTTTGAGCGCTATGGCAATTCGATCATGTATGGCGCGAAGCTGACCGTCCGCGAGGGTCAGATGGCGGTCTTCATTCATGAAGGGCAACTGGCCGATATGTTCGGCCCCGGTCTCTATCAACTCGAGACCAACAACATGCCGCTGATGACAGCGCTGCAACATTGGGACCATGCCTTCAACTCGCCCTTCAAGTCGGAAATCTATTTCGTCAACACGCGCCGCTTCCCCGGGTTGAAATGGGGAACGCAAAACCCGGTCATGCTGCGCGACCCCGAATTCGGGCCGCTGCGGCTGCGGGCCTTTGGCTCTTACGCGATCCGGGTGACGGACCCGGCCCCCTTCATGCGCGAGATCGTGGGCACCGATGGCGATTTCACGCAGGAAAAGATCGCAGGCCAGATCCGCAATATCGTGGTGCAGAAGGTCAGCCGCATTCTGGCCGCAAGCGGTATTCCCGCACTCGACATGGCGGCGAATACCAAGGATCTGTCGGATGTGGTGCTCAAGGCAATTGCGCCCACGCTGAGTGAATACGGGCTGGAAATGCCCGAGCTCTATATCGAAAACATCTCGCTGCCGCCCGAAGTGGAGAAAGTGCTCGATCAGCGCACCTCGATGGGGATTGTGGGTGATCTGAACAAATACACCCAGTTCTCGGCTGCGCAGGCGATGCAGAAGGCCGCCGAGGGCGGTGGCGATAGCGGCATGGGCGCGGGGCTCGGCGCCGGTATGGGGATGGGGATGGGCATGGGCATGGCGCAAGCCATGGGCCAGCAGGCGACGGCGCCCCAAGCGGGGGCAGCGGCTGCGCCGCCCCCTCCGCCCCCTCTGGCCAGCGAGCCGATGTGGCATATCGCCGAGAACGGGCAGACCCGCGGCCCCATCCCGCAATCCCAGCTTGGCGCACAGATCACGCGCGACACGCTGGTCTGGACCGAAGGGCAGTCGGGCTGGCTCAAGGCGGGTGAGGTGCCTGCGCTGGCCGCGCTTTTCGCCTCGCAGCCGCCGCCCCCGCCGCCACCTGCCGGGTAAGGTGCGCCAGCGTTGATTTGAGTATCTCTGGCAAGAAGAAAACAGGGCGGTTTCGGGAAGGGGCCGTCGGCGTGAGGGATCGGGCAGGGCATGGGACTGATAGAGACGGAACATCGTTTTCCCTGCGCGCAATGCGGCGCCTCGCTGCGTTTTGCGCCCGGGCAGGCGCGGTTGAGCTGTGAATATTGCGGCCATGAGCAGCCGATCCCGCAGATGGATGACGCGACCCGCGTTACCGAGTTGCAATCGCTCGACTATCACGAGGCGGTTGCCAATGCCCTGCCTCCTGCGGCGATGGAGGAAACGCGCGTTATCTCCTGCAATACCTGCGGGGCGCAGGTCGAGTTCGAGGCCAATGTGCATTCCGCTGAATGCCCGTTCTGCGCCTCGCCCGTGGTGACGGATACGGGCGCGAACCGGCATATCAAGCCGCATGCGCTGTTGCCATTCAAACTCAGCGAGAGCGACGCGCAGGCGCGGATGCGCAAATGGCTCAAGGGGCTGTGGTTCGCGCCGTCGGCATTGTCAAAATATGCGCGCAGCACAGGGCGGCTGAGTGGGCTTTACGTGCCCTATTGGGCCTTCGATGTGGCGACGCAGACCCGCTATACCGGGCAGCGCGGGACGCATTATTACGTCACTGTCGGCACTGGCAAGAACCGGCGGCGCGTGCAGCGCACACGGTGGCGGAATGTCTCGGGCGAGGTTCAGCGGCAGTTCCTCGATCTGCTGGTGATGGCCTCGCAATCGCTGCCAAGGCCCAATATCCGGCGGCTGGAGCCATGGACCATGGCCGATCTGCAGCCCTATAGCGCGGATTATCTCTCGGGGTTCCGGGCCGAAGCCTATACGGTCGAATTGCCCGAAGGGTTCGAGATCGCCAAGGAACGGATGGACGAGCAGATCCGCGCCGATATCCGGCGTAGGATCGGCGGGGATGATCAGCGGATTTCCTCCGTCGCGACCGACTATAGCGATGAGCGCTTCAAGCATCTGCTGCTGCCGATCTGGATGGCGGCCTACCGCTATCGGGGCAAGTCTTACCGCTTCATCGTCAATGGCCAGACCGGGCGGGTGCAGGGCGAGCGGCCCTGGTCCATCGCCAAGATCGCAGGCGCGGTGCTGGCGGGGATCCTGTTTCTCGTCATCGCCTTCTACATTGCCGAACTGGGGGGGCTGTGATGATCCTCTGTGCAGGCGAAGCGCTGATCGACATGCTGCCGCGCGAGAGTGCGGCAGGCGAGCCTTGTTTCGCACCCTATCCCGGTGGCGCCGTGTTCAACACGGCGGTGGCGCTGGGGCGGTTGGGGGCCGAGGTGGGGTTTTTCTGCCCGCTCTCGGCGGACCTCTTCGGCGCGCAGTTGCGCGCCGCGCTGGACGCGTCGGGGGTGGACCATACCCTCTGCCCTGCGGTGGACCGGCCCTGCACGCTGGCCTTTGTCACGTTGATCGAGGGGCAGGCGCGCTATGCCTTCTACGACACCGGCACGGCGCTACGCGAATTGACCGAAGCCGAATTGCCTGCCCTGCCCGAGAATGTCGAGGCGCTGTTTCTGGGCGGCATCTCGCTGGTGGGCGAACCCTGCGGGTCTGCCTTTGCGGCGCTTTGCGCGCAGGCGGGCGGGCGCGCGGTGATGATCGACCCCAATATCCGCCCCGGTTTCATCCGCAATGAGGCCGCCTATCGCGCACGGCTGGGCGCGATGATGGCGCAGGCGGATATCGTCAAGCTCTCTGATGAAGACCTGCATTGGCTGATGGGCGCGGGCGATATCGACGATCACGCGCGGGCGCTGCGGGCCAAGGGGCCTGCAGTCGTGGTCGTGACCGAAGGGGCGAAGGGCGCGCGGGCCTTCTGGCCGGGCGGTGTGGCGCAGCAGGCCGCCGGCGCGGTGCAGGTGGTCGATACGGTTGGCGCGGGCGATACGTTCAATGCGGGCTTCATGGCAGGGCTCGCGCGCGCCGGGGCGCTGAGCAAACCGGGCATCGCGGGGCTGACGGCAGAGGTGCTGGATCAGGCGCTGGCGCTCGGGGTGCGGGCGGCGGCAGTGACAGTCTCGCGCGCAGGGGCCAACCCGCCCTGGGCGGGGGAGGTCTGATGCGGGCGTTGCTGCAACGGGTGAAGGCAGCGCGGGTCGAGGTCGCGGGCGCGATGGTGGGGCAATGCGGACCGGGGCTGTTGATCCTCGTCTGCGCCATGCAGGGCGAT
>SLJW01000031.1 GCA_007134865.1 Paracoccaceae bacterium | reverse complement strand
GGCTCGATGACTTCATCCTGATAGGCCTGGAAGGTCTTCATGAACTTCTCGCCCGCCTCGGGGCTGGCTGCGCGCTTTGCGCAGATATGCTCGGCCCCGGTAATCTCGGAGGTTTCGCCGAACACGCCATAGAGCCCGTGCGGGATCAGCTTGTCATACATGTTGCCGACTGTGGGGCAGGAGGACAGCCCGGTCGTGGTGTCGGATTCGCCGCATTTGGTCGAAACCCAGAGATCGGTAAGCGGGCAGTCCTCTTTCTGCAACTCGGTTGCCCAATGGACGAATTCCTTGGCCTTCCAGCTTGCCTTGCGGATGGTCTCGAAATCGCCATTCTGCTCGATCCAGAATCCCTCGACCGGCTTGCCGGTAGCTTTGATGCCATCGACGACGATCTTGGTCCATTCCGGCTCGATCCCGATCACCACCACAGCGGCCACATTCGGGTTCGCACCCGTGCCGATGATGGTGCGAAAATGCAGGTCCAGATCCTCGCCGAATTGCAGTCGGCCATAGGCGTGAGGAATGGCCATCGTGCCCTTGACGTTATTGGCCACGGCCTCGCAGGCGGCGTTGGAAATATCGTCCACAGGCAGGATCAGAACATGGTTGCGCACGCCGACGCGACCATTCTCGCGGCGCCATGCCTTGACGGTTTCTTGCGTGAAATCGAATGCCATGATGCGCGCTCCTTACCAGCGTTTGGTTTTCAGGTTATGGGTGTGGACATGGCCGCCGGTTTCAGCGGGGCCGACCATCTTGCCGATATCCTCACCGTATTTGATGATGGTATCGCCTTCTTTCAGGTCCTTGAGTGCCACCTTGTGCCCGATAGGAATATCGGCCTTGGCAGTCAGGCGAAAATCGGAATTGTCCTCAGTGCAGACACATAACATGTCTGTGCCGGCGGTCAGACCCTCGACCACGACAACACCGACATTGTCGGCCTTGTCATGGACAAGCAATTGTGGATGGGTGTTTGCGATCATGTTTCTCTCCCTTGGGTTAGCTGGCCGTACCTTTGGCAAGGCCTGTCAATGTGTCATGAAGCTGTTGCGGAATCTGGATGCTCTCAGCGCGTTCAGCGCGCGCGGCGAAACGGCGCGCGCCGGGCAGGCGGGCGCCGTCCTGTGCCTCAATGGCTGCGAACATCGTCTCGGCGCGGTCAGTGAAACCGGGCGCGAAGCGCGCCGGATCGAGCGCGAGAATGAAATGCGCCAGATCGGGCGCGGGTCCCTTGTCATCGAAAAGCGAACTGGCCTGAAAGGCAAAGTTTGCACCCGCAAGGCCGGCGGTCAGCAATTCCACCATCAGCGCCAATGCGGCGCCTTTGGCATCGCCCGATGGCACCATGGTGCCGGCCATCGCGGCATCTGCATCGGTGGTCGGATTTCCTTGCGCATCAAGCGCCCAGCCTTCGGGGATAGGCTGGCCGGATTTCTGCGCCAGCATCACCTTGCCGCGCGCGACATGGCTCAGCGAAAGGTCAATCACCAGCGGGGCGCTTGTCGCGCGCGGGCAGGCAAAGGCGATCGGATTCGTGCCATAAAGCGCGCGATGGCCGCCCCAGGGGGCCATGGCAGCGGGCGAATTCGAGAGCGCGAGGGCAATCAGCCCTTCGCGGGCAAAGGGCTCGACTGCCTGACCGGCCACTCCGAAATGATGCGAATGGGTGATGCTGACAACGGCAATTCCTTGCTCGCGCAACGCCTGCCTCGCGGCCTCTGCTCCGGCCTCGATGGCGGCAAAGGCGAGGCCAAACCTCGCATCCACCCGGATCACGGCGCCGTCGCAGCTGACTTGTGGCACGGCATCGGGCGCGACCTTGCCCGCGCGCATCTGCGCGGCGTAGAACGGAACCCGCGCGAGACCATGCGAAGCCAACCCTTCCTGCTCGGCCTGAACCAGCGCTCGTGCGGCCGGAAGCGCGAGGGCCTCGGTCATTCCCGCCGCAGTGAAGGCTGCGCAGACAAGCTGTTCGGCGGCATCCGGGCTGATCGTGACACTCGACATATTGGCATCGGCTCCCTGAGTATTGCAAAACTATATAGTTTATATAATATCACATCGTCAAGGAGGATATCGCATGACGGCCCGCCCCATTCTTCAACCGCTGCATCGTCAGTTGCGCGATATGATCATGGCGCGGATAGATTCAGGCGAATGGTCACCCGGCACCTATCTGCCACCCGAAACGCGTCTGGCCGAAGAGTATGGCGTGGCCGTGGGCACCCTGCGCAAGGCGCTTCTGGACCTGGCGGCTGAGGGTGTCGTGCAGCGCAGGCAGGGTAAGGGCACAGTCGTTGCGAGCCATGACAGCGATGCCGTCCTGTTTCGCTTTTTCAACCTGCGACACAAGGATGGTAGCACCATGCAGCCTGAAAGCCGGGTGCTGTCACGGGCCTGCGAGCGCGCGCAAGAAAGGGATGCGCGCCTGCTTGGCCTTGCCGAGGGCGCTACCGTCATCCGCATTAGCCGCGTGCGGGAAGTAGATGGGGTGCCTATCCTCTACGAACACATCCTGCTTGACGCCGCTCGTTTCGCGCCGCTGGAACACGCCCCCGAAATCTTGCCCAACACCCTCTATCAGCTCTATCAGACCGAGTTCGGCGCCACGGTCCACCGTGCGCAGGAACAGTTGCGGGCCGTTGCGGCCGACACCATAGCGGCGCGCGAACTGGGCGTTGCGCCCGGCGCACCTCTTTTGGAGATCAAGCGGGTTGCGCTGGACTACAATGGTAGCCCCATCGAGTTGCGCAAATCCTGCGTCCGAACTGACGATCTGTATTATCAAGCTGATGTATGAGCAGATGACGGGACAAGAGAGTCAGGCTGTACGTTTCTTGGTCCTCGGGCCGTCGGTACTGCGCCGGTACACTGGAACCGGGTCCAGAATGATGCGCGTCTGGGTCTCGCGGTTTTCGATGCGCGCGAGCAGCACCTCGGCAACCTGTTCGCCGATCTCGCGCCTCGGCGGTACGATGGTCGATAGATCGGCCACATGTTCCGAGGTGAAGTCGAGCCCGCCGAATCCGATCATCCGCATCCGCTCGGGAATGGCAATGCCGCGCCGCTGGGCCTCCATCAAGGCACCCAGGGCCAGGATATCATTGGAAAAGACCACACCGTCGAGTTCCGGCCGCCTGTCGAGCAGGGCTCTGAACGCCAAGGCGCCGGCAGAGGCGCTTTGCGCGTCGGCGATGACAATCTCGGGCGGGGTCAGCCCGGTATGTGAATTCAGCACATCACGATAGCCCTGTGCGCGCTGGGCAGCCCGCCCGTCCTTGTCGAGCTGTGCGCCGATGAAGACAATCGCCCCGCACCCGCGCTCGATCAGGTGGCGGGTCTGGAGCCGCCCGACATCGGCATGCGAAAAGCCCACCATCAGGTCGACGGGCTGTGGTCCGACCTCCCACATCTCCACCACTGGCACGCTGGAGCTTTCGAGCATCTGGCGAGTGACCCGGCTGTGCCCCAACCCGGTAAGCACAATGGCCGAGGGGGACCAGGAGAGGAAGGTCCGCACGAGTTCCTCTTCGCGGGCCTCGTCATAATTGGTGTGCCCGATCAGGATCTGATAGCCCTTTGCCATCAACGCCGATTGCAGCGCGCTGACGGTCTCGGCAAAGAAGCTGTTGACCAGCGACGGAACGATTACCCCCACGACGCGCGTCGAGGCTGCCGCCAGCGCCCCGGCCATGCGATTGGGCACATAGCGCAAGGAGTCGATGGCGCGCTGGATGCGCTGCCTGCGGGCTTCGGAGACTGCGTCAGGCTCGCGCAGGAAAAGCGACACTGTGGAGGGCGAGACTTCGGCGACGCGCGCCACATCGCTCATGGTTGTGCGCTGGGTCGAGCGGCGCTGGCGATGCTCGGTCATGCAATACCCTCTTGCAGAACGCGGCTTTGCGCCCCGGATGGTTGGAATGCTGGATTGCAGCCCAAGGTCTGGAACGAAAAACGGGCGCGATCAACCCTGCAGGTGACCGCGCCCATCAATTGCTTTCACACCGAGACGGGATCAGGGCATGGCCGAGGCGCGGTCGCTCTCAACCTGAGTTTCTGCGCGCGCCACTGCAGCCTCAAAAGCCTCGAGGAATTCGCTGCCTGCATCACCGAAGCTTTCCAGATACCAGTCACGGATCGGACCAGCATGTTCGCGGAACAGGTCCATCTCTTCCTCAGTGGGAGCGATGATCTCATTGCCTGCATCCAGCCACTTGGCGTAGGCGTCAAGCTCCTTGCGGGGCTGGATGCCGAATTGCACCGTCGACATCAGTGCACCGCCATCGAGCACCACGGCCTGATGTTCGGGGTCGAGCGACTGGAAGGTTGCATTGTCGATGAACCACATCGAGGCCATATAGGCATGCCCGTCCAGCGTGATGTATTGCAACTGCTCCTGGAAGTTCATGTTGGCAATGTCGCTGATCGAGTTCTTGGTGCCGTCAACGACGCCGGTCTGCAGCGCGGTATAGACTTCCAGCCAAGGAATCGGGGTGGGCGAGCCGCCCATTGAACGGACCAGACGCTGCTGGATTTCCGATTCGATGGTGCGGAAGCGCACGCCCTGGACATCCTCGGGTGTGCGGATCGGCTTGTCGCGCGACGCGAAATTGCGCCAGCCGCCGGTCTGGGTCATGGCCAGAAGCAGGATGTCGTTATTGGACGACTCCAGAATTCGCTGGCGCATGAAGTTGGTGAAGTCCTGATCCTGCAGCACAAGCTGCGCTACCCGGTCAGAGCTGAGCGCGTAGGGAATATCCATCCCCTGCACGGGTGGATAGATTGCCGAGGCACCGCCTGCTGTCGCCGTGTACATGTTGACGACGCCTGCGCGCATGGACTCGAAGCACTCATTGGCCGACCCGCAAAGCTGCGCGCCCACGAAGATATTGACGCTGACCTCGCCGCCCGTGCGGGCCTCGACAAAGTTCTTAAACACGAGAGCGGCGTCATATTCCTGGTCATCTTCGTTCGCGAGGAAGACGAGGTTCAACTCGGTCGCGTCCAGCGCCTGTGGGGCAAAGGCCCCCGCCAGCGCCACCGCGCCCGCCAGCAGCGCAGTGCGCGTGCCATTGAGGGTTTCTTTCAGGTCCAACATGTCAGGTTTCCTCCCTTTTGGATTGGTTCGTCAGACATACCCGAGCCATCGTGGCAACCACATGACCAGATCGGGAAACAGCACGAGGCTTACGACCACCGCGACCTCGAACAGGAAGTATGGGATCAGATCCCAGGAAATGCGCTCGATCCGCTCGCCCGAGATGCCCGATACCACGAAGAGCACGAGCCCGAGCGGTGGCGTGATCAGCCCGATAATGAGCGTGATGCACATCACGACGGCGAAATGGATCGGGTGGATGCCGACGCCGATCAGTACTGGCGCGAGGATCGGTGCAAGGATCAGGATCGCAGGCCCGGCATCCATGATCGTGCCGATGGCCAGCAGGAACAGCACCACGACAAGGAACAGCATCAGCGGGTCGGTGGTGATGTTCAGAATGAAGCCCGAGACAAGCTGCGGCGTGCCCTTGAGGCTGACCAGCGAGGCAAAGGACACCGCCGCGCCCACCAGCAGGAGAATGATCGCGGATTTCAGCGCGGCCTTGGAAAAGACCTCGATCAACTGCGTCAAGCTGATCTCGCGGGTGATGAATACGCCCAGAATGAGCGCATAGAAGGCCGCGACCGCTGCGCCTTCGGTCGGGGTAAAGATACCCCCCACGATGCCGCCGATCAGGATGATCGGGGTCAGGAGAGGCAGGAAGGCGGATTTGCCAGTTTCCCATGACTCGGCCCAGGTCGCGCGCGCGGCCGGGTCGGGGAAGGTGCGGAACCGCGCCATGATCGCGACCACCACCATCAACCCGAAGCCGATGATAAGCCCGGGGATGATCGCGGCGGCAAACATTGCGGCCACTGAGACATTCATGATGAAGGCATAGAGGATCATCAGCCCCGAGGGCGGAATGATCGAGGCCAGCACGGCAGAAGCCGCCGTGATCGCGGCCGAGAAGGATTTCGTGTAACCCGCCTGGTGCATGCCCGGGATCATCACCCCGCCAAGCGCCGAAGCGTCGGCAACAGCTGAGCCGGACCCGCCCGCCAGCATGATCGAAGAGGACACCGACACCTGTCCCAGCCCTGCCTTGCGATGCGCGACGAAGGTTTCGGCAAAGCGCACGATTCGGCTGGTGACGCCGCCGGCAGTCATTAACTCACCTGCTAGGATAAAGAATGGCAGCGCCATGAGCGGGAAGCTGTCCATCCCGGCAAAGAGCCGCTGCACCAGCAGGTTCAGGAAGCGCAGGTTGTCTTCAAGGACCAGCGTCAGACCGGGCGCGAGCAGCATCACGAAGACAATCGGTGTGCCGATGATCAGAAGTCCAAGGAAGATCCAGATATAGAGAAAGGCCATGATCTTAGCTCCCTGCGCCCGTGGAAGAGCCGAAGACATTCACCTGATAGCGGCCCGGATGAATGAGATTGCCGATCAGACGCAGCAGCCGCTCCAGCGAAACAAGCGCGACAAGTCCGAACCCGATGGGCATGATCGCATAGACATAGGCCAGCGGCAGGCGTAGCGAGAGCGTGAAGCTCGTGGCTGCGCGGGACATCAGGCCGTAACCCAGCCAGATCGCGCCGCAGAGCATGACGAAGACCGACAATTCGATCAGCAACCCCACATACCGCATGATCGGGTGGTGCTGAATTGCGGCGACGAAGATATCAAGGCTGACATTCATCCCGTAGCGATGGGCGGTCGGGAAGTAGAGAAACGCCATCCACACCATCATCGTGCGCGACAACTCCTCGGTCCAACCGAAGCTGTCACCCAACACGTAGCGATAGAACACATGCACTATGACGACACCGAGCATGCCGAACAGCAGCGCGGTTGCAGCATAACCTGCGATGCGCGTCAGCCATCGATTCACGACATCCAGCACGCGGATGACTGCGTCCATTGTGCCCCTCCCTGCACCAGCTTGCGCATTTGCCTCCAACAAATTCGCAGCGCTACGAAAACGCTAACACGCTCATCCTGGGCTGTCAATCTCGGAGTTTATGCAATAAAAACAAATAAAATCAGATATTTGTAGTAAAATAAGAGATATTGCTCCCGAATCTTGCCAATTTCCAATTTCTATTCTTGCAGCGATTGGAAATTGCTGACACACTTGTCTTTGACAGGTTCCGGTATGCTTTCGCATGCCGTTTGGGAGGGAGTCGTGTCGAAGCGCAGCCTTGATGAACTTCGCAGCCAGCGATGGTATGCCTCGAAGGACATGCGCGGCTTCGCGCATCGTCAGCGCACGCAGCAGATGGGTCTGCGGCGCGAGGAGTTCATGGGCAAGCCCGTGATCGGCATCATCAACACCTGGTCCGACCTCAGCCCCTGCCACGCGCATCTGCGCGACCGGGCGGAAGCGGTGAAACGCGCAGTCTGGGCTGCCGGTGGCTTTCCCGTGGAATTGCCCGCGCTCTCGCTGGGCGAGGTGATGGTCAAGCCCACGACCATGCTTTACCGGAATTTCCTGGCCATGGAATGCGAGGAGCTGCTGCGTTCACACCCCATCGACGGCGCTGTGTTGCTAGGCGGCTGCGACAAGACCACGCCGGGGCTGTTGATGGGCGCGATCTCGATGAACATCCCAGCGATTTTCTGCCCGGCTGGACCAATGCTGAATGGGCGCTGGAAGGGCAAGACTCTCGGTGCCGGCACCCATACGCGCGCTTATTGGGACAAGCTGCGCTCGGGCGAGATCACGCAAGAGGACTGGGTCGATCTTGAAAGCCGCATGACGCGCTCTTTCGGAACCTGCAACACGATGGGCACGGCCTCGACCATGACCTCGATTGTGGATGCAATGGGGCTCACGCTGCCAGGCGCGTCCTCTGTGCCTGCGGCTGATTCGGGGCATACCCGCATGGCCTCGGCTTGCGGCAGCCGGATCGTGGAGATGGTCTGGGAGAACCTGCGCCCCTCGGATGTGCTGAGCCGCGCGTCCTTCGAGAATGGCGCGCGGGTGTTCATGGCGCTGGGGGGCTCGACCAATGCCGCCGTGCATCTGGTGGCCCTGGCGCGGCGGGCGGGTGTCGAGTTTGGCCTCGCTGATCTGGACCGTGCGGCGGGAGAGGTCCCGGTACTGGTCAATATCTTCCCGGCGGGTGACCGGTTGATGGAGGATTTCTATTTTGCAGGTGGCTTGCCTGCTCTGCTCGCGCGGTTGCAGGACCATCTCGATCTCACCGCCCGCACCGTCACCGGCACGCTCGCAGATATGCTCGAGGGTGCCGAGTGCTACGATGACACGATGATCCGCCCGCTGGATAACCCCGTGACAGAGGCTGCTGCGCTGGCCGTTCTGCGCGGTAATCTTGCTCCCGACGGTGCGGTCATCAAGCCGAGTGCTGCCAGTGTGCATCTGATGCAGCATCGCGGTCGCGCAGTGGTGTTCGACACCCATGCCGATCTGGTCGCGCGCATCGATGACCCGAGCCTCGGCATCACAGCCGACTCGGTGCTGGTGCTGCGCAATGCCGGCCCGAAGGGCGCACCGGGGATGCCCGAATGGGGCGCGCTGCCGATTCCCAAACATCTGCTGGCGCAGGGCGTGCGCGACATGGTCCGCATCTCGGACGCGCGCATGAGCGGGACGCATTACGGCACCTGCGTGCTGCATGTCGCGCCGGAAAGCGCAGTGGGCGGTCCGTTGGCGCTGGTGCGCGACGGCGACAAAATCGCGCTGGATGTCGGGGCAAAACGGCTGGAGCTGCTGGTGCCCGAGGCCGAACTGGAGGCGCGCCGCGCCGCCTGGACCCCGCCGCCCCCGCGCAGTGCGCGCGGCTATACGGCGCTGTTCTGCGAACATGTCACACAGGCCGACAAGGGTTGCGATTTCGACATTCTGCAAGGCGGGCCTGATGAGCCCGAGCCGGAAATTTTCTGAGAGGACGCGATGATGCAAGGCAATGAAAACCGTTTCAAATCCTGGATGCAGGCGCGCGATGGCATGCCACCGCTGGGCACATGGATCATGTCCGCAAGCCCCATCATCGCCGAGGCGATGGGTCATGCGGGCTATGACTGGATCCTTGTCGATATGGAGCATTCGCCCATCGAT
>SLJW01000170.1 GCA_007134865.1 Paracoccaceae bacterium | reverse complement strand
GACTATCTGCTGCGACGGCGCGGGCCGATGGCGATGGCGCCAAGCCAGCTTGGCGCCTTCGCCTATTCCTCCGAGGGGCTGGCGAGCCCGGATCTGGAATATCACGTCCAGCCGGTCACGCTCGACGCTTTCGGCCAGCCACCGCATGACTTCCCGGCCATCACCGCCTCGGTCTGTCATCTGCGCCCCGAAAGCCGCGGTCATGTCCGGCTGACCGCGCCCGACCCGAGGACACCGCCACAGATCCAGCCGAATTACCTCTCGACCGAGGGCGACCGGCTGGTCGCCGCGCGCGCCATCCGGCTGACGCGCCACATCATGGCGCAGGCCCCGCTTGCGCGCTACCGGCCCGAAGAGTTCAAACCCGGCCCGGAATTGCAGAGCGATGCCGATCTGGCGCGCGGGGCCGGTGACATTGCTTCGACCATCTTTCACCCGGTGGGCACCGCCCGCATGGGGTCGGACGAGCGCGCCGTGGTCGATGCGCGGCTGCGGGTCAAGGGCGTGGCCGGGCTGCGCGTGGTCGATGCCTCGGTCATGCCGCGCATCACCTCGGGCAATACGCAGGCGCCGGTCGTCATGATCGCCGAAAAGGCGGCGGATATGATCGTCGAGGATGCCCGCGCCAAGACCGAAGCTGCGGCTGTGTGACCGGGCGCTACCTGTTGCGCCAGTAATGGATGGCCCCGCTGAGCCCGACACCGATCATCGAGGGCAGCACGAAGATCACCAGAAACATCCAGTAGACCATCGCGTCCATCTCGGTCCGCGACTGCATCGCAGCAACAAGCCCGATCGCGCCAAAGACATGCGCCGCAGCAAAGGCGCCATAGGCTTTCGCCCGACCATTGCTGAGCAACAGATACCCGATGATCCCGCCCGCGAGCGCGGCGGAACCAAGCAGAAGCCATGGACGCAGGACCTCCATCAGGCTGCCCACGCGGCCAGACGCGGCACCAGCCCATGCGCCCAGCCCGAGATTGTGCCTGCCCCAAGGCAGACCACCATGTCACCGGGGCGTGCATGGGCGCGCACCAGTGCCTCCAAAGCGTCCTCGGAATTGACGGCGAAGGCCGCGCGATGGCCATGGGCGCGCAACCCTTCGAGCAGATCCTGCTGGCTGGCCCCTGCAATCGGGTCCTCTCCGGCCGCATAGATCGGGGCGATGCCGACGATATCGGCCTCGTTGAAACAGGTGCAGAAACTCTCGAACAGGCTCGCCAGCCGCGTATAGCGATGCGGCTGGTGCACGGCGATCACGCGCCCCTCGCCCCCCAGCGCCTGCCGCGCGGCGCGCAGTACAGCCGTAATCTCGACCGGGTGATGGCCGTAATCGTCGATGATGGTCACACCATTCACTTCGCCCACGCAGGTAAAGCGGCGGTTTACCCCGCCGAACTTGGCCAGTGCCTGCCGGATCTCACTGCCATTCATGCCCAGATGCCGCGCAGCCGCCACAGCGGCCAGCGCATTCGAGACATTATGGTCGCCCGGCATGGGCAGCATGCAACCCTCGATCACGCGGTCCTCATCCTGCAACGCGATGTCGAAATGCGCCGCGCCCTTTTCATAGCGCAGATTGACCGCGCGGATATCGGCCTGCGCGTTGAAACCAAAGGTGACGACGCGGCGGTCGGTGATCTTGGCGACAAGGCTTTGCACCTCGGGGTGATCGGTGCAGCAGATGGCGAGCCCGTAGAACGGAATCCCGCTGACGAAATCATGAAACCCGGCGCGCAGGGCGTCGAAATCGCCCCAATGCTCCATATGCTCGGGGTCGATATTGGTCACGATGGCAATGGTCGCAGGCAGGCGGTTGAAGCTGCCGTCGCTTTCATCCGCCTCGACCACCATCCACTCGCCCGCACCAGCCCGCGCGTTCGAGCCATAGGCATGGATCACACCGCCATTGATCACCGTCGGGTCCAGCCCGCCCTCGTCCAGCAGCGCGGCCACCATGGTGGTGGTCGTCGTCTTGCCATGCGTGCCCGCCACCGCGATATTCGAACGCAGGCGCATCAATTCCGCCAGCATCTCGGCCCGGCGCACCACGGGCAGGCCAAGACGGCGGGCCTGTTTCAACTCCGGGTTCTCGGGTTTGATGGCAGATGACACCACGACCACAGCAGCGCGCCCGATATTCTCGGCGCGCTGGCCGATCATGACCTCGGCGCCAAGCCCCGCCAGCCGCTCGGTGATGGCGCTCGCCTTGAGGTCGGAACCCTGCACCCGGTAGCCATGCGTCATCAGCACTTCGGCGATGCCCGACATGCCGATCCCGCCAATGCCGATGAAATGAATGGGGCCGATATCGGTCGGCAGTTTGGTGGCGGGGCTCATGGGGTCTCCTTTCGGGCAAGGCTTTCGACCAATGTGGCCAGATGTTCGGTGGCATCGACGCGGCCAGCCGAGAACGCCGCACGCGCCATGGCGCTTGCAGCCTCGGGCTTGGTGAGGATTGACGCCACGGTCTCGCGCAGCGCCTCGGGAGTGAAATGTGTCTCGGGCATGAGCACGGCCGCATCAACCGCCGACAGCATCTTTGCATTCGCAGCCTGATGGTCGGCAGTGGCAGCCGCATAGGGCACAAGGATCGACGGGCGGCCAATGACCGAGATATCGGCCACGGAAGAGGCGCCCGCCCGGCTGATGACAAGCTGGCATTCGGACAGGCGGCGCGGTATGTCGCCAAAGAAAGGCGCGATCTCGGCAGCGACCCCGCCCTCTTCATAGGCCGCGACCACGCGCTCGATATCTTCCTCGCGCGCCTGATGCGCCACCGTCAGGTTGCGCTTCAACTCTTCGGGCAGGCCCGCAATCGCCTCTGGCACCACATCCGACAGGATGCGCGCCCCCTGGCTACCGCCGATCACCAAGAGATCCATCGGATAATCACCCGGCGGGATATAGGCCGCGCCCGCGCGCTCATGAATGGCAGCGCGAACCGGGTTGCCGGTGAATTCGCTAACGGTGCCCGCAGGCAATTCGGTCGGGCTGATCCCGCAGGCGAGCTTGTTGACCCGCCGCGCGAAGACCGCGTTGACGCGGCCCAGAACGCCGTTCTGTTCATGGATCATGCGCGGGATACGCAACAGCCAGGCCGCAGAGAGCGCCGGGATCGACGGATACCCGCCAAAGCCCACGACCACGCGCGGACGATCCAGCAGCATGCGCCCGACGGCGCTGAGCATCCCGCCGAAGAGCCGAAACGGCACCTTGAGCTTCTCGACCACACCACCGCGCGCGAATGTCGCCGCGCTGATTTCTTCGACACGCACGTCCTCGGGAAAACCGCCTGCGTAGCGCGCACCGCGATCATCGGTCGAGAGCTTCACCCGCCAGCCGCGCGCCAGCATCGCCTCGGCCAGCGCCTGCGCCGGGAACATATGCCCCCCGGTGCCGCCCGCGGCGATGATCAATAGCGGTGGCTTGGCCATGGCGCTGTCCTCAGCTTTGTGCGCGGCGTGACAGGATCTCGCCGATCTCGCCCTGTGGGCGCGTGCGCGTGAATGCCAGAATCATACCGATTGCAATGCCCGTCGCAAGCAGCGACGAGCCGCCATAAGAGATGAGTGGCAAAGTCATGCCTTTCGAGGGCAACAGCCGGACTGAAACCCCGATATTGATCATGGCCTGCAGCGAGAACATCACCACCAGCCCCGTGCCCGCAAGCCGGATGAACATGTCGCGCTCGCGCATCAGCCGGAATAGCGTGCGCAGGAGCACGGTCGCATAGAGCCCGATGATGAACAGAACCAGGATGAGCCCATATTCCTCGGCGGCCACAGCGATGATGAAATCAGTATGCGCATCGGGCAGTGACCATTTCACCCGCCCCTCGCCCACGCCTGCGCCGAAGAAGCCGCCTTCGGAAATGGCGTTCTGGGCAAAGCCCATCTGCGTGCGCGGATCGACATCGGCGGCCAGAAACCCATCGATGCGGCGGGCAAAATGCTCGGAATTCTCATAGGCCACATAGCCGCCCAGCAGTACAAGCGAGGCCATGACGACCAGCAGCAGCATCGGCGCGCCCGCCACGAAATACATCACCATCCAGCCCGCCGCGATCAGCGCGGCCTGCCCGAAATCGGGCTGGATGGCCAGCAGCCCCAGCACCAGCGTCGTGAAGCCAAGCGAGAGCGCCTTGCCCGGCGGGCCGCCCTGCTCCATCCCGGCGGTGATCAGCCAGGCGCAGAACACGGCGAGCATGGGCTTGAGAAATTCCGAGGGCTGGAGCGAGGCAAAGCCAAGGCTGAACCAGCGCACGGCGCCCTTGCCGAAATCGGTGCCGAAAAACGGCAGCAGGATGAGCGACAAGAGCGACAGGAAAAACCCGATCACGGCGAGGCGACGGATACGTTCGGGCGACATGAGCGAAACGACCAGCATCGCCACGATCCCAATCACGCCGAACACGACCTGTCGCTGAACATAGAAAAACGGTGGCAGACCGTTTCGCGCGGCGAGCGGGGGCGAGGCCGCCAGTGCGAGCAGGATCCCGACCGCCATCAACAGCAGGATCGCCGTCAGCGTCACCTTGTCAATCGTGCGCCACCAGCGCGAGAGCACCGGATCGACCACGCGCACAGGCGTGGTCCCATATACCATTTCGGTCATGTCACTGCCTCGATCACTCTGCCTAACCCTCCCACTGCCGGAGCCTGTTGGCGGGAGGTCTTGCCTGTCATTGCCCGTTATCCGGGTCTGTTGCGAATGCTACCCCGAAAGGCGCGGTCAATCCAGCAGAAATCCCCGTCTCGGCGGCGTCCCGCGCGGTGCGCGGGACGTTCGGCGCGCGGGCAAGGGAAAGGGAAAGGGCAGCATCCGCGCGGTGTGGCCTGTCAATATGACATGACCCTCGGGAACAAGCGCGCACAGCGCCGGATCAGTACAGTCGAGCCCGCCGGTATAGGTGCCGAAAGCAGGCAGGATCAGATGATCCCGGCCAAGAAGAAAGACCGGGATACGCTGGCCCATGAAGGTGAGCTTCGGATGGTAGTGCCCTGATATATCTGGACCTTCTTCCGCAATATGTCGCAAGGCGAGGCCCGCCTCGCGGGCCTCGCCTTGCATGGGTAAGCCGCGGGGGCCCGGATCATGGTTGCCCGAGATCCACAGCATGTCAAAGCGCGCCGCGAGCTCGCTCAGATGCGGCAACGCCGCATCTGCTGCCGCCTCGTCATCAAAGGAATCCCCTAACGCGATCAGCCGCCGCGCCCCGGTCGCCGCCAGTTCGGTCTCGAGGCGCGTGAGAGTCTCGTTGATTTCATAAGGCGGGAGCAGCGCCCCGAAGCGCCGTGCCATCCGTTCCGACTTACCCAGATGCAGATCGGCGACGATCATGCTGTCGGTCGCGGGCCAGTAAAGCGCGCCCGAAGGGCGCGCCCGGAAATGATGGCCAGCGAATTCTACGGCACAGCAGGTCATTCAGAGATTTGCCTCACCCCAGACGATCACTTCAAGAACGCTTCGCTAAATACTGTTTTGGTGATTTTTTTATACTTCAAAGTTCTGACGAACAGCCGGAGAATAGACGACTCCCGCAGGCATCCGCAACCGGGCACGCGTCACGCAGGCTTTGAAAGCCCCGCCTCGCGCATCAACGCCGCCGCTTCTTCCTCCAGCAACCGCTCGGAGCCAGAGGCGCGGATGGGGATGCGCCCGGCCTCGAGCATCAGAGGCGCGGCAAAGGGCGTCACATGCGGCGGGCGCAGATGCACGATCTCGGGGCGGGTGCGCAGCATCTCCTCCACCCGCCCGAAATCGGCCAGCCCGCGCATCGACTCGGCACGCGTGATCCGCAACAGCAGATGATCGGGGTCGTATTTGCGGAGCGTGTCATAAAGAATGTCGCTCGAAAACGTTGCCTGCTTGCCGCTCTTGCGCGCACCCGGCAGGTTGCGCTGCAATAGCCCGGCCACAATCGCCACCGCGCGGAAGCTGCGTTTCATCACGGCATTCTCGGCCAGCCATTCTGACAGCCCCTCACGCAGCCCCTCCGCGTCCAGCAGCGGGGCGGGGTCGCGCACGGGTTCGAGCGACCAGATCAGAAGAGCGTAGTCTGTCGCTACAAAGCCCAGCGGCGCGAGGCCCGCGCCTTCCATCCGGTGCGTCAGCAACAGCCCGAGTGTCTGATTGGCATTGCGCCCGGCAAAGGAATAGAGCGCGAAATACCAGCGGCCCCCGCGCAGGAAAGTCTCACAGGTCATCGTGCCGGGGCGCGGCAGGGCCGAGATCCCGGCCTGCAGCGCCAGCCAGTCGCGCGTGTGTTCGGGCAGCGCGGCCCAGGCCTCGGGTGCTCCGATCAGCGCCAGCAGACGCGCTGACAACTCGGTCGAGGTCGCCATTTTCAGCCCGTTGAATACGGCGATCTTCGGCTCGCGCGTGGGCTGGGGCGTGACTTCGACCACCATCTCGCGCATCCGGTCATAGCGCACCGTCTGTCCGCCGATCAGGAAAGTGTCACCGGGCAGGAGGCTCGCGGCGAAACTCTCCTCGATCTCTCCTAGCGGCGCTCCGCCGCGCGGACCGCGCCGCACGGACAGCAGTTCGGGCGCGACGATGGTGCCGATATTCATCCGGATCGCCTTGGCCGCGCGCGGGTCGCGCAAGTGCCAGAGCCCCTCGCGCTCGACCAGCCGCTGCCAACGGTCATAGGCGCGCAGCGCATAGCCACCCGTCGCCACGAAATCGAGACAATCATCAAACGCGGCACGGCTGAGGCGCTGATACGGCCCTGCGGCCTTCACCTCGCGATAGAGCGCGGCTGGCTCGATCGGCCCCGCACAAGCCAAGAGCAGGATATGCTGGCAGAGCACATCCAGCCCCCCCTCGCCCACGCGCCCGTCGCCATCGAGCTCCCCGGCCTCCACCGCCTGCAGGGCCGCCACGCATTCGATCACCTCGAAGCGGTTTGCGGGTACGATCCGCGCGCGCGAGGGCGCATCATAGCGATGGTTCGCTCGCCCGATGCGCTGCACAAGCCGTTTCACATTCTTCGGCGCGCCGATCTGGATCACCAGATCGACATCGCCCCAGTCGAGCCCCAGATCGAGGCTGCCCGTCGCCACCACGGCGCGTAATTCGCCTGCCGCCATCGCGGCCTCGACCTTGCGGCGCTGCTCGCGCGCGAGGCTGCCATGGTGCAGCGCAATCGGCAGATTGGCATCGTTCACCGCCCAGAGCGCCTGAAAGAACAGCTCAGCCTGCGCGCGGGTGTTGATGAAGACAAGCGTCAGACGCGCCGCCTCGATCGCCTCCATGACATCGCGCGCAGCATAAGCCCCCCCGGCCCCGGACCATGGGGGGGCGAGTGTTGTTGGCAGCATGGCGATATCCGGTGCCGGACCGGGGTCGGCCGCGATCACCTGCGCGCCGCCCATCCATTCGGCCAGTGCCGCCGGGTTCTCAACCGTCGCCGAAAGCCCCGCCATCTGTACTCCCGGCGCAAGCGCGCGCAGCCGCGCGAGCCCCAGCGTCAACTGGTGGCCGCGCTTGGACTCGGCCAGCGCGTGGATCTCGTCAATCACGACATGGCGCAGGTTGCCGAAAATGCGCGGAGCCTCGGGGTAGGAGAGCATCAGCGCGAGGCTCTCGGGCGTGGTCAGCAATATATGCGGCGGGTCCACGCGCTGGCGCGCGCGGGTGGTCGCGCCCGTATCACCCGTGCGGTCCTCAATGCGCAAACCCAGCCCCATCTCCGCCACCGGTTGCGCCAGATTGCGGCCGATGTCATGCGTCAGCGCCTTTAGCGGCGAGACATAGAGCGTGTGCAGCCCCGGCCCGAGCCCGTCGCAGGCCTCGGCCAATGTCGGCAAAAACCCCGCCAGCGTTTTGCCACCACCCGTGGGCGCGATCAGCAGCCGGTCGCCTTGGGTGGCCTGCATCGCCAGTTGGTGCGGATGCGGCGCCCAGCCTCGCGCCGCGAACCAGCCCAGCAGGCGGTCGGGCAGAAGAGCGGTGTTGTGCAGGGTATCAGGCATGGTGGCTCCACGTCGTGCCAGCAATGGTATGGCATAAAGGCACGAAAACAAGCGCAGAGGGGTTTCCCTTGCGCGCCCCGAGGCGTATCTGCCCGCTATGAGCTTGCGTGAGAAATACTGGGAGACTGTCCCGCTGCAGCAGATGAGCGAGGCCGAATGGGAGGCGCTCTGCGACGGCTGCGGCAAATGCTGCCTGAACAAGCTCGAGGATATCGACACGGGCGAGTTGATCTTTACCCGCGTGGCCTGCAAGCTCTTCGATGACGCGACCTGCTGTTGTGCGAATTATGCCGAGCGCAAGCGCCATGTGCCCGAATGCGTGGTGCTGACGCCCAAGACGCTGGACGAGATCGCCTATTGGATGCCCGAGACCTGCGCCTATCGCCGCTTGCATGAGGGCCGCGCCCTGCCCGACTGGCACCCGCTGGTCACGGGCGATGCGGACTCGACTCACAAGGCCGGCATGTCGATGCGCGGGCAGACGGTTTCCGAGCTGCGCCTGCCGGTCGAGGCCTGGGAAGATTACCCGCTGAAGGACTGACTCAGAGTTTGCGCAGCGCCAGCTCGCGGGCAACTTCGGCGCGCACAAGCTTGCGAATGTTGCGCGTGATCTTCTCGCCCAACTCGCCCTGCAATTCCTGCCGCACGATGTTGGCGACAAGCTGATAAAGCATTCCCTCGTCAATCACCGTCTCGCGCTCCGCTGTCTCTTCTAAGGCAGGCTCTGACAGGGGCATTTCAGGGGGCGTCTCTGGGGCGGGGTCATGCATGGGCGTTGCACTGTTGCCCAGAAGCGACTCCAGACGCGAGAGCGTTGCCTCGAGCGAGGCATCCTCGATGCTTTGCTGGAGATCGTCGACCTCAGTATCGGGTTTGAGTTCGGCATGAGGTGGCGGAACGAAAGAGCCTGTCCCTGTCTCGCTCTGGGCTGGGGCGTCACCCTCCGTGACCAGGCTGTCGCCATTCCCCAAATCGGTGTCGACTACAGACGGTGCGTCACCTTCGGCTCGCTCGGTCGGTTCGATACGAGGCGCGACCAGGTCGCCCAGCGTCTTGGCCCCGCTCTTCTGAATGCGCGCAAGTAGCCCATCAGGGGCAGCGGCCTGCGGCTTAGGTGCTTGCGAGGGCGTGTCGGTCGCGAAAGGGGGCTTATCGTCCTCGTCAGCGAAAAATGATGGCTCGGCCTGTTGCGGGGCATCCGTGAAGAG
>SLJW01000073.1 GCA_007134865.1 Paracoccaceae bacterium | reverse complement strand
GGGGGGGGGGGGGGGGGGGCGTGGTCTGCGCGCTTTCTCGCTCTATCCTTGCCGCATCCCCCGCGCCAGTTCTGCCGCCTCCAGCACCATGGCCCGGTCCAGCCCCGTCTGCCAGCCCTCACCCTCCAGCCAGTCCAGCACCGCCTCCGTGGCCACATTTCCCGAAGCCCCCGGCGCATAGGGACAGCCGCCCAGGCCCCCAACAGCGGCATCGAACACCCGCAGCCCATGGCCCAGCGACACCGCAATATTTTCCAGCGCCCGGCCGCTGGTGTCGTGATAATGACCGGCCAGACAGTCGGCCTCCATCTCGCCCAGCACCGCTTGCAGCATGGCGTCAATCGTCTCCGCCCGCCCCTGCCCAATCGTGTCGCCAAGGCTCACCTCATAGCAGCCCATCTCGCGCAAGGCCGCGACCACCCGCGCCACGGCCTCGGGCGCCACGGCGCCGTCAAATGGGCAGTCGGTAACGCAGGACACATAACCCCTGAGCGGCACCCCTGCCGCCCGCGCGGCATCAGCCACAGGCGCAAAGCGCGCGAGGCTCTCGTCAATCGAGCAATTCAGATTCGCCCGGCTGAACCCTTCCGAGGCCGAGCCGAAAATCGCCACCTCATCCGCCCGCGCCGCGATCGCGGCCTCAAACCCCCGCAGATTGGGCGCAAGGGCGGCATAACGCACCCCCGGCGCGCGGGTGATCCCCGCAAGCACCTCCCCCGAATCCGCCATCTGCGGCACCCATTTGGGGCTGACGAAACTCGCCACCTCGATCCGCCGGAACCCGGCCCGGCTCAGACAATCGACCAGCGCCACTTTCGCGTGCGTCGGGATCAACAGCGCCTCGTTCTGCAAGCCATCACGCGGCCCCACTTCGAAAATCTCGACAAACTCGCCCATTCACTCCTCCGGTGCCGGATAAAACGCGTGTCGGTAAATCTCCGCAGGGCCATCCGCCGCGAGCGCCCGCTGAAAGCCCGCCCGCGCCTCGCACGCCGCCAGATAGGCCGCCGCCCCCTCCGGCAGCGCAACGAAACGCTGCGCCAGATAAACCGCGTAGCCCAGCGCAATATCCGCCACGGTAAAGCGCCCGGCGACCCAGCCCGGCCCCACGGCTTTCAAGGCATTACGCAGCCGTGCCGCCTCAAGTCGCATCACTGTCGGCGAGCGCATCCAGTCCTCGCGCAAGACGATATGATGCTGCGTCAGATTCGCCAGATGCGCCCCCAATGTCTCGGCATAATGCAGCCCCTCCAGAAACGCCGCCCGCGCGGCCTCACCCTCGCCGACCCGCAATTCCGGCGCAAAGCGCTCGGCCAGAGTGAGCAGAATTGCCCCGCTCTCGCACATGGATTCGCCCTCGATCTCGGCCGCCGGCACCCGCCCCGCAGGCGAACGCGCCAGATGCTCGGGCGCCCTCAACGAGCGGTCGAAGAAGGAACAGTGCTCCAACTGATACTCCAGCCCCATCTCCTCCAGCGCCCAGAGCACCCGAAACGAGCGCGACTGCGCCACATGCCACAGCCGGATCATCGCGCAACCCCATTCATTTTCTTGCCAAAAATACTCATTCCCCGGCTACCCAGATACCCCGAACAGAGGCTGAATCCCCCATCTTCATCTTGCCCAAAATACTCATACTCAGGCCGCGCACCGACGCGTCGCCTGCTCAGTCGCCCTCCTCCAGCCGCACCATCGCCGCCCCGGCCTCGATATGCGCGCCCTCTGCCACCAGCACCTCCGCGACCACACCTGCCCGCGCCGCCGCCAGCGTATGTTCCATCTTCATCGCCTCCAGCACCGCCAGCCGCGCACCTTCCTCGACCACATCTCCGGCTGCGACAAACACGGCCTTCACCAGCCCCGGCATGGGCGCCACAACCAGATCCGCCTCCGCCCCGGCGGCCATGCGTCGCGCCAGCGGATCGGGCCGCAGGAACTGTCGCGCCGCTGCGCCGAAGAGCGTGATCTCGTCGCCCTGCCGCACCCCCCGCACAAGACCCGGAGCCCCCTCGACGCGGAAACCACCCTCCTCAGCGCCGACTGTCGCCTCGCCAGAGTCCCATTGCACCAGAGCGCGCCCAGGCCCGGTCACGCAAATCCGCAGACACTGCGCGTCCTCGCCCCAGAGAAGCCGCTCCTCGCGCCAGACCCGCCCCGAGAGCGCGAATCCCGCCAGCGGCCCGTCGATCCGCTCGAGCCCGATCGCGAGCGCCGCCGCTGCCGCCCATTCCCAAGGCGCAGGGGCACCCATGGCACAGAGCGCGTCGAGATCACGCGCGATCAGCCCAGTATCGACCTCGCCCGCACGGAACCCGGCATGACGCGTCAGCGCGCCCAGAAACCCGAGATTGGTCACGGTCCCGGCCACCTCGGTCCCGGCAAGCGCAGTCTCCAGCCGCTTCAGCGCCACTGCTCTGGTCGGGCCCTGGGTGATGATCTTGGCGATCATCGGATCGTACCATGGCGAAATCACATCGCCTTGGCGCACACCGGTATCAGCGCGCGCGCCATCAGGAAAGGCCAGATGCGCGAGCCGCCCGGTCGCAGGCAGAAAGCCCGCGCCGACATCCTCGGCATAAAGCCGCGCCTCGAAGGCATGGCCCTGGAGCGGGATCTCCTCCTGCCGCAGGGGCAGCCCCTCGCCCGCCGCCACGCGCAACTGCCATTCCACGAGATCGACGCCAGTGATCGCCTCGGTCACCGGATGCTCGACCTGCAGGCGCGTGTTCATCTCCATGAACCAGAACCCGTCGGGCCGCAGCCCGCGCGAGCCATCGACAATGAACTCGACCGTGCCCGCGCCCTTGTAGCCGATGGCCTTGGCCGCGCGCACCGCAGCTTGCCCCATCGCCGCGCGCATCTCCGTGGTCATGCCGGGTGCCGGCGCCTCTTCGATCACCTTCTGGTGACGGCGCTGGAGCGAGCAGTCGCGCTCATACAGATGCACCGCATCCTGCCCGTCACCGAACACCTGAACCTCGATATGGCGCGGCTGGGACACGAATTTCTCGATCAGCACAGCATCATTACCGAAGGCCGTCGCCGCCTCGCCCTTTGCACTCTCCAGCGCCTCCATGAAGCGGGCAGGCGACTCGACCAGCCGCATCCCCTTGCCGCCGCCGCCAGCAACGGCCTTGATCAGCACCGGATAGCCGATCGCATCGGCGGCCCCGGACAGATGCTCGGGGTCCTGATTGGTGCCGTGATAGCCCGGCACCACAGGCACACCGGCCTCGGCCATCAATGCCTTGGCCGCATCCTTGAGCCCCATCGCCCGGATCGCGCTTGCCGGGGGGCCGATGAACACGAGCCGCGCCGCCTCCACGGCTTCGACGAAATCAGGGTTCTCGGAAAGAAACCCGTAGCCCGGATGGATTGCCTGCGCGCCGGTCGCAAGTGCGGCCTCGATAATCGCGTCACCGCGTAGGTAGGAGTCCTTGGGAGCAGGCCCACCGATCAGCACGGCCTGGTCCGCAGCGCGGGCATGCATGCTGTCGCGATCCGCTTCGGAACAGACGGCAATGGTCCGCACCCCCATGGCGCGGGCCGTGCGGATTATGCGGCAGGCAATCTCGCCGCGATTGGCAATCAGGATGGTGTCGAGCATCGGGCCTTATCCTCTTGGAAATAGCCGGGGGGCACTGACCCCGTCGCCATTGTTTCTCGGACCAATGGCGCAACAATGGCGACCCCCCGGAGTATTTATGGCAAGAAAATGAACAGGGATATTTTCTTGCCCCAAATACTCCC
The DNA here is from genome assembly GCA_007134865.1 of Paracoccaceae bacterium. Lineage (GTDB taxonomy): Bacteria > Pseudomonadota > Alphaproteobacteria > Rhodobacterales > Rhodobacteraceae > Roseinatronobacter. Next base: position 5,521 of record SLJW01000073.1, on the reverse strand, counting down.
GCCGGAGGCGTTCTGGTGTCTATTACATGCGGAACACTCCGAAGCGGGTCTCCGGGATCGGGGCATTCAGACTTGCGGAAAGTGACAGGGCCAGCACGTCGCGCGTACGGCGCGGGTCGATGATGCCATCGTCCCAAAGCCGTGCCGAGGCATAGAGCGGGTGCGACTGGCGCTCGAACATCTCGAGCGTAGGGCGTTTGAACTCGGCTTCCTCATCTTCCGACCATTGCCCACCGCCCCGCTCAATCGCCTCGCGCCTGACGGTGGCAAGCACACCTGCCGCCTGCGCGCCGCCCATCACCGAGATGCGGCTGTTCGGCCAGGTCCAGAGGAAGCGCGGCGAGTAGGCGCGTCCGGCCATGCCGTAGTTCCCTGCCCCGAAACTGCCACCGATCAGCATCGTGATCTTGGGCACCGAGGTCGTGGCGACAGCCGTCACCATCTTGGCCCCATGCCGCGCGATCCCCTCGTTCTCGTATTTACGGCCGACCATGAAGCCTGTGATATTCTGCAGGAACACCAGCGGGATACGGCGCTGCGAGCAGAGCTCGATGAAATGCGCGCCTTTCACGGCCGCCTCGGAGAACAGCACGCCGTTATTGGCGACAATCCCCACCGGGCAGCCTATGACATGGGCAAAGCCCGTGACCAGCGTCTCACCGAACCGGGCCTTGAACTCGTCGAAGCGCGAGCCGTCGACCACGCGCGCGATCACTTCGCGGATGTCATAAGGGGTGCGCAGATCTGCAGGGACCACACCGAGGATCTCGTCAGGGTCGAAGGCGGGGTCTTCCACGGTCTGCATCTGCACGCTGGCCCCCTGCGCCAGCCCAAGGCTCGCCACGGCCCGCCGCGCAAGTGCGAGGGCGTGGGCGTCATCCTCGGCCAGATAATCGGCGACGCCCGAGAGTCGCGTGTGCACATCGCCGCCACCCAGATCTTCGGCGCTGACCACCTCGCCCGTGGCCGCCTTGACCAGTGGCGGCCCGGCCAGAAAGATCGTGCCCTGACCCTTCACGATGATGGTGACATCGGACATGGCGGGCACATAGGCCCCGCCCGCCGTGCAGGACCCCATCACCACGGCAATCTGCGCGATCCCCTTGGCGCTCATCTGCGCCTGATTGTAGAAGATGCGCCCGAAATGGTCACGGTCGGGGAAAACCTCGTCCTGATTGGGCAGGTTCGCGCCGCCGGAATCGACCAGATATACGCAGGGCAGATGGTTGGCCTCCGCGATCTCCTGCGCGCGCAGGTGTTTCTTGACGCTGAGCGGGTAATAGGTGCCGCCCTTCACGGTCGCATCATTGCACACGATCATGCATTCGCGCCCCGAGACGCGCCCGATGCCAGCGATCATGCCTGCAGAGGGCGCGGCGCCATCATACATCGCATGCGCTGCGGTCATGCCGATTTCCAGAAAGGGCGCGCCGGGATCGAGCAGGTTCGCCACCCGGTCGCGCGGCAGCATCTTGCCGCGCGAGAGGTGGCGTGCGCGCGCTTTCTCACCGCCGCCCGCGCGGGCCATGGCCTGTGCCTCTTCGACCTCGGCCAGAGCCGCCAGATGCGCAGTGCGATTGGCGCGGAAGCTCTCGGACCCGGTCAGCACCGAAGATACCAGTTTCATGTGTCAGCCCCCCTCAGCCGTCCTTACGCCGCCCCTCATTCCTGCCAGATATCGGGCTGCAGAAAGAGCGCGTAGCCCGCTGTCAATTCCATCATGCAGCGGAAATAGGCGCTGCCCCGGCCCGTCCCGCCCCACCATTCTGCCTCGACATGCGCGCATTGCAGGTCGCGGAACTCCTGCCACGCGGCATAGGCGGCCTCCAGCGCTTCGGCCCGGCGTGGTGGTTGGGGGTCGGCAAACTCGGTCATGTCATCAATCGACTGCCCACGGGCAACGCGGCGCGCATAGGCGCGATCAACCAGCCCCTGCCAGTAGCGGTATTCTTCGCGCCCGCAGGCCGCGATCACGGGCGTTGAGGGCAGATTGCGGCGCACGCATTCCTCTGCTCCAGCCCCGACGCAGACAAGCTGTGCGCCCTGATCCAGACAGTCGATCAGAGCGGTGGGGTCGAATACCACCTCTTCAGCCGTTGCTGCCCCGCTCCAGAGAGCGAACGCGACTAGCACCCCCGCGCGCGCCACCGCTTTGCCGCTCCTGCGGCCTGCGGCGGGGGTACCGCGCGACGGTGCTGTTGCCAGTGCAAGCGTCACGAGTTCTCCTCCTCGCGGATGGAGCGGATTTCGGCTTCGAGGAAATGGCTGATCACCGAGCGCACCAGCACCAGCAGCGCGAGGAACAACAGACTTGCGAAAGAGGCCGAGAGCAGCGTGGCCAGAATATCGGCCACGATGAACACTTCGAGCGCCATCAGGATATAACGCGCCAGCACGATGCGCCCCAGATTGGCGCGTGAGACGCGGGCGACCATGTCGTCGCGCGTAAGTTCGCTGGCCACATAATCCCACAGGAATCGCATCAGCCCCACCACCAGCAGCAGCACGGCCAGCAATTCGATCACGATGATCAGGCGCTCCAGCCATTCCGCAAAGATCGGCAGGTGATCTTCCATCACCACCGCTCGGTGCTGTCCAAGGGCTGCGAGCGTCTGTTCCATCGCGCAGCACTCCTCTCACGCCATCGCTGCCATCATCTCGCGCCCGACCAGCATGCGGCGAATCTCGGAGGTGCCCGCGCCGATCTCCATCAGCTTGGCATCGCGGAAGATCCGGCTGACGGCAGAATCATTCATGAAGCCTGCACCGCCCATGGCCTGTACCGCCTGATGCGCCTGTTTCATCGCCTCTTCCGAGGCATAGAGCACACAGGCCGCTGCATCGGCGCGCGTCACCTCGCCCCGGTCGCAGGCCTTGGCGACCTCATAGACATAGGCGCGCGCCGAGTTCATCGCCGTGTACATGTCGGCGATCTTGCCTTGCATGAGCTGGAAATTCCCGATGGGCTGGCCGAATTGATGGCGGTCGCGCATGTACGGCATGATCTCGTCGAGGCAGGCGGCCATGATGCCGGTGCCAATGCCTGAGAGCACCACGCGCTCGTAATCGAGCCCCGACATGAGCACCCGCACACCGCGCCCCTCTTCGCCCAGCACATTCTCGAAGGGCACTTCGACATCCTCGAAGACAAGTTCCGCCGTGTTCGAACCGCGCATGCCCAGCTTGTCGAAATGCGGGCTGGTCGAGAAGCCTGTCATGCTCTTCTCGATCAGAAAGGCCGTGATCCCCTTGGAGCCCGCGCCTGGGTCGGTCTTGGCATAGACCACCAGCACATCGGCATCGGGGCCATTGGTGATCCAGTATTTCGTGCCGTTGAGCACATAGCGGTCATTCTTCTTCTCGGCCTTGAGCTTCATGCCCACCACATCCGAGCCTGCACCGGCCTCGGACATCGCCAGTGCGCCGACATGCTCGCCAGAAATCAGCTTGGGCAGATAGCGCGCGCGCTGGTCGTCATTACCGTTGAGCTTGATCTGATTGACGCAGAGGTTGCTATGCGCCCCGTAGGACAGCGAAACCGAGGCCGAAACCCGCGCGATCTCCTCGACCGCGATGACATGGGCGAGATAGCCCATGCCCGCGCCGCCATATTCCTCGGGCACAGTGATGCCGAGAAGGCCCAGTTCGCCCATCTCGCGCCAGAGTTCATTGGGAAAATGGTTCGAACGGTCGATCTCGGCCGCCATCGGCTTGACGCGCTCCTGGGCCCAGCGATGCACCATCTCGCGCAGCGCATTCACATCCTCGCCCAGATCGAATGCCATCGAGGCCATGAACATCGCGCTATCCTCCCATAACTGAACGTGCGTTCATTTCTTTGGCACGCAACGGCGCGTCGGTCAAATGGAATCTTTCGCCTTTGCACGCGACGGCGGCGATTGCGCCCCAGGCCAGAGTATCGCATCCTGCGCAAAAACCAATGAGGGCATCATGACCAAGCGCAAGATCATCATCGATACCGACCCCGGCCAGGATGACGCGGTCGCGATCCTGCTTGCGTTGGCCTCGCCCGAGATTGACCTGTTGGGGATAACCTGTGTCGCGGGCAATGTGCCGCTGGAGTTGACGGCAAAGAATGCGCGCATCGTCTGCGAACTGGCGGGGCGACCCGAGACGCGGGTCTTTGCCGGATGCGACCGGCCCATGGCCCGCAAGCTGGTCACGGCCGAGCATGTCCATGGCAAGACCGGGCTCGATGGCATCACCCTGCCTGACCCTGTGATGCCCCTGCAGGACCAACACGCGGTCGATTTCCTGATCGAGACCTTGCGCACCGAGCCTGAGGGCACGGTCACGCTCTGCCCCATCGCGCCGCTGACCAATATCGCGACCGCCTTCGAGCGGGCGCCCGATATCATCCCGCGCATTCAGGAAATCGTGCTGATGGGCGGGGCCTATTTCGAAGTGGGCAACATCACCCCGACCGCCGAGTTCAATATTTATGTCGACCCGGAAGCCGCCAAGATTGTCTTTGGCGCAGGAGTTCCGCTCACGGTCATGCCGCTGGACGTGACCCACAAAGCGCTGACCACGCGCGCGCGGGTCGAGGCGTTTCGCGAGGCGGGCCGGGTGGGGCCGGCAGTGGCAAGCTGGACCGATTTCTTTGAACGCTTCGACAAGGAGAAATATGGCTCCGAAGGTGCCCCCCTGCACGATCCCTGCACCGTGGCCTATCTACTGCGCCCCGAGTTGTTTTCGGGCCGCGAGATCAATGTCGAGATCGAGACCGGCTCGGACCTGACATTGGGCATGACCGTCGCCGATTGGTGGCGCGTGACGCAGCGCGCGCCCAATGCGACCTTCATCGGCGATGTGGATGCGGATGGCTATTTCGCGCTGCTGGTGGAGAGGTTGGCTCAACTCTAGTCAGCGTGGATCAGGGCGCGAGAAACTTCTGCATCAGCGTCAGGTCGTGATACTGGCCGAATTTCCAGCCCACCTGAGGCATGGTGCCGACATGGGTGTAACCTTGCCGCGCGTGGAAGGCGATAGAGGCGGCATTGCCGCTGGTAATCGCGGCCACCATGACGTGATGCCCTGCCTGCGTGGCATGGGCTTCGAGTGCCGCGAGCAGCCGCGGCCCGAGCCCGAGCCCGCGCGCCTCGGGGGCGAGGTTGATGGTATGTTCCATGGTACGGGCATAACCCAGCCCGGCGCGGAACTGGGAATAGCTCGCGAAGCCGAGGAGGGCTGCGCCCTCCTCGGCAACGAGAAATGCGTGCCCGTCGCGCTGCCGAGTGGTGATCATGGTCGCGATCTCGTCGGGGCTGCGCTGGGCCGGATTGAAGGTGATCACCGTGTCGCGGATGATCGGGTTCCAGATCGCGGCAATGGCGGGCGCATCGGAGGGTGTGGCGTCACGGATTGGCATCTGGCGCTCTCCGGGGAGGGGGCTTGAGGGACCGCCGTCCCTCGGCTGACTGACGCTCGCCGCGGCGGTCCTCCACCGCTTTCGCTACCCACTGGGCTCAGCCCGCAGTGCTGTCACATGCAGAGCCGG
>SLJW01000200.1 GCA_007134865.1 Paracoccaceae bacterium | reverse complement strand
GGCTGCAAAAAAGGCGCGCAGCAGCGCCTCGGACTCGGTGGCATCGATCCCGTCATAGATTTCGGGCACATGGTGGCATTGCGGATGCGCGAAGATGCGCGGCCCCTGCGCCACGCCGCCCGATTTCGGGTCAGCCGCCCCGTAATAAAGCCGCCGGATCCGCGCCTGCGCGATGGCAGAGGCGCACATCGGGCAGGGCTCCAGCGTGACATAGAGATCGCATCCGCTCAGTCGTTCCTGCCCCAGCGCAGCGCAGGCCGCGCGGATCGCGCGCATTTCGGCATGGGCCGTGGGGTCACGGGTCTCGCGCATCCGGTTGCCCTCGGAGGCGATCACCTGACCATCGGGGGCGACAATCACCGCGCCCACGGGAACCTCGCCCCGCGCCCCTGCGGCGCGGGCCTCGGCGAGCGCCTGACCCATATGGCTGCGAAACTGGCTCATGGCGGCAGGATATCACGCCAGAGATGGCGAGATGCAAGTCGACTTGCACCAGACGCCGCCCCGCAGGGGCGGTGCCTCCGACAAACCCTTATCTGAGGCGCGCCTCTGAGGCAGTCTGCGCGGGTTGACAAAGGCCGGGGCGCAAAGCGCCCCGGCCCCTCGATTAGCTGTGCTGCGAAGCGACCGCTTACATGTCGCAATTCTCGCCATGCACGTCGACGTGTTCTTCAAACGCCACGCCAACAATCCGGTTGGTGAACTCGCCATCCACTTCGACCACCTCACGAATATACACCCGCTGGATCGGATGCTGATTCGGCGCCCAGGCAAAATCACCCCGGACCGAGGTGAAAGCCGCTGCCCGCAGCGCTTCGCGGAAGGCATCACGATCCGAGATATCGGCTTGCGCGGCCGCCGAGAGGATCAGGTTGGCCGTATCAAAACCCTGGCTGGCATAGAGCGACGGTATACGCCCGAACGCCTCACGGAAGGCTGCAACGAATTCGACATTGGCCTCATTGTCGAGATCGGGGGACCATTGGCTGGCATTGAACACACCCAGCGCGGCCGAGCCGACAGCCGGCAGGATATCCTGGCTGAATGTGAAGGCCGCGGAAACAATCGGCAGATCAAGGCCCGATTGTTCATACTGACGCATGAAACTGATGCCCATGCCGCCGGGCAGGAAGATGAAGATCGAATCCGCCCCCGAGGCACGGATCTGTGCGATCTCGGCAGCGTAATCGGTCTGGCCCACCTGCGTGAACAACTCGCCCGCCAACTCGCCCTCGTAATACCGCTTGAAGCCCGCCAGCGCGTCGGTGCCCGCCGGATAGTTCGGCGCCATGATGAAGGTGTTCTCATAGCCCAGCTCATTGGCGTAGGCGCCTGCCCCTTCATGCAGCATGTCATTCTGCCAGGCGACGTTGAAATAGTTCGGATGGCAGTTCGCACCCGCCAGCGCCGATGGCCCGGCATTGGGCGAGAGATAGAAGATATCCTGCGCCACGGTCGAGGGCACCACCGCCATGGCGAGGTTCGACCAGATGATGCCGGTCAGGATATCGGCGCGTTCGGACTGAATCATCCGCTCGGCGATCTGCACGGCGAGTTCCGGGCGCTGCGCGTCATCCTCGACCACCAGCTTGATATTGTGCTCGCCCGCCATGTCGAGCGCGAGTTGGAAGCCGTCGCGGACATCGACACCAAGCCCCGCGCCGCCACCCGACAGGGTGGTGATCATGCCAACTGTGATATCCTCGGCAGCGCTCATGCTGGCGCAGAGCGCCAGCGCGGCGCTCAGCCCCGCAATTTTCGGTGAATGTTTCATTCCTCTCTCCCTGATATCGCCGCTGATCCGGCGTTGTCATGTTGTGATCCTGGTCAGAATCATAGCAATCATTCCCCTTGCGCTCTCATTGCGCAAGAGGCAGTGCTGCTGGCGACTGAATGCAAACGGCGCGCATACAGAAAGCGGAGAGGCTATGGTGATCTATGTCGATGGCGATTCCTGCCCGGTCAAAGGCGAGATCGAGCGGGTTGGAAGCCGTCACGGCGTACAGATGGTGATCGTAACCAATGGTGGCCTGCGCCCTTCGACCAATCCGCTGATCGAGACGGTCTTTGTCTCGCAAGGGCTGGATGTGGCCGATGACTGGATCGCGGAACGCGCGACGGCGGGCGATGTGGTCATTACGGGGGATATCCCGCTTGCCGCGCAATGTATTGGCAAAGGGGCAGTGGTTGTCCAGCATGATGGAACAGTGCTGAACGCAGAGAATATCGGCCCCGTTCTCGCCAGCCGCAATCTGATGACCGATCTGCGCGCCGCCGACCCGCTGCGCCAGTCCGGCGGGCGCGGGTTTTCGGGGGCCGACCGCGCTCAGTTTCTCAACGCGCTGGAGCGCGTCCTGCGCAGCCACACGCGCCTGTAGACTGTGCGCCCCTTGTCAAGCGTCCCGCGCTTTCGTATACGCCTCGCAACGGTCGGAGTGTAGCTCAGCCTGGTAGAGCACTGTCTTCGGGAGGCAGGGGCCGGAGGTTCGAATCCTCTCACTCCGACCAGATCATAAAAATATTTCAGATCAATGACTTGTAGGTCTGGTCATGCGCATTTGGTCCCCGGTCCCAGGGGACCGCTGTGTCGTGAGTTCAGGCAAATCATCATTTCCCGAAAATCCCCCGCAGTGCAGCCCGCGCGCGACTGGGCAGACACGGATCGCTGTTGCCCGAGGCGTCGCGGATCTCGGCCAGCCAGCCGCACTCGTCACCCAGAACGGGCGCGGCTGAACCCTCCGGGTAGGTGTATTGGTTTCCGCCCTGAGCAGCCCCCAAGGCCCATGCAGTGGCCGACGTGAAGGAGCGCACGAAACCTCTGTCCAAGCCTCCTGCGGTCTTCTCCCCGGCCCTGCCTTTGCTTGGGGACTCTATGTGGTCGCGACATTGCGCGTCGGTGTCAGGAGATCCCGGCGCGCGTCAGGCCCTCGATGTAGCGGTCGAGCTGATCACGACATTTCAGGTAAAACAATCGGCTACGGGCGAGCTCCAGTGTAAAGTCGGGCTTCGCGCGCAGAAGCGCGTTGCGCGTGCGCGTGATCCGTGCGCGGTCATCGATATGACCGAGTGCGGCCAGTAGATTGGCATGGGCGGAATAATGGGCGTTGGGCACCTGAACGGCACGCGCAGCCGCGCTGGCGGCAGCCTCGGGGTCCTCGCCGAAGAGATGCGCGAGCGAGCGATAGGAATGAAACGCCCAGCGGAACGGGTCATGGGGGCTGAGGTCGATAGCGCGCTGGAAATGCTGAATCGACTCGTCGATACGGCCTTCATAGGCGAGCGAGTCTCCCAATCCGCAATGGGACAGCGCCAGATAGGGGTTAAGGTCCAGCGCTTGCTCCAGCGCGTCGATGGCGAGATCGTATTCCTGACGTGCCAGCCGCACGCGGCCCAGCGCGAAATGACTGTGCGGGTCGCGGTCGTCGCGCGCAAGCCCCTGCAGTGCGAGGTCGAGTGCATCATCAAGCCGCGCTTGGCTGACTTTGCCTTCGAAATACACCATCTCCAGAGTGATAGCATAGGCAAGGCGGGTATAGGGCTCGGCAAAGTCGGGTTCGGCCCGGATCGCCATGCGCAGCAGTTCCTGCGAGCGGCGGTTGCGCTCGGCGGTGAAGCGATAGAACTCGGCCATGCCGAGGTGATACAGTTCCCAAGCACCCCGGTTTGCACGCGGCTGGCGACGCGCCTTCTGCTGCTCGGACACGCCGAGATCCGTTGCCAGCCGCGACGCGATCGTCCCGCAGATTTCGTCCTGGAACTCGAAGATCTGAGCCAGGTCGAGATCGAAGCTGTCGGACCAGAACTGCTGCATGGTGCGGATCTCGACAGCTTCGGCCTGGATGCGCACCCGCTCGCCAGCCTTGCGCAGACTGCCGGTCAGGATGTGGGTGGCACCGAGCTGACCCGCGATCACGTCGAGCGGCTCGGGAGAATCGCGGAATGCGAAAGCCGGGTTGCGGGCGATGACATTGATCCAGCGGTGCTTGCTGAGCGCAGTGAGAATGTCTTCTGCAATGCCGTCGGCGAAGACCCGGCCGCTGCCATCGCCGGACAAGTTGTCGAAGGGGATGACGGCAATCAGCGGACGTGTGGGCTCCGGGTGCAACAGTGGTTGCGGGGTCTGGGGGTCCTGCGCCGTGACCGGGCGCAAGAAGCGGAATCCGCGACCATGCACCGTGGTAATGATATGCTGCGTACGACCGCTATCACCAAGTGCCTGCCGTAGCGCCTTGACCTGGCTGCTAAGTGCGGTGTCGGAAACGACCCGCCCCTTCCACAAGCGTTCGAAGATTTCGTCGCGCGGGACGACGCGGTTCGTGTTGGTGGCAAGCAGCAGCAGCAGATCAAAGGCCAGCGGCTCCAGCGGGATTTCCGCGCCGTCGCGCAGCAGGGTGCGGCGCTGTGGGTCGAGCGTGAAGCCGTCAAAGCTCAAGCGGGTACTGGTCTCCACCGCCTCGGCCTTGCGCGCAAGAAAGGTCGCAACCGGAAAGGGTGTGGGCGGCACCTCGAGCGTTCCGTGAGCGTCCAGCGCAATGCCCGGCGCGGGTCGGACTGCCGCGCGCGCGGTGGCTGAGACCAATACCTCGCCGCCCTGCGCCTTTTTCGCCAATGCCTCTGCCACGGCCTTTGCGGCATCCGTGTCACTGGCGTCCACCGGCACATCGATGCCGACCCGCGCCCCTGCGGGGCCGACCGAAGCCACATTGACCAGTTCAAGCGCACAGCGCAATGCCGAAAGAGCCGTCCCGAAGGCGGCGAGCGCCCCCTGTCTGCGCCAGTTCAGGCTTTGCGCTTCATGCCGTTGAAGCACGGTTTCAATCAGTCGGCGATCCTGCGGCATTGTCCGCCCGTCCGACATATCATGGACGAACCCGACAAAGGCGAAAGCTGGCGTCTGCGACATCGGTGCTCCCCCGGCGAAATGCCACGCGGGGACGGTGGGACAACAGAACGGTGGTGCTCTGGGCTCAACCACTGACCCGCGCAGCCATGGGCGGAACGTGTTTGAGTATAAGCGAAACGCCGAAAAAGTGCAAACCAACCGCAGGTTTTGCGGCGCCATCGGCTCACGCGCCGGGGTTTCAGGCCGAGATCATCCTGGACGAACTGGCCACGGCAATCTCGCCCATTTCGTAGTGCGGGCGGTCGATGGTGTTGGCGAGTGTGGCCCGACCCGTTGACGCTTGCCCTAACCGTGGCGCATCGGTTCGGGGACGTAGCGGAAGGCCACACCCTTGCGGCTGACATGGCCGATGCCGGGAAAGGGGAAGTGATAGCCCACCACCCGCATCCGGTCCGTGGCCAGCATGTCGAGCACCCGCCGCCGGGTCTGCGCGCCGGCCTCGGGATCGGTGTCGAAGGAAAACCCCCAGTCCGGATGGCGGAAGGATACGGCGGCATGGTGCGCCGCGTCACCGATCACGAAGCAGGTTGCATCGCCCGAGGCGATGACGAAACAGGTATGGCCCACTGTATGCCCCGGCGTGGCCATCGCAGTGATGCCGGGCAGCACCTCTTGCCCGTCCTCGACAAAGGCGATCCTGTCGCGCAGCGGCAGCAGATTGCGCTGCGCGCCCTGGGCAATCACCCCGGCGAATCCCCCTATGGCGACGACCTCTTCGCTGGTCCAGAACCCGAAATCCGCCTGCGACAGATGCACGGCAGCATTGGGGAAATTTGGCGCGCCATCGGCATCGATCAGGCCGAAACAGTGATCCGGGTGGGGATGGGTCACAAGGATATCGGTGAAGGCGGCTGGATCGAAGCCTGCAGCGCGCAGATTGCCCATCAGCCGACCATGCCTGTCACCCGGATCGAAGCCCAGAGCCGTCCACGCGTCGGGCTCATCGCCGGGACTCGGGGCCCAGCCCGTGCCGGTATCGATCAGCACCAGCCGGTCGCCTGTGTTCAGGACGAGAACGTTCTGCTCCAGCAACGTCGGTTCGAGGGGCAGAAAAGCGTCCCCCAACACGCTCTGCAGCGCGTCCGGGTCCGCTTGTGGGAAGTGGTCGGCGGCTGACCCGATATTCATCAGGCCATCCGACACGACCGTGGCCTCGATATCGCCGATGGCGAATCGATACCAGGGCGGCTGGCCGAGATCGGGCGTCTCGATGCTGGCCGTGGCTGATCGCGGTGCCAGCCCGGTGAGAACCGCGGGCGCGGCGACAAGGGCTGACGCGGACATGATGCCGTGGCGCATCAGGTCACGGCGGGCGACGGGGCGTTCTTCGGGCATCGTTTTCTCCAATCCATCGTCTGGTGCAAGTGGGTCGAGGTAGGTGTGTCGCTGCCTCTGTCCTGCCGATGCAGGCGCTTGAACGCGGACTACGGCGCGTTCGGGAAAGCGCGCGGATCAGCCCTTTACCGCGCTCCGGCCAAGGCAACCCGCATGTGACAAAATGTAGCATAATTTCGCTCCGAACGCGATTCTTCTGGAAGAAATACCGGTCCCTGGCGCTCAGTCCGCGGGGTTCCGGGCCGAGATCATCCAGGACGAGCTGGCCATGACAATCCCGTCGGCCTCGCGGCGCTGGCGGTCGATGGCTTCGGCCAGCGCTTCCTCGATCTGCGGGCGCTTGGCCTCGGCCTCGGCGCCCGCCTCGCGGAATACTTCGCCCGCCGGGCCGATGGCGAGTTGAAAGTCGATGGCGTCCTGAATGTTCCGGCCCACCAGAACCGGGGCGTCGATGCGCTCGAAACTGATATCCTCGTAACCAGCGATCTCCATCATCTTGCGGGTGGTGCCTTCGTCGGCCATCGAGAACGGGCCCGGCCCACAGGTGCGGGCATCGTCGCCCGGCGGCGGAAGAAAGCGCAGCACCACGTCCTTGGCCATGGACAGCCAGGGGTTGTCGGTCCGGTCGCGCCAGACGATATGCACCATCCGCCCGCCCGGGCGCAGCGACCGGCGCATGTTCCGCAGCCCCGCCACCGGGTTGGCGAAGAACATCGTGCCGAAGCGCGCGAAGGCGAAGTCGAAGGCCCCCTCTGGTAGCGCGACCTCGGCATCACCGCGCAAGAAGGTGACATTGTCCAGGTCGGTCTCGGCCAGTTCCGCCTGCGCGGTTTCCAGAAACATGTCGCAGCAATCGACCCCGGTGACCGAGCCCTGAGGCCCGACGATGCGTGCAAGCTTCATCGCAGTATCGCCCCACCCACAGCCCACATCGACCACGTCATCGCCTTTGCGTACGGGCAGCTTCGGAAAAACCGCCTCGCTGTGATGGGTCAGCCCGCCGACAAGGATGTGGCGGAAGCGATTGAACTTTGGCCCCAGTACCTCGTTCCAGAACTGCACGAAATCGGAATCGGCCTGGGCCGGAGGCAGGTCGGTCTGCGGATGTGCCATGACAATCCTCCTTGCAAGAGCGTTGCGACATGACCGCAGGATACGCGAGTGCCAGAAAGCAAGCTTGAACAAGATGTGGGGGAACCGTGGAGATGCAGCACGCTGCCAAGGCCTGAGCCGGCAGTCCGGGAACGGATATCGCTCGCGCGTTCGCGGTTACCGGTCTTGCGTCTCAGTGCCCACAAGGAAAGATCAAATCCTCCCCAACCTATCCCCAAGCATCAAAGGATGGCGCAGGGCAGTGTCACAGCGCAGCCAAGGTCCGATTGGATGCGCATTGGCCGTCACCCCTCAAACAGGAGCCAGCTTATGAAGACACTGACCACACCCTTGCTTGCCGCCATCGCCATGCTGCTGACGGGGCCAGCCACTGCCGAGAGCCCCGGCGATCTGTTCATCATCCATGAACTGGACCAACCGGCGGAAGCTGCTGCCGCACAGGTGCGTTCCTACACCGAGGCCGAGGAGGACTGGCTGTTCCTCGCCGAATTCGGCCTTGCCGGAGGCAACGTGATCGCACTGAAGATCTGCTACCCTGCTATCGGTCCGGACATCGTGGCTGCCGGGATGCATACTTTTGCGATGATGCCTTGCGGCCATCTGGCCTTCTATGAAGAAGACGGGCAATCGATGCTGTCCATGCTCGACATGGACTTCATGACCACCCTCGATCCGCATCCGCGGCTTGAAGATGCCGCCGCCACGGCCCGCCCCGCTTTCGCCGCGATCCTCTCCGATGTTCTGGCCGTGGAGTAGAGCGCGCCACGCTTCAGAGGCGGACGCTATCTCTATTTCGGGTGCAGAGAGGTCGCGCAGGCGTGCCTTGCCGTGTCGGACGCCGCCTCCTGCACGCTATGCTCGGTTGCATGCGCGGTTCCTGCGTCTTGCCGGTGGTGAAGCCGAAGCGGCACTGGAAGCTGCGCTGGTCATGCTGCTGCGTCCCCGACTGCGCGTGCTCGATGCGGGTTGCGGCCCGGGCACGATCGCGCGCCGGCTCAAGGCGCAGGAACCCCGGATCGACCTGACGCTGGTCGACAAGGACCCGCAGATGCTCTCCCAATGCCATGACATTGGTGGCCGTCCCTTGCTGGGCACGCTCGAAAACCTGCCCTTGCGGGACGGAAGTGTCGATGTCGCAACCGCCTTCTGGTCGATTGAGACCCTCGCCGACCCCTATGCAGGGCTGCGCGAATTGCTCCGCGTCACCCGACCAGGCGGCTGGATCGCAATCGCCTTCTGTGCGCGGGAAGGGGCCGTGGACTGGCTGGACCGCTGCATCCGACTAGGGATCGCGCTCCGCGGATCAGGACGCATGCTTGCCCCGACTCGGGTCCGCTGCGACCTCACTCGAGCGGGGTCCGGAGACATCCGCCAACTTCATTGTCGCGGCCCTGCAAGGGCCCTTATCGCGCGCAAGCAGTGCGAACAGGTCGCGCAGCCCCGGCATATGGGGAAACCCGTATAGGACAAACGCGAAAACAGTTTGCCCGCCGAGGTGATGCCTGACGCTTGCAGGCCCGCCGCAGCTGTCAAGCCAGTCAGATGCAAGAGCGTATTTCGTGCCCTCTGCTGTGTAAAGGACAGCACATAGCCTTGTCGCTTCGAACAATCGCCGAGGCTGACGGCACAGCGCAGCAGCCAGCCTCCAGCGCGAGCCGATCTCGCCCCGCAACGCCCTCAGCCACCTGATCGACGGTTTCAGCGCCCCGGTTGGGTCTGATTGCGGTCCTCGCCATAAATGCATCAATCTGCGAACGCCCCGGCCTGCGGCCTTTACCCGCGATCAGCAGCGGAAGCTCGCCACCCGGCCCTCGGCTTGAACGCAGGTCATGGGGTGGTACGAGCCGCCAGACATTCGTACGATCCGTTAGTCTCCGGGCCGTACATTGATGACGATGGCGCACCCGATAGGATTCGAACCTATGACCTCTGCCTTCGGAG
>SLJW01000227.1 GCA_007134865.1 Paracoccaceae bacterium | reverse complement strand
GGGCGCCCCCCAGTCTCTCGGCCTCGTCCTTCGCATCTGCAAAAGAAAAACGCCCCGCTCGCAGAGCGGGGCGCCTCTGGATTCGAAAAAACCCGTATCTCAGCCGATCGTATCGATCGTGCGGGCCAGATCATCCGCGACCTTGTTCATCGCATCCTTTTCCGGACCCGACAGACTTGCCGCCTTGTCGCGCGTCTCGGCGAGGATGGCCTCCAGCGCCGCGCGGCCCTCGGCATCGGCACCATAGGCGCGCTCGGCCAGCACCGAGGTCGCCTCGGGCGTGATATCGGCGAAACCACCCGTGACGACATAGCGTGTTGCGCCCTCGGCCCCTTCGGTCACCAGAATGCCGGGGCGCAGCGTGGTGATGGTCGGCGCGTGATCGGGCATCGCGGTCAGATCGCCATCTGCGCCTGGTATCTGCACCGCGCGGACCTGACCCGAGGCGAGCTTGCGCTCCGGGCTCACCAGATCGAATTGCATCATATCAGCCATCAGGCCCTCCTCAGGCCGCAGCGGCCAGACGCTCGGCTTTCGCGATCACTTCCTCGATATCGCCCACCATGTAGAAGGCGGCTTCGGGCAGGTGGTCGTATTCACCGGCCACAACGGCCTTGAACGATGCGATGGTCTTCTCAAGCGGCACCTGGATGCCGTCCGAGCCAGTAAAGACCTTGGCCACGTCGAACGGCTGCGACAGGAAGCGCTGGATTTTCCGGGCGCGGGCCACGGTCAGCTTGTCCTCTTCCGACAGCTCGTCCATGCCGAGGATGGCGATGATGTCCTGCAAAGACTTGTAGCGTTGCAGGATCCCCTGCACGTCGCGGGCCACCTGATAATGCTCTTCGCCCACGATCTGCGGGTCCAGAATACGCGAGTTGGAGTCGAGCGGGTCCACAGCCGGGTAGATACCCAGCTCCGAGATCGCGCGCGACAGCACGGTGGTAGCGTCGAGGTGGGCAAACGAGGTTGCCGGTGCGGGGTCGGTCAAGTCGTCTGCAGGCACGTAGATGGCCTGCACCGAGGTGATGGACCCTGCCTTGGTCGAGGTGATGCGCTCTTGTAGCGCGCCCATGTCGGTCGCCAGCGTCGGCTGATAGCCCACAGCGGACGGGATCCGGCCCAGAAGCGCGGACACTTCCGAACCCGCCTGCGTGAAGCGGAAGATGTTGTCGACGAAGAACAACACGTCCGTGCCCGACTGGTCGCGGAACTGCTCGGCCAGCGTCAGACCGGTCAGAGCCACGCGCGCCCGCGCACCGGGAGGCTCGTTCATCTGGCCATAGACCAGCGCCACTTTCGATTCCGACAGGTTGTCGGCCTTGATGACGCCCGATTCCATCATCTCGTGATAGAGGTCGTTGCCTTCGCGCGTGCGCTCTCCCACACCGGCGAAGACCGAGAAGCCCGAGTGCACTTTCGCGATGTTGTTGATCAGTTCCATGATCAACACCGTCTTGCCCACACCTGCACCACCGAAGAGGCCGATCTTCCCGCCCTTGGAATAGGGCGCCAGCAGATCGATCACCTTGATGCCGGTGACGAGGATCTCGCTCTCGGTCGATTGTGCATCGAAACCGGGCGCGGGCTGGTGAATGGCGCGCATCTCGCTCGACTCGACCGGGGCGCCTTCATCGACAGGCTCACCCACCACGTTGAGGATGCGGCCCAGCGTGGCATCGCCCACTGGAACCATGATCGGCTCGCCCGTGTCGGTCACCTCCTGCCCGCGGACGAGACCCTCGGTCGCGTCCATCGCGATGGTGCGGACAGTGTTTTCGCCAAGGTGCTGGGCGACTTCCAGAACAAGGCGCTTGCCGTTGTTGTCGGTTTCAAGCGCGTTCAGGATGGGGGGCAGGTCGCCATCGAACTGCACGTCCACGACGGCGCCGATCACCTGTGTGATTTTGCCTTTGGTTGCCATTTTCATTTCTCTCCGGGTTCTCAGAGCGCCTCGGCGCCCGAAATGATCTCGATAAGCTCTTTGGTGATCGCGGCCTGACGCGAGCGGTTGTATTCGATGGTCAGCCGGTCGATCATGTCGCCCGCGTTACGCGTCGCGTTGTCCATTGCGGTCATCCGCGCACCCTGCTCGGAGGCGCCATTCTCCAGAAGAGCCGTGAAGATCTGCGTCGTCACTGCGCGTGGCAGCAGGTCGGCAAGGATCGCCTCTTCCGAAGGCTCGTAATCATAGAGCGTGTTGCTCTCCGCTTCTTCGGGCACTTCGGCGGGGATGATCTGGCGCGGGGTCGGAACCTGACTGATCACCGATTCGAAGCGGTTGTAGAAGATCGTCGCGATGTCGAACTCGCCCGCCTCATACATCTCGAGCACCTGTTTCGAGATATCGGCCGCGTTTTCATAGCTCACGCGCTTCACTTCGCTCAGATCGACATGGCTGACCAGGTGTTCGCCCAGATCACGGCGCAACTGTTCGCGACCCTTCTTGCCGACAGTAAGGATCTTGACGGTCTTGCCCTCGCCGATGAGCTTTTCGGCGCGGTAGCGCGCGATTTTCACGATCGACGAGTTGAAGCCGCCGCAGAGGCCCCGCTCGGAGGTCATCACCACCAGCAGGTGGGTCTGGTCGCTTCCCGTGCCGGTCAGCAATTTGGGTGCCGTGGGCGAGTCCGCGACAGACGCTGCGAGGCCGTTGACCACATCGGCCAGTTTGTCGGCATAGGGTCGGGCGGCCTCGGCGGCCTCCTGGGCGCGGCGGAGCTTGGCCGCCGCGACCATCTGCATGGCCTTGGTGATCTTGCGCGTCGACTTGACGCTCTCGATCCGGTTCTTGAGGTCCTTGAGGCTAGGCATAAGCTGTCCCTCTCACCGCCCTCAGGCGAAGTCTTTCGCGAATTCGTCGAGTGCTGCGCGGATTTTCTCTTCCAGCTCGCCCTTCACCTTGCGGTCATTGTTGGTGATGTCGTCGAGCAGCGGTTTGTGCTTGCCGCGCAGATGGGCGAGCAGCCCTTTTTCAAAACGACCCACGTCCTTGACCGCAACCTTGTCGAGATAGCCCTGCGTGCCGGCAAAAATCACACAGACGATCTCGGCATTGGTCATCGGCGAATACTGGCCTTGCTTCATCAGCTCGGTCAGGCGTGCGCCACGGTTCAGCAGGCGCTGGGTCGAGGCGTCGAGATCCGAGCCGAACTGCGCAAAGGCCGCCATTTCGCGGTATTGCGCCAGTTCCAGCTTGACCGGGCCTGCAACGGATTTCATCGCATCCGTCTGCGCCGAAGAGCCCACGCGCGACACCGACAGACCGGTATTCACCGCGGGGCGGATGCCCTGATAGAACAGCTCGGTTTCAAGGAAGATCTGCCCGTCGGTGATCGAGATTACGTTGGTCGGGATAAAGGCCGACACGTCACCGCCCTGCGTCTCGATGATTGGCAGCGCGGTCAGCGAGCCAGCGCCATGGTCTTCGTTCAGCTTGGCAGACCGCTCCAGCAGGCGCGAGTGGAGGTAGAAGACGTCACCGGGGTAGGCTTCGCGGCCCGGCGGGCGACGCAGCAGCAGCGACATCTGGCGATAGGCCACGGCCTGTTTCGACAGGTCATCATAGATGATCAGCGCGTGGCGGCCATTGTCGCGGAAATGCTCGGCCATTGCGGTCGCGGCATAGGGTGCGAGGAACTGCATCGGCGCGGGGTCCGAAGCGGTCGCGGCCACGACGATCGAGTATTCGATGGCACCGGTTTCTTCCAGCTTCTTCACCAGCTGCGCCACGGTCGAACGCTTCTGCCCCACGGCAACATAGACGCAATAGAGTTTCTTGCTCTCATCGCTGCCTGCGGCCTCGTTATAGCTTTTCTGGTTCAGGATGGTGTCCAGCGCCACAGCGGTCTTGCCGGTCTGACGGTCGCCGATGATCAGCTCGCGCTGGCCGCGGCCGATGGGGATCATGGCGTCCACGGATTTCAGGCCGGTGGCCATGGGTTCGTGCACCGACTTGCGCGGGATGATGCCGGGGGCTTTCACGTCAGCGACCGAGCGCCCGGACGCCTTGATCTCGCCCTTGCCGTCAATCGGGTTGCCCAGACCGTCGACCACGCGGCCGAGAAGCGCATCGCCAACCGGAACGTCCACGATGGACTTGGTGCGCTTGACGGTGTCGCCTTCCTTGATGCCCCGGTCATCGCCGAAGATCACGATACCGACATTGTCCATCTCGAGGTTGAGCGCCATGCCGCGGATGCCGCCGGGAAACTCGACCATCTCGCCGGCTTGCACGTTGTCGAGGCCGTGGACGCGGGCAATCCCGTCGCCGACCGAGAGCACACGGCCCACTTCGGTGACTTCGACATCCTGTCCGAAGTTCTTGATCTGCTCCTTGAGGATCGCAGAAATCTCAGCAGCTTGGATACCCATTTACCCGACCTCTTTCATGCTGTTCTTGAGGGCTGCGAGCTGCGCGCGGATCGAACTGTCGATCATCTGCGAGCCCACCTTGATGACAAGACCGCCGATGAGGCTTTCATCGACGGTCAGTTTCAGATTGATCTCCTTGCCGACGCGCGCTTTCAGCGTCTTGGCGATGTCGGCTTCCTGTGCCTTGGTCAGCGGCTGTGCCGAGGTAACCTCTGCGGTCACTTCGCCCTTGGCTTCTGCGATCAGGGCGCGCAGCGCCGTGAGTACCTGCGGCAGGGCAAAGAGGCGGCGCTTCTGGGCCATCAGCCCGAGCGCCCCCGCGACTGTCTGCGAAAGCTCCATCTTCGCAGCCAGCGCCGTGATCGCGTTCGAGACCTGATCGCGGGTATAGACCGGCGAGGTGATCAGCCCGCGCAGGTCCTCGCTCACGCTCAGGGCGCCATCCAGTGCCGCGACATCGGCTTCAAGAGATTTGAGAGATTTTGTTTCCTGGGCCAGTTCAAAAATGGCCGTGGCATAGCGTTTCGCAATGCCCGAAGAGATCGAAGCTGGTTCGGACACGTCCACCCTTCCATCTGGTTTGCACAGGACCTCGCGCTGGCCCGGCGCCATGAATGCGACTATCGACGCGGCATGTGAAATCGGCGCGGGTTTAGCAGAGGGTTTTCCATGCTGCAACCGCCAAGGTCGCGCCATTGTGAGAAAGCGCCGGCTTTTGACAGGGCTTATGTGACAAACCGCCACAAGCTTGCGCTATCATTCGGGGCGTGGGCGATTTGGCGCCGCCTGGCGCCCGCTCCGAGTACGCAGCCAAAGCCGTCCGATAGCTGATTCCCCCGCCCCTCTTTTCGATGCTGCTGCGCAGGGCGGGGCGCGCACCCGGCGCCCGGACCGGGTCGAGAATGCGCAGCGGTTTGCGCTCGCGCTCCGCCAGCCCCGAAGGACGCGGCGTGTCAGGCACACGCGTGGCCTCGACCAGCAACACTCCGCCCGCGTGATAGCGCGAGAGCTTCTGCCCCATGCCTTCCAACATCATCGCCCAGCGCAGCCAGTTCTTGCGGTCGCGCGGCGGAAAGAAGAGGGCGGCGGAATGGTTGTCCACCTCGAAGCCGTGATCCTTGAACAGCGTCTCGACCTGACCCAGCGAATAGGGCCGGCCCAGCGCGAAAGGCGTGCCATCACGACGTGCCCAGAGCCCGGAACGGTTGGGCAGTATCAGCATCGCCTTCGCGCCCACCTTCAAAACCCGCGCGGCCTCTTCCATCAATGCAGCAGGCCGCTCCGAGGTTTCGACGCCGTGCAGAACCACGAGCCGGTCGACGGAGTCCGTGGCGAGTGGCCAGAGCGTTTCCTCGACCAGAGCCGAGTGATTGGCCATCTCGGCGGGCCAGTGCATGACGCCCTGCTGCGCGGGCATCAGTGCCATGACGCGGCGCGCCTCGTTCAGAAACGGCCGCAACAGCGGCGCGGCAAAACCGAACCCCGCGACCGTCAGCCCCTCGACCGAGGGCCAGGCCGCGCGCAACTGGTCGCGCATGGCCTTCTGAGCGGCGCGGCCCAGCGCGCTCGTGTAATAGAAATCACGCAGATCGCAGACATCCTGGTGCATGCTTTCCCACCAATCCGCGCTCCGGGTGGTTGCAGAGCGCCTCTACATCGCACAGATTGGAGGAAGCTGACCATAATGCAAGGAAAACCCATGCCACTTGTCATGCAGCCCGTCCCCTGCCTGAGCGATAATTACGCCTATCTGATCCACGACCCCGCGACCGGCCGCACGGCGGTCATCGATGTGCCCGACGCCGTACCCGTGCAGGCGGCCTTGGCCGAGCGCGGCTGGAGCCTGAGCGATATTCTCATCACGCACCATCATGATGACCATATTCAGGGCGTGGATACCTTGCGCGCGGCCACTGGGGCCAAGGTCTGGGGGGCAGCCGCCGATGCGCACCGCCTGCCAGCGCTCGACCACGCCCTGCACGAGGGCGACACCGTGACGCTTGGCAGTGAGACCGGCCATGTGATCGACGTATCAGGTCACACGGTCGGCCATATCGCCTTTCACTTCCCCGATTCCGCGCTCGTCTTCACCGCCGACAGCCTCATGGCGCTGGGCTGCGGGCGGCTCTTCGAGGGCAGCGCCGATCAGATGTGGGACAGCCTGACCAAGCTTATGGCGCTGCCCGATGACACCAAGGTCTGTTCGGGGCATGACTACAGCAAGGGCAACGCGGCCTTTGCGCTGCATGTGGACCCCGACAATTCCGACCTTCAGGCCCGCATCGCGCAGATGGACGATGACCGCGCGGCAGGGCGCCCCATGGCCGTGGTTCCGTTGGGGGTCGAAAAGGCGACGAACCCTTTCCTTCGTGCGGGGGAAGGCTACCTGAAAGCGCGTCACGGAATGTCGGGCGAAGAAGACCGCCTCGTCTTTGCCCACCTTCGCGGCCTGAAGGACACATTCTGAGCGTGCAAAATGCGGGCAAATGTTAACAATTCTTGCCAGAAACAGGTCGATCCGGCAGAGTTGAACAAAAACACCTTGAAGCGCGCTGAATAAAACCGAAGTTTAAGACGAAGAGGCGAAACTGGTTATGACGGGGTGACCCGCCGACCACCAAGAACAGGAGCGTCTGACGTGCCAAGTTTCTCAACCACACTGGAGCAATCCATCCACGGTGCCCTGGCACTTGCCAATGCCCGTCGGCACGAATTCGCGACACTCGAGCATCTTCTGCTCGCCCTGATCGATGAGCCTGACGCCAGCCGCGTCATGTTGGCTTGCAATGTCGACCTCGACGAACTGCGCAAGACCTTGCAGGAGTTCATCGAGGAAGAACTTGCTTCACTTGTGACCGATATCGAAGGGTCCGAAGCGGTGCCGACCGCCGCCTTCCAGCGGGTGATCCAGCGCGCCGCTATCCACGTGCAAAGCTCGGGCCGCAACGAGGTGACGGGCGCGAATGTGCTGGTCGCCATCTTTGCCGAACGCGAATCGAATGCGGCCTATTTCCTGCAGGAACAGGATATGACCCGCTACGACGCGGTGAATTTCATCGCCCATGGCGTCGCCAAGAACTCGAAATACTCCGAAGCGCGCCCCGTGTCAGGGGCAGATGAGGAAGAGGCTGAGACCAACACCAAGACCGAGGACAAATCCAAGGAAACCGCGCTTGGCAAGTATTGCGTCGATCTGAACGCCAAGGCGCGCGAGGGTGATGTCGACCCGCTGATCGGCCGCGCCGCCGAGGTCGAGCGCTGCATCCAGGTGCTGTGCCGTCGCCGCAAGAACAACCCGCTCTTGGTGGGCGACCCGGGCGTGGGCAAGACAGCGATTGCCGAAGGGCTCGCCAAGAAAATCGTCGAGGGCGACACGCCCGATATCCTGTCGAAATCGACCATATTCTCGCTCGACATGGGCGCGTTGCTCGCGGGCACGCGCTATCGGGGTGACTTTGAGGAGCGGCTGAAATCGGTTGTGCAGGAGCTTGAGGACCATCCCGATGCGGTGCTCTTCATCGACGAGATTCACACCGTCATCGGTGCGGGCGCCACATCGGGTGGGGCCATGGACGCCTCCAACTTGCTGAAACCTGCGCTGCAGGGCGGCAAATTGCGCTGCATGGGCTCGACAACCTACAAGGAATTCCGCCAGCATTTCGAGAAGGACCGTGCGCTCTCGCGGCGCTTCCAGAAGATCGATGTGGTGGAACCGACGGTTGAGGATTCGATCAAGATCCTGATGGGGTTGAAGCCCTATTTTGAACAGCACCATGAGATCCGCTACACGAACGATGCGATCAAGACCGCTGTCGAACTCTCGGCGCGCTACATCAATGACCGCAAGCTGCCCGACAAAGCCATCGACGTGATCGATGAGGCCGGTGCCGCGCAGCACCTGCTGGCAGAGACCAAGCGGCGCAAGACGATCAGCCCGAAAGAGATCGAGGCTGTCGTGGCGAAGATCGCCCGCATTCCCCCGAAGAACGTCTCGAAAGACGATTCCGAGATGCTCCGCGATCTCGAGGGGTCGCTCAAGCGCGTGGTCTTTGGTCAGGAAGCCGCCATCGACGCGCTCTCGTCCGCGATCAAACTCGCCCGGGCGGGTCTGCGCGAGCCGGAAAAACCCATCGGCAACTATCTTTTCGCCGGTCCGACCGGCGTCGGCAAGACCGAGGTCGCCAAGCAACTGGCCGACACCTTGGGCGTGGAACTGCTGCGTTTCGACATGTCGGAATATATGGAGAAACACGCAGTCTCCCGACTGATCGGCGCTCCTCCGGGCTATGTCGGGTTTGATCAGGGCGGGCTCTTGACCGATGGCGTGGACCAGCATCCGCATTGTGTGCTGCTGCTCGACGAGATCGAGAAGGCGCACCCGGATGTCTACAACATCCTGCTGCAGGTCATGGATCACGGGCAGCTCACCGACCATAATGGTCGCACGGTGAACTTCCGCAATGTGATCCTGATCATGACCTCGAACGCGGGCGCGGCCGAGCAGGCCAAGGCCGCCATAGGCTTTGGGCGTGACCGGCGCGAGGGTGAGGATACCGCGGCGATCGAGCGTACATTCACGCCCGAATTCCGCAACCGTCTGGATGCCGTGATCAGCTTTGGAGCACTGCCGCAATCGGTGATCCTGCGCGTGGTCGAGAAATTCGTGCTGCAGCTTGAAGCGCAATTGATGGACCGCAACGTCACCATCGATCTCTCCTCCGAGGCGGCCGAGTGGCTCGCCGAGAAAGGCTATGATGACAAGATGGGCGCGCGTCCGTTGGCCCGCGTCATTCAGGAAAACATCAAGAAGCCGCTGGCTGAGGAGTTGCTCTTTGGCAAACTCGCCAAGGGAGGCGTGGTGCATGTGCGTGTGCGCGATGGCGAACTGGCCCTCGATATCGAGGGCCCCGACGCGAAACGCATTTCGGGCAACAAGCCACCCTTACTCACGGCAGACTGATTGCGGGCGTTGCGCCCCACTACTCCGCACGCGGCGCCCTGGGCCTTCCCCGGGGCGCCGCTTACCTTTCAATCTGCAAAAGGTCCTGCGACCTGCCATGGCGCCGCGGCGCAGGCCCGGGCGACCATCGACAAGGCCCGCGCTCCATGCTGATCCCGATCCGCGATCATAACCCCTCGACCCGGCGCCCGTATGTGACCTACGCGCTGCTGGCTGCGAATGTGATCATCTTCGCGCTCTACTCCCCGCTCTTCGCCGATGATTACGCGCTGATGCGCTTCTTTCAGGAATGGGGCATGCTGCCCGCCCGGCTGAGCCATGGTGAAGGCCATATCACACTGATTTCGCAACAATTTCTGCATGGCGACCTGATCCATCTGGGCTCGAACATGCTCTTTCTGTGGATCTTTGGTGACAATCTCGAAGATGTCTGGGGCCATTGGAAATTCCTCGCCTTCTACCTCATCTGTGGGCTGGCCGCTGCCGGGCTGCAATATGTGACCGAACCCGAGGGAATGGTCCCGATGGTCGGGGCTTCGGGGGCGATTGCGGGGGTGCTTGGCGGTTACCTGCTGCTCTATCCGCGCGCGCGGGTCGATATGTTCCTGTTTCTGATCGTGATCTTCCGAATCATCCCGATCCCTGCCTGGCTGGTGCTCGGAAGCTGGTTCGTCCTGCAGGTGCTGGGGGGGCTCAACGCGCCGGTCGATCAGGGCGGGGTGGCCTATTGGGCCCATGCTGGCGGGTTCATCGCCGGGCTGGTGCTGACCTTTCCGATCTGGCGCAAGCTTGGCGGGCGGGCTTACTGGACTGTCCATGAGGGCCACCCGCCGCATCCCGAAGCACGCTATGATTTCGTCAAGACCCCGATCCCCAAGGTCACGCGCAAGCGCCGCTTCCGGCCTAGCCCGTGGCGGCGATAAGCCGGCACACTGCATTGCACAGAGCCACGATTGGCCTGATATTCGCTCTGTGTCGGTCGCCGCTCCGACACCACCTGTGAAGGAGGTCCGCGTGAGCAAACAAGCGCATTGGGAAACCGTTTATCGCGAAAAATGCGAGGACGAACTGAGCTGGCATCAGGAGGCCCCGGCGGTCTCCATCGAGTTGCTGGAACTTGCGGGACTGCAGGACGGGGTGTCGGTCATCGATATCGGCGCGGGCACCTCGCGCATAACCGATGCGCTTCTGACGCGCGGCATCGGCGATATCACCGTGCTGGACATGTCCGAGGCCGCAATCGAGGCGACACGCGCGCGACTGGGTGAGGCCGGGTCTGGCGTGACCTGGATTGTCGGTGACGTGACGCGCTGGGAGCCTGCACGGCAATATGACATCTGGCATGACCGCGCCGTGTTTCATTTCCTCGTCACCCCCGAGGATCGCGCAGCCTATATTGCGCGACTGACGCGGAGCTTGCCCTCAGGCGGGCATGCCGTCATTGCCACCTTTGCACTGGATGGTCCGGAAAAATGCAGCGGCCTGCCGGTGATACGTTACGCGCCGCAGACCCTGGCCGACACGCTCGGCGCAGGGTTCGAACTGATCGCGGAAAGACAGCACAGCCACCAGACCCCATGGGGCAGCACGCAGGCCTTTCAATACAGTCTGTTTCGCAAGACGTGATCGTTGCATCGCGCAACCCGGCAGATCACGCCAGCGGCACCACGCAATCGCAGATCCGCAGCCGCACCCGTTGGCCCACCTCGAAGGTCGCCCCGGCGCCCGAGATCACCAGCATGCAGCGCTCGCCCTCCTGCACCCAGTAAAGCTGATCATGCCCGCGAAATTCGCGCCCGACGACCGAGGCCGGGCCATCCGGGTCGGGCTCGAGCATGATCTGCTCGGGTCGCACCGAGAGCGACACCGCCCCATTGGCCGCGCGCGAGAGCGGCAAGTCGCCGAACTCGGTCTTGACCACCATCCCCGAGGCTGTGCCCGAGAGGATATTCGAGCGCCCCAGAAAAGACGCCACGAAGGCCGAGACCGGGTTACGGTAAATCTCGTCGGGCGTGCCGATCTGGACCACGCGCCCGGCCTCCATCACCGCGATGCGGTCGGCAACGGCCATCGCCTCTTCCTGATCATGCGTCACGAGGATCGACGCCGACCCCGAGGCTTTCAGCAATTTGCGCACTTCCTGCCGCGTCTCGACCCGCATGGCCGCGTCGAGATTCGAGAAGGGCTCGTCCATCAGCACCAAGGGCGGGGCCACTGCGAGCGTGCGCGCCAGCGCCACGCGCTGTTGCTGGCCGCCCGACAATTCATGCGGCTTGCGTTTCTCCAACCCCGCGAGACCCACCAACGCCAGCATCTCGCGCGCGCGCAACTCGCGCGTGACGCGCGGGTGGTTGCGCAGACCGAATTTCACATTGTCCAGCACACTCAGATGCGGAAACAGCGCATAGTCCTGGAACACGAAACCAATGCCGCGCTCTTCGGGGGGCAGATGAGTGATCTCGCGCCCGCGCAGCCAGATCTGGCCCTCGTCCGGGGACTCGAAGCCGCCGATCATGCGCAGCGTCGTGGTCTTGCCGCAGCCCGACGGGCCGAGCAGCGCCAGCATCTCGCCTTCGCCCAGATCGAAACTCGCACGTTCCACCGCTGGCGTATCGCCATGGGTGAAATGCTTGCGCAGCCGCTTCACCTCCAGCAAGGTCTTGGCGCGTCGGGGCCGAAACCCGAGCGGCGTGGCCTCGGCGGGCATCTTGAAGCTCAGGATCTTGGGCGTCTCGTTCATTCTCTCGGGTCGCCTGTTGCGGTCTGGCGTTTTGTCATGACGCAAACCGGCGTCAGGTACAAACAGCGGGTCAGAGCATGTCGCCCACTGCTCCACTCCAGATATGAAAACCGACAAGTTTAGTCAACTACAGACTCGCGGGGGCGCAAGCCGGGCGCTGCGTCAGGGATTGCCCATCGCCCCTACTGTCGCGCATAGTGCAGCCAGTCACTTTCTGCAAAGGCCCTTCATGACGCATCCCCGCAACCCCGGCGCGCCGCTGGACCCGCGCCTCTTCGCGCCCGTCAATCGCCCCGCAACCGAACGTCGCGCTGCCTCGCTGGTCGCGCGCCGCTCGCTCAAGGGCGCGCATCAGGCCGCATGGCTCGTGAACGCCATCGCCTGCATGGACCTGACGACACTTGCGGGCGATGATACCGAGGGCCGCGTCGCGCGCCTCTGCGCCAAGGCGCGCCGCCCGCTGGCAGATGAGATTGTCACCGGGCTGGGGCTTGATGCGATGCCGCAAGTGGGCGCGGTCTGTGTCTATCCGACTATGGTCAGCGCGGCCCTGCGCGCGCTCGAGGGCTCGGGCATCCCCGTCGCTTCGGTCGCAACGGGCTTTCCGGCGGGGCTTATGCCGCTCGATCTGCGCCTGGCCGAGATCCGCTATGCGGTGGACCAGGGCGCGCAGGAGATCGACATCGTCATTACCCGTGCGCATGTGCTGGGCGGTGATTGGAAAGCGCTTTATGACGAGGTCGCCGCCATGCGCGAGGCCTGTGGGGAGGCGCATCTCAAGGCGATTCTGGCCACCGGCGATCTGGTCACGCTGCGCAATGTCTTTGCGGCGTCCATTGTCGCCATGCAGGCCGGAGCCGATTTCATCAAGACCTCGACCGGCAAGGAGGGCGTGAATGCCACGCTGCCCGTGGGGCTGACCATGTGCCGCGCCATCCGCGCCTATCGCGAGGCGACAGGCCATGTCGTGGGTTTCAAGCCGGCAGGCGGCATGAAGACGGCGAAGGATGCGCTGGGCTGGCAGGTGCTGATGCGCGAGGAGCTGGGACACGACTGGCTGCGCCCGGACCTGTTCCGCCTTGGCGCCTCGTCCATGCTGGCCGATATCGAGCGCCAGCTTTCCCACCATGTCACCGGGCGCTATGCCGCGCATCACCGCCACGCGCTGGCCTGAGAGGACCAATGACGACCCTGACGGAGATACTCGAGACCATGGATTACGGCCCTGCGCCCGAGAGCGAGACCATCGCCCGCGACTGGCTGAAACGCGGCCCGTTCGGGCATTTCATTGGCGGGGCCTTCACCGACCCCGGCGCTTTGTTCGAGACCCGCAACCCCGCCCGTGATGAAGTGCTGGCCGAGGTCTCGCAAGGCAGCGCCGCCGATGTGGATGCCGCCGTCACCGCCGCCCGCGCGGTCTTTCCCGCCTGGTCTGGGCTCTCCGGCCACCAGCGCGCGCGCCATCTCTACGCCATCGCGCGCCAGATCCAGAAGCGCGAGCGGCTCTTTGCGGTGCTGGAAAGCCTCGACAATGGCAAACCCCTGCGCGAGGCGCGCGACGGGGACATCCCGCTGGTGGTGCGGCATTTCTACCATAACGCGGGCTGGGCCGAGTTGATCGCCGATGAATTCCCGGGGCAGGGGCCGCATGGCGTCTGCGGGCAGATCATCCCGTGGAATTTCCCGCTGCTGATGCTCGCGTGGAAAATCGCGCCTGCACTGGCGGCGGGCAATACGGTGGTGCTGAAACCCGCCGAATACACACCGCTGACCGCGCTCCTTTTCGCCGAGCTTTGCGTGGAAGCGGGCCTGCCCGCAGGTGTGGTCAATATCGTGACCGGCGACGGGGCGACCGGCGCGGCACTGGTCGCGCATCCGGACGTGGACAAGATCGCCTTCACCGGCTCGACCGATGTCGGGCGCGAGATCCGGCGTGCCACTGCCGGGACGGGCAAGGCGCTGACACTGGAGCTGGGCGGCAAATCGCCTTTTATCGTCTTCGCCGATGCCGATCTCGATGCGGCGGTCGAAGGCGTGGTCGATGCGATCTGGTTCAATCAGGGCGAGGTCTGTTGCGCCGGTGCGCGGGTTTTGGTGGCCGAAGCGGTGGCCGAGAGTTTTGCCGCCCGGTTGCGCGCGCGCATGGCCAGCCTGCGCGTGGGCGAGCCGCTCGACAAATCCACCGATATCGGCGCCATTGTCCATCCGCGCCAGTTGGACCGCATCCGCGATCTGGTGGCGCAGGGCGTCGCGGCCGGGGGCGTGTTGCATGAGGGCAAAGCCCCCGAGGGTTGTTTCTGCCCGCCGTCCCTGATGATCGAAGTTTCTACCGCAAACCCCTGCTTTACAGAAGAAATTTTTGGCCCTGTGGCGGTGCTGACCAGCTTCCGCACGCCAGATGAGGCCGTCGAACTCGCCAATAACACCCGCTATGGGCTCGCTGCCTCAGTCTGGTCGGAAAACCTGACGCAGGCGATGGATATCGCCGCCCGCGTCAAGGCCGGGGTGGTCTGGATCAACGCGACCAATCTCTTTGATGCCAATGCCCCTTTCGGTGGCATGCGCGAGAGCGGCTTTGGCCGTGAGGGCGCGCGCGAGGGGATGGCGGCTTATCTGCGGCCCGAGACCAGGCAAGCCCCAGCCGCAAGGCCTGGGCTCCTTGAAATCCTGCCTGCGACCGCCTCGGCACAGGGCATCGACCGCACGCACAAACTCTACATTGGAGGGGCGCTAAAACGCGCAGATTCTGGTCAAAGCTTTACAATTTCCGACAATGGTGTGTTACGCGGCCATGCGCCGCTGGGATCGCGCAAGGATATCCGCAACGCGGTCGAAGCCGCGCAAAAGGCCAGCGCATGGACGCGGATGAGCGGCCATGCCCGCGCGCAGGTGCTCTACTTCCTTGCCGAGAATCTCGAAGCACGCCGCGACAGCCTGCGCGCCTTCGCCCCTGAGCCCGAGATCGACACGGCCATCGCCCGCGCCTTCCACTACGCCGCCTGGGCCGATAAATTCGACGCCCGCGTGCATGACACGGTTTCGGGCCATATCACGCTCGCGATGAAAGAGCCTTTCGGCGTCATGGGCCTCATTTGCGCCGAGGAAGCGCCGCTCGCAGGCTTCCTCTCGCTGGTGCTGCCCGCGATTGCGATGGGCAATCGCGTCGTTGCGCTGCCCGCACAGGGCAACCCGCTGCCCGCGCTGGAACTCACGCAGGTTTTCGCCTGTTCCGACATTCCCGGTGGGGTGATCAACACGATCTCCGGCCCGCTCGACGATCTCGCCGCAACGCTGGCAGCACATGACGATGTCCCGGCGCTCTGGTGCGCGCAACCGGCGCTGGCGGAAATGGTCGAGCGCGAAAGCGCGGGCAATCTCAAGCCGGTCTGGCAGGTGCCCGACCCCCAAGCGCATGGCGAACGCTTCCTCGCCGCTGCGACCCAGATCAAGACCATCTGGGTGCCCTACGGCGCGTGACGGCCCGCGTGCGAGCGGGTCATGATATCCCGAACGGGGGCTTCTCGCCTGTCAGATTCAGGCCCGACGTTGGCGTAGTGTTTTCGAAAAACTGTCGAAAATCGCGGAATTCGCCGCGATCACTTCACCACTCTGCAGCACCTTCTCGCCCTCGCGGATCGGCCCGACAAAGCCCCCGGCCTCGCGCACCAGCAAGACCCCTGCGGCAATGTCCCAGGCGTTCAACTCGCGTTCCCAATAGCCGTCATACCGCCCCGCCGCGACATAGGCGAGATCGAGCGCGGCCGAGCCCCAGCGCCGCACACCCGCGCAGGCGGGCATGAGCTGCGCGAGGTCTTGCAGCGTCGCAGGCAGGGTCTTTTTCGAGGCGAAAGGCACGCCGGTCGCGAAAATGCACTCGATCATCGTGCTGCGGTTCGATACGCGCAATCGGCGGTCATTCATGAAGGCGCCCTGGCCCTTTTCGGCGACAAAAAGCTCGTCCTTGGCCGGATCAAAGACCACCGCCGCCACGATCTCGCCCTTGAACTCCAGCGCAATCGAGACCGCCCAATGCGGCAGCCCGTGCAGGAAGTTTGTCGTGCCATCGAGCGGGTCAACGATCCAGCGCCGGGTCGGGTCCTTGCCTTCCACGGGCTCGGATTCCTCGCCGCACCAGCCGTAATTCGGCCGCGCCTCGGTCAGCATCTCGCGAATGATCTTCTCGGCGGCAATGTCGGCGCGGCTGACGAAATCGCCCGCGGCCTTCGAAGACACCTGCAGGTTCTCCACCTCGCGGAAATCCTTGACCAGCGAGCGCCCAGCCTTGCGGGCGGCGTTGATCATGATGGTGAGGTTGGCACTGCCTTGCATCGGGGGCTCCTGTCGCGGTGTTGGAGGGGGCTATACGCGCGGAAGAAAGGGAAGGGAAGGGGGGCAGGCCGGGTGTCGCTCTGGCTACAGAGCGACATTTGATGCTGCTGCCTCTGCCAGAAGGGCACGTGCCGAAAAACAGCAGAGTGGTACCAATCATTGACAAACCTTTCTGCGAGCGCTGCATCTGTCGGAACCGGTAGCTCCGATTCATTCGCTGAGCCGGTGCGCATTTTGAGGCTTAACCTTGAGCGGTGAAACAGGCAGGATGTGTGCAAAGCGTAATCAGGGAGGAGACAATGATGCGCACACGAGCTGCCGTGGCCCTCGAGGCCGGGAAACCGCTGGAAATCATGGAGGTGAACCTCGACGGCCCCAAGGCGGGCGAGGTGCTGGTCGAGATCAAGGCCACTGGCATTTGTCATACCGACGAATTCACGCTTTCCGGCGCGGACCCGGAGGGACTGTTCCCGTCCATTCTGGGCCATGAGGGCGCGGGTGTGGTTCTCGAGGTGGGCGAGGGGGTGACGACGCTGAAGCCCGGTGATCATGTGATCCCGCTCTATACGCCCGAATGCCGCGAGTGCTATTCCTGTCGCTCGGGTAAGACGAACCTCTGCACGGCCATCCGCAACACCCAAGGCCAAGGGTTGATGCCCGATGGCACGACGCGGTTTTCGATGCTCGATGGCACGCCGATCTATCACTACATGGGCTGCTCAACCTTCGCCAATCACACGGTCCTGCCCGAGATTGCGCTGGCCAAGGTCCGCGACGACGCGCCGTTCGACAAGATCTGCTATATCGGCTGCGGGGTGACGACCGGCATCGGCGCGGTGATCAATACCGCCGGGGTCGAGATCGGCTCCACCGCCGCCGTGTTTGGGCTGGGCGGTATCGGGCTGAATGTCATTCAGGGGCTGCGCATGGCGGGGGCGGATATGATCATCGGGGTCGATCTGAACGACGCCAAGGCCGATATGGCGCGCAAATTCGGGATGACGCATTTCATCAACCCCTCGAAGGTTGAAAATGTGGTCTCCGAGATCGTCAAGCTGACCCAGCGCGGGGATGATGCCATCGGCGGCGTGGATTACAGCTTTGATGCGACTGGCAATGTGCAGGTGATGCGCGATGCGCTGGAATGCAGCCACCGCGGCTGGGGGGTGTCGGTGATCATCGGCGTGGCCCCGGCAGGCGCCGAGATCAGCACGCGGCCGTTTCAGTTGGTCACCGGTCGCGTGTGGAAGGGCACGGCCTTTGGCGGCGCCAAGGGACGGCGCGATGTGCCTCGATTTGTGGACTGGTACATGGACGGCAAGATCGAGATCGACCCGATGATCACACACAAGCTGACGCTGGATCAGATCAACGAGGGGTTCGATCTGATGCATGAAGGCAAGTCGATCCGCGCCGTGGTGGAGTTCTGAGTCAGGTCAAGACAGGCATCCTGTGTCGGGTGGCGATGACCTCGCGCCGTCGGCGACTGGCCGAGCTCTGCTCACTCGCCGCTGCGGCGCGTCTCAGTGTTGCGTGTCGCTGTCACTACGAAGCCCGGCAGCATCGAAGCTTTCGGCCTTTCCGGTCCGTAATGTGGCTGATGGTGGCTGGCCATAGACCTCCTGATAGGTCTGCGCGAACCGTCCCATATGGGTGAAACCGCAATCATGGGCGATGCAGGCGACCGACTCTGCTGGCGTCGCGAATTGCAGCCGCGCATGGGCGCGATCAAGCCGCGCCCGGATGGCGTATTGCTGCGGGGTAACCTGAAAGGCAGTCTGAAACCCGATCTGCAGCGAGCGCAGACTGCATCCGGCGGCGCGGCTCAGGTCGCGCATGCGGAACGGCTCGGCGATATGGTCGTGAATGAAACTGCGCGCCTTGCGGATATGGGTGGCATGGGCTGCGCGGGCACAGGGGCTTTCGAGGAAATGCGTGACCGAGCTGGGCTGGGCCTGCACCAGCGCCAGTGCAAGTTCCTCTTCGATGACCCTCTGGAACCGATACCCGCTTGCGCCAAAGGCGCGGCGGGTCTCGGCGGCCTGCACGCAACGCGCGAGTAATCCGAGCCAGGCGCGCGGGCCGGGGCGGGTCAGGTCCAGCCGCGGGTCGAAGACCAGCGGCGTCTCGAGCCGAGCGCCGAGCATCACCTCGACCAGATCCGAGAGCGCATCGCGGCGGATCTGGACCAGCAGCTTGCGGCACCCGTCGCCCCAGACCATGCGGGTCGGCAGGCTGGGGTTCAGGATGCTGCCCACCTGGCGGCCAGCGCAGAAACTGCGCCCGCCATTCGTGATATGGGCCCCGCCCTCAAGCGGGATCTGGACCAGATAGAAATGTTCCAGCAATCCGGGGTCGATCTCGACCTCCGCGCCATAACTGAGATGATTGAGCGAGAGGGACTCTCCGGCGACATGGTTATGGCGGGTCTCGAACCGCGGCAGGGCGTGCTGGGGGATTTCGAGGCGGTGCGGGCAGAAGGTGCGCCCCACCACATCGCGCGCGACATCAACTTCGCGCGTTCCGAACAGAGGGAACGCGGCGAGCGGTTCGCGGCGAAACTCCGGCTGCGAGTTTTCCATGCAAACAGCGTAAAGTATTTCAAGCTTAAATCAAGTGCGGCATCCGCAGGATTTTTGCGCATTTCGGATAATGATTTTCCGCGACCGGGCGTAGACTGCGCTCAGAAGATCAAAAACAGGGAGACAATCATGAGTGATCAAGCTGGAGTGACGCTGGCCAGTGACGGGATAGAGGGCAAGTCCTGGAACGTCGTCGGCCATACCTATACGCCCAAGCTGCATACGGATGCCGCCTTCATCTGGCATGCGCATATCCCCGATGGCACCTTCGTGCCGCCACATATCCACCCCACACAGGATGAGTGGATCTATGTGATCGAGGGCAATCTCGAAGTCGAATTCGGCCCCGATGTGCACAAGGCCGGTCCCGGCGACACGGTGCGCATGCCGATGGGCATTGCGCATGGCATCTTCAACCGCTCGGGCAAGGATGCCGTTGTCGTCTTTGGCGTGGCCCCGGCGCGCAAGCTGTTCGATCTGTTCTGCGCCCTTGACGGGGTGACTGATCCGGAAGAACTGGTGCGCCTGTCGGCCTTGCACGAGGTCGATTTCCTGCCGCCTCCGGCCGCGTAAGGGGGCATCACCATGACCAAGCGCAAGACCGTCGCCGTGATCGGCGGGGGCGTCAGCGGGCTGGCCGCTGCCAAGGCCTTTGACGCGCAGGGGCACCGTGTGCTGGGCTATGAGCGCAGCCATGATTTTGGGGGTGTGTGGGAGCTGTCCCGCTCCTACCCCGATGTGCAGACGCAATCGCCCAAGGATCTTTATTGCTTCACGGATCATCCGATGCCGGATGACTACCCGGAATGGCCCAAGGGGCCGCAGGTGCATGCTTACCTGCATTCCTACGCCGCCAAGCACAAGCTGGGCCGGCTGTTCCAGCTCAACACCAATGTCATGTCGATGGAGCGGCGCGCAGATGGCGCGCCCGGCTGGACGCTCACGCTCGAAAGCGCCGGACGGGTGCGCAAACAGGATGTCGATTTCGTCGCCATCTGCACTGGGCAATTCTCGGACAAGAACATCATCTTGCATCCGGGGCAGGAAGACTTCGTCGCGCAGGGCGGGCAGGTGATGCACTCGTCGGAATATACCGATCCCGAGATGATCCGGGGAAAGCGCGTCGTGGTGCTGGGCGGGTCCAAATCGGCGACGGATATTGCGGTCAGCGCGGCAAAACGCGGCGCGAAATCGGTCACACTGGTCTATCGCCACAATGTCTGGCGGGTGCCCTATTTCGTGGGCGGGATCAATTTCAAGCGGCTCCTCTACATGCGCGCGCAGGAGGTGCAGTTCAATGGCTGGAACCCGTCGCCCTTGGGACGGGTGCTGCGCGCAGTGACCAAACCGCTGGTCTGGGCCAATTTCCGAGGGCTGGAGACACTGCTCAAGCTGCAACTGGGGCTCAAGAAATGGGACATGGTGCCCGAAACCCCGATCGAGAAAGAGGCCTCCTGCTCGCTGCCGCTGGTCACGCCCGGCATGTTCGAGTGTTTCAAGGATGGCAGCATCCGTCCCATCCGCAGCAGTTTCTCGCATTATGAGGGTGACACCGTCGTGCTGGAAAATGGCGAGAAGATCGGCTGTGATGTGGCTATTCTGGCGGTGGGTTGGAAGCTGGGGATCCCCTATCTGCCGCAGGAGTATCGCGACAAGCTGATCGAGGCGGATGGCCAGTACCGGACCTATCGGCTCGCGGTGAACCCGGATCTGCCGGATATGGGCTTTGTCGGCTTCAACTCCAGCTTCTGCACAGTGCTGTCGGCCGAGATGATCGCCAACTGGCTGGTGCGCTATGTCGATGGCAAGCTCGCCCACCAGCCCAGCCGCGCCGAGATGGAGGAAAATATCGAGGCGATGCTGCACTGGCGGCGAAAGGAGCGTCCGGCTGCGCAGGTCTATGGCGGGCTGTGTTCGGCCCCGTTCCATTTCCGGCATTTCGACGAGCTGTTGGCGGATATCGGTGCGAAAGAGTGCAAGCGGTCGAATCCGCTGGCCGAGCAATTCTCCTACCCGCACGCGCCGTCATATGGCCGCTACCTTGCTACTGCGCCTCGCTATGAGGTGAGTTGATCGCGCAGCGGCCAGCCCAATGTCGGGGTATAATCGCCCGCCTATCACCGGCCCGCAACGGCTCTCGCAGGGTGCTGCGGTTATCTCTGCATGACCAGGCAGGCAACGGAACCTGACGCCCGCCCCATAGAGGGTTTGAGGGTGCGTTCTTCCTGACCGATCAGATTCTGCGCGCGTTGCGGGTCTTGTCATCACAGAGGGGTGCAATTCAAAAAAAACGGGACTGGGGGTTGCGCGCTGTGATTCTATCGTTCACGATTGTGTTAAGGCTAACAGGTCCGGGACAGCGTTAGCCGCACACGCGGCATGCGAAACCCGAGACTCACAACGGGACGTAGATATGCAGAGATCAGATTTCTGGTCCGGGCTTGCGGTCGTCGCTTTCGGGCTGCTTGCCTTGTTCTGGATGATTCCGAATTACGCTGGCTCCAATCCATTCGCCCAAATGCCACCCGGTCTCGTGCCCAGTATCGGCGCATGGTTCATGGTGATCTGTGGCGGCATTGTTGCCGCCAAGAGCCTGATCCAGATGATTGCCGCGCGGATACCACCGTTTGTAGGTGATCTGCATTGGGACGCGGTCGCCTGGGCAGCATGGCCCTTTGCCTATGTCGCAGTGGCGATCTGGTTCATGACCTTCATCAAGCTGACCTGGTTCGGGCCGTTCCTGATCGGGGGCATGCTTTTCTTGCTGGGTGAGCGGCGCTGGTACATGCTGCTGGGCTGCTCCATCGTGCCGGTGGTGCTGCTCTATATTCTCTCGGTTTACTTGATGCGTGTCGGGGTGGTGTGAGCGATGGATTTTTCTGCAGTCGGAGCCGCCGCGTCTGAAGCCCTCTCGCTGGCCTCTTTCATCGGCATCGGCGGTGGGGTGCTGCTGGGCTACGTTGTGGGCGTGATCCCCGGCCTGTCGCGCTCGGTGGCAATTGCCATCGCCATCCCCATGACCTTCTACATGTCGCCCTTCATTGCGATTTCCTTCCTGATCGGCCTGTCCAAGGGCACGGCAGCGGGCTCGGCGGTTTCGGCCATCCTGCTCAATGCCCCCGGTGAGGCGTCTTCGGCGGCCACGGCGCTGGACGGCTACCCGCTGGCCAAGCAGGGCAAGCCCAAGACAGCGTTGCAGATCGGGCTTCTGGCCTCGGTGATCGGCGATATTCTGGCCACGATCATCCTCATTTTCGTGGCAATTCCGTTCGCGCGTGTGGCGCTAATGTTCGGCCCCTATGAAATGGCGGCCATTCTGGCCTTTGCGCTGGTGTTCATCGCGGGTCTATCCAGCGGCAATGTTTTCAAGGGTTTGGCCGCCGGGGGCTTTGGCATTTTCCTCGGCACCATCGGGCTCGATAATCAGACGGGCCTGCCGCGGCTCACCTTTGGCTATGCCGAGTTGATGGACGGCATGCCGCTGATCGCGGTCGCCATCGGTACGCTGGCGCTTTCCGAGATGTTCGTGCAATCCGAAAAGCTGCGCTATGAGCGCGAGACCATGTCGGTGGCGCTCAAAAAGGATCAGAGTGACCGCATAACATGGCCAATTTTCCGGGGCATCGTCCCGACAATTCTGCGTGGAACCGGGATCGGCACCTTTGTCGGCGCGCTGCCGGGGCTTGGCCCGTCGGTGGGCTCGTTCATGTCTTATGGCATGGCGCAGAAGGCATCGAAGAATCCCGAACGGTTCGGCAAGGGCGAGCCCAAGGGCATCGCGGCCTCGGAATCGGCAGATAACGCCGTGATCCCGGCAGCGCTGATTCCGCTCTTCGGGCTGGGGATCCCGGGCAATGTGTCGGCGGCGCTGCTGATCGGGGCCTTTGCCATTCACGGCATCACCGTGGGGCCGCTCTTGCTGCGCGACGAACCGGAACTGCTCTATTCGATCTTCGCGGGCATGATCCTTGCCTCGCTGATCATGCTGGTGCTGGGCTGGTACGGGTTGATGTTCTTTGCCCAGATCACGAAGGTGCCGCCGCATGTGGTGATCCCCATCGTGATCTTCTTCTGCCTCGCCGGGATGATGCTGCAGGGCTATGGCACCTTCGGGCTGATCATCCTGATGGCCTTTGCGCTTCTGGGCTATCTGATGAAGAAATACGATTACAGTTTTGTCACCTTCCTTGTGGCCTTCATCATCACGCCCATGCTGGAGCTGAACCTGCGCCAGTCGATCATCCTGTCGCGCGGAGACTGGGCGATCCTGCTCAATCGTCCGATTGCGATGATCTTCATCGCCTGCACATTCATCGCGCTGGTCGCGCTGATCATCCGCACTTTCCGCAAGGAAAAACCGCTGGCCGATGCGCCAGCAGACTAAGGTAAGATGGAGGAGACTACCTTGAAACGACGTAATATCCTGACCGCAGGGGCAGCACTCTGCGCGCTTATGACTGCACCTGTTGCAATGGCCGATGAATGGCGCCCGACGCAACCGATGACCATGGTGATCGGCTTTGCCGCAGGCGGCTCGACCGATATTCAGGGCCGCGTGCTGGCGCGCTCGCTCGAGGAATATTTCGGCCAGCCCGTCAATGTCGTCAACCAGCCCGGTGGTGGCGGGGCGGTGGCACTGACACGTTTCATGAATGCTGCACCCGATGGGCATACCTTCATGTTCGGTGTGATGCTGGGCCTGACCTTCTCGCCCGTCGTGACCGAGACCGAGTATGACATCGACGATTTCCGCTATGCGGGCACGCTGGTCGGTGGACAGTTCGGTGTGATCGCAGCGGGCGATGCACCGTTTCAGACCTTCGAGGAACTGATCGAATACGGGCGTGAGAACCCGATGACCTATGCCCAGCAACTGCCGATGGATGCCGCCATCATGCAGAATATCGCCGATCAGGAAGGGCTTGATCTGGCGATGGTGCCCACGGGTGGTGGCGGTGGTGTGGCGCCGCTGCTGCTGGGCGGCGAGGTCGATTTCGCGTTCTCGGGCGGGATCCATTCGCAATATGTGCCGACCGGCGACATGAATATCCTGGCCTTCTTCACCCGCGACCGCTCGCCTTTCTATGAGGATGTGCCGACCCTGGTCGACCTCGGCTATCCCTATGCCATGGACGATTTCCGCTCATTCTTCCTGCCCGGCGACACGCCTGACGAGATCGTGGAGGCGTTCGAGAATGCCGCGCGCTTCGCTGTCGAGCATGAGCCTTTCGTGAATGTCACGGTCGAGAATACTCAGCATCCGGTCGTCTTCATGGACGGTGCGGAAACTGAGGCCACGCTGCGCGAGATTCGCGCGGCCAACGAGGCCTTGATGGCCGATTAACACAACAGGAGAGAGACAGATGAAAAAGACACTCGTAGCGATTCTCGGCGCCACCATGCTGACTGCTCCGGCTGCGATGGCGGATGACTGGCCGACGCGCCCGCTGACGATGGTGATCGGCTTCAACCCGGGCGGTTCGACCGACATTCAGGGCCGCGTGCTTGCCAATGTGCTGGAGGAAGCCCTCGGCCAGCCGGTCAATGTGGTCAACCAGCCGGGCGGTGGCTCGGCAGTGGCTTTCACGCGCCTCGCCAATACCGAACCCGATGGCTATACCTTCCTATTTGGCGGGCTGACGGCGCTGACCTTCACCCCGATTGTCACGCCGGTGGAATACGAGATCGACGATTTCGAATATCTGGCAGCGCTCGCGCTGGCGCAGAACGCCATCGTCACCTCGGCCGAGCAGCCCTTCCAGACCTTTGACGAGATCATCGAACACGGCAAGGAAAACCCGATGACCTATGCCCAGCAGACCGCGCTGGACGAGGCCATCATCCGTGCCATTGCCGAAGAAGAAGGGCTTGATCTGGCCATCGTGCCCACGGGCGGAGGTGCTGGCATGGCGCCGCTGGTGTTGGGCCGCGAGGTCGATTTCGCCTATTCTGGCGGGACACATGCGCAATACACGCCCACGGGCGAGATGACGATTGCCGCCTTCATGTCGGCCGAGCGCTCGCCCTTCTACCCCGACAGCCCGACGCTGATCGAACTGGGCTATAACTACTCGATCGAGGACTACCGCACCATCGTCGTGCCCACAGGTGTTCCGGACCATGTCAAGGAGCGGTTGATGGAAGCAGCGACCTTCGCCAGTGAGGCCGAAGCCTTCATCGACATCACCGAGGGCAACACCTTCTTCCCGGTCGTCAATATTGGTCAGGAAGAGATGGAAGCCAATGTCCGCCGTATCCGTGCCGCGAATGAAGAGGTCATGGGCGGCGATTGAGACACTCGTCGGGGGCCGCCTGCGCGGCCCCCGCAGGTCTTTACGCGCTCAGCGGAAAAACCGTATTCCAGCCAACGCAAGATCGGCGTCAAAGGCGCGACCGATGGCCACAAGGCCCAGACGGCGCAGCCGCGACAGGTCGAGCGCTGCATCCAGCCGGTGCGGCTGGAAATCCGCGAAGGACAGGCGAAGCCCGCGCCACTCGCGCGTTGCAGTGAAACTCTGGCGGTAGGATTGCCACGGGCGGGTAACATCTGCGGTGCGTAGGTGCAGGTTGTAGGCTTCGCCATTGCCCAGCACATCCAGCTCGATCCCGCGCCATGCACGCGCATCCACTGTGCCTCCGTCTGGGCTCAGATCGAGCGCCATCTGCACAAAGCCGCCGTTATTTTCGAGGCTGACCGCACCCCGCATCCGCAAGGCCATGCGACCGGCGACCCTCTCGCGCTCCATGACCCCGCGCGAGACCCCGCCCATCACGCGATCAGAGATCAACTCCCAGCGCGCACCAATCGCAGCATGGGGATGCGGCGCCGAGAGGTCATCAATCACTGTGCAGTCAGGTTTCATCGCCGCTGGTCCCGGCATCGGTGACTTGGCCAGATCTGCAACATAGCGCAGTCCTGTAACGAACACAGTGCTGCGCGACGGTCGCTTGCCACCTGCGATGCGGCGAATTCAGCCTTTGCCTCTTGTCCATGATGCGATACATGAGCGCCAAACTCATCACAGCCCCGGAGGCCGCCCCATGGACATTACCGCGCGCGATGCTGGCTTTTTCACCGAAAGCGTGGAAAGCCGTGACCCCGAACTCTTTGCCGCCATCCGCTCCGAACTGGGCCGCCAGCGCGACGAGATCGAACTGATCGCGTCGGAGAATATCGTCTCGAAAGCGGTGATGGAGGCGCAGG
Organism: Paracoccaceae bacterium; assembly: GCA_007134865.1. Lineage (GTDB taxonomy): Bacteria > Pseudomonadota > Alphaproteobacteria > Rhodobacterales > Rhodobacteraceae > Roseinatronobacter. The sequence continues at coordinate 1,788 of SLJW01000227.1, read as the reverse complement.
GTTCGGTACTGACCAACAAATACGCCGAGGGCTATCCCGGGCGGCGGTATTATGGCGGCTGCCAATATGTCGATGTGGCCGAGAACCTCGCCATCGCGCGCGCCTGCGACTTGTTCGGCTGCGGTTTCGCCAATGTGCAGCCCAATTCCGGGTCGCAGGCCAATCAGGGTGTTTTCACAGCACTCCTGAAACCGGGCGACACGATCCTCGGCATGAGCCTGGATGCCGGTGGCCATCTGACCCACGGCGCCAAGCCCAACCAGTCGGGCAAATGGTTCAATGCGGTGCAATACGGGGTGCGGCGCGATACGCTCGATGTGGATTACGACCAGATTGCGGAACTCGCGCAAGAGCATCAGCCGAAGATGATCATCGCGGGCGGCTCGGCCATTCCCCGCATCATCGATTTCGCCAGGATGCGCGAGATTGCGGACTCGGTCGGCGCCTATCTGTTGGTGGACATGGCGCATTTCGCGGGGCTGGTTGCAGCGGGGCTCTACCCCTCGCCCTTCCCGCATGCGCATGTCGCCACGACCACCACCCACAAGACACTGCGCGGCCCGCGCGGCGGCATGATCCTGACCGATGACGATACCATCGCGAAAAAGGTCAATTCGGCGATCTTCCCCGGCATTCAGGGGGGGCCGCTGATGCATGTGATCGCCGCCAAGGCCGTGGCCTTTGCCGAAGCACTGCGCCCCGGTTTCCGCGACTATCAGAAACAGGTCATCGCCAATGCCAAGGCCTTGGCCGATCAGTTGGAGAAGGGCGGGCTCGCCACGGTGACGGGCGGCACTGATACGCATCTCTTGCTGGTGGATCTGCGCCCCAAGGGCGTGAAGGGCAACGCGACCGAGAAGGCGCTGGGCCGCGCGCATATCACCTGCAACAAGAACGGCATCCCGTTTGATACCGAAAGCCCGATGGTCACAAGCGGCATCCGTCTGGGGACACCGGCCGGCACCACGCGCGGCTTTGGCGAGGCCGAGTTCCGCCAGATCGCCGACTGGATCGTGCGCGTGGTGGATGGTCTCGCAGCCAATGGTGAAGAGGGCAATGCCGAGGTCGAGGCGGCAGTCAAAGCCGAGGTCGCCGAGCTTTGCGCGCGCTTCCCGATCTATCCTGAACTCTGAGCACGTCTGACGAGCGCGGGGGGCGCGCCCGAGCGTTCTGGCCTGCTCGTCAGCATCACTTGGCAAGGAAGACCCGCCAGTGACAAACACATCCGAGCCCACGCGCTTGCTCAATCGCCTGCGCTACGGAGAGCGGACCGACAAGCCGGGGCTGCTGATCGTCCACGGGCTTTTTGGTTCCGCGCGCAATTGGGGGGCGATTGCCAAACGCCTCTCGGATACGCGCGAAGTGATCAGCGTGGATATGCGCAACCATGGCGAGAGCTTCCGCGACTCGCGCCACGGTTATACCGAACTGGCCGAAGACCTTGCCCGTGTGATCACCGCCGAGAGTGCGCCGATGGATGTCATGGGCCATTCGATGGGCGGCAAGGCCGCGATGGTGTTGGCGCTGACCCAGCCCGATCTTGTGCGCAGGCTGCTGGTCGCCGATATCGCGCCAGTGGAATATGGCCACAGTCAGAGCCATCTGATTGCAGCCATGCGCAACCTGCCGCTTGAGGGGCTGCAAAGCCGCGGTGAGGCTGATGCCGCGCTGGCGCGCAGTGTCGAGGACGCCTCTGTCCGTGCCTTCCTGCTGCAATCGCTTGACCTCAAAGCCTCACCGCCGCGCTGGCGGCTGAACCTCGATGTGCTCGAGGCCGAGATGGACCGC
>SLJW01000209.1 GCA_007134865.1 Paracoccaceae bacterium | reverse complement strand
TGCCAGCGATCAATCCTGACATGATTCTATTCAATTATCTGCACCCGAACAATAAGGCGCCGGGCGGGTTGAACGGGGCGCGCTATGACAACCCCGAAGTGACCGAATTGCTGGAAGCCGCGCGCGCCGAGATCGACCCTGCCACCGCGTTCGAGCTTTACGAGCGCGCGCAGCAGATCGTGATGGAAGAGCTGCCCTATCTGCCGAGCTACGCCAACAATGTCTACTGGCCCGGTAAGACCTCGGTCTCGGGGGTGCAGCCCAATTATCTGGCCCAGGTCAACTTCTTCGAAGTCGATATCGCGACAAGCTGACGGGGACCCTGGCCATGATTGACTACAGCCTCAAGAAATTCGTCCAGCTTCTGATCACGGTGCTTGGTGTCGTGACGCTGGTCTTCTTCACCCTGCGATTCATTCCAGGTGATGCTGCATCGGCGATGGCCGGGGACGCGATCTCGGGCGAAGCGCTCGAATTGCTGCGCGAGCAGATGGGGCTGAATACCCCGCTGATCGCGCAATATTTCAGCTATCTGCGCGGGCTCGTCACCTTCGATTTCGGGGTGACGATCACCACCCAGCTGCCAGTGTCGGACCTGATCCTTCGCGCGGTACCCGTCACGCTCAGCATTGCCGTGCTGACCATCTTGCTGACAGTGACGCTGGCGATCCCGCTGGGCACGCTGGCGGCCCTGATGGCGCATCGCGGGCAGAGCGGGCTCGACAATGCGATCACTGGCACGGCGATGGTGCTGGATCTTATGCCGTCTTTCTGGACCGCTCTAGTGTTCTTGCTGATCTTCTCGCTGACGCTGGGCTGGTTCCCCGCCAGTGGGTCGGTCAGTTTCGACAACCCGATGGAGTATCTCAAGCGCATCGCGCTGCCGGTGCTGGTGCTGTCGGTGACGCAGGTCGCGACAATGGCGCGCATTACCCGGACGGCTGTGCTGGAAGTGCTCAGCGAGGATTATGTCCGCACTGCCCGCGCCATGGGCTGGTCCGAAATGCGAGTGCTGTTTCGCCACGCGCTGAAGAACGCGGCCTTGCCGATCGTTACAGTGATCGGGTTGAGCTTTGGTAATTTGCTCAACGGAACGGTGATCGTCGAATTCATCTTCACGCTTCCGGGGATCGGCAACCTGCTGATCAACGGGATCAACAGCCGTGACTATCAGATGGTCCAGACGCTGATTGTCTTCTACGCGCTGTTGTTCGTGATCATCAATTTTGCGACCGACATCGTCTACCGGGCGCTCGATCCGCGGGTCAGATTCTAGCAGCCGGAGCCGGAAAAATGACACAAGATACCACCAATGTCCCCAACCGTGCCGAGGCCCCGGGCCTTGCGATCCGGGCTGCGGGCGGTCTGCATCGGATGGGGCAGGGCCGTTTTCTGGCCAACCGCAAGACGCGGCTGGCGCTGGTGATCCTGGTGCCGATCCTTGCACTGACCGCCTTTGCGCCGCTGTTGCCGCTGCAGGGTCCGCTCGAGACGAATCTGGGCGCCATGATGCAGCCTCCCTCGCTTGAGCATCCGTTCGGTACGGACCGGATGGGCCGCGATATTCTGGCGCGGACGCTGGCGGGTGTACAAATCTCGCTTCTGGTGGGGCTCAGCGTGGCGGTGCTTGCAATGGTCGCGGGGATCGTGCTGGGAACGCTGGCGGGGTTTTTCGGCGGGTTTGTGGATCGTGCGGTGATGAGCATCGTTGATATCTTCCTCGCCTTTCCGTCGCTGTTGCTGGCGATCGGGCTTGTCGCGGTGATGGGCACCGGGGTCATTCCGGTGATCATGGCGATCGCTCTGGCAGATGTGCCGCGTTTCATCCGGCTGCAGCGCTCGCTGGTCCTGTCGCTGCGCTCGCGTGCGTTCATCGATGCTGCGCGCACGGTCGATGCGCCACAGGCCTGGCTGATGCGCCGTCATATCGTGCCCAACACGGTCGCGCCGATGCTGGTGGCCGCCAGCATCGCTGCGGCCAATGCGATCCTGGTGGAGGCGAGCCTCAGCTTTCTGGGGCTCGGCATTATGCCGCCTGTGCCGTCGCTGGGCAATATCATCCGCGACGGGCAGACCTATCTGGAACAGGCCTGGTGGATCTCGACCCTGCCGGGGCTGGTGATCCTGGCGATCGCGATCAGCTTTCACTTTCTGTCCGACGGGGTGCGCGAGGCGCTGGACCCGAGGTCGCGTCAGTAATCCTTCCAAAAGTCACGCAAGGGACGATGCCATGACCTTTCAAACCGACATTGACGCGCCACTGCTGGACGTGCGCGCGCTGCGCACGGAATTCGGCACCGACAGCGGCACGGTCACGGCCGTTGACGGGGTCAGCTTCGCGGTCCATGCCGGCGAGCGGGTGGCGATTGTCGGCGAAAGTGGCTCTGGCAAGAGCGCGATGGCGATGTCGATCTTGCGCCTGCTGGCTTATCCGGGCCGCGTGACAGGTGGGGCGGTCCTGCTCAACGGGCGCGATCTGAGCGCACTGAGCGAGCGGCAGCTCAGCGCGGTGCGCGGGCGCCTTGTGGGGACCGTGTTTCAGGACCCGATGTCCTCGCTCGATCCGGTGATGCGGATCAGCAAGCAGATGATCCCGCCGATCATGCGCGCCCTTGGCCTGAGCCGTGAGGTGGCGCGCGCCGAGGCGATCCTCTGGCTCGACAAGGTGGGCATTCCCGATGCCGAAAAGCGGCTCGACGCCTTCCCCTTCGAGATGAGCGGGGGCATGCGCCAGCGGGTGATGATCGCGATGGCGCTGTCGTGCCGACCGCGGTTGCTGATCGCGGATGAACCGACCACGGCGCTCGATGTGACGATCCAGGCGCAGATCGTCGAGGTGATGAAGAAGCTGACCGCCGAGACCGGCACGGCGATGATGTTCATCACTCATGATCTGGGGCTGGTTGCGCGCTTTGCCGACAAGGTGGCAGTCATGTATGCGGGCCGGATCGTGGAATTCGGCCCGGTTCGCGAGATCTTCCGCACGCCCTCGCATCCCTATACGCAGAGCCTGCTCAGCACGATTCCCAGCGCCAAGGCGCTGCGCCATCAGCGTCTCGCACAGATCCCCGGCATGCCGCCCGACATGAAGACCCCGCCGCAGGGCTGCGCCTTTCGCGAGCGTTGTGCAGCGGCGATACCGCGCTGCGCGCAACAGCCGCCCGAGCTGAGCCCGCGCGGGGCAGGCCATGTGGCCGCCTGCTGGCAGCCCGAGGGGCTGACAGGGATCGTGCGGCCGGAATGCGAGGCGCGGGTGCGACCGGGCAGCAACCGCGCCCTGCGCGACCGCACCATGGTCGAGATCAACCGGCTGACCAAGCATTTCAGCTCGCCGCGCCTGCTGTCGCGCAAGCCTGTCCCGGTGGTCAAGGCCGTCAATGGCGTGACGCTGCGCGTCCAGCAGGGCGAGACGCTGGGCATTGTAGGCGAGAGCGGCTGCGGCAAGAGCACGGTCGCGCGCCTTCTGCTGGGGCTGGAAAAGCCCACCTCTGGCGAGATATTCACCGACGGGCTGGCGCAGATGGTGTTTCAGGACCCCTCGGCCTCGTTCAATCCGAAGATGCGAATCAGTGCCATCATAGAGGAGCCGCTGGTGGTCAAGCGCTGGGGCGACAGGGCGGCACGCGCCGCACGCGTGCGCCACCTGATCGCGCAGGTGGGGTTGGAGGAGGCCCATCTGAACCGCTACCCCAGCCAGTTGTCGGGGGGGCAGCGCCAGCGCGTGGCCGTTGCGCGCGCGCTGGCGCTCGACCCGTCGGTGATGGTTGCCGACGAGCCCACATCGGCGCTCGATGTGTCTGTGCGCGCGCAGATAATCAACCTGTTGGTCGATCTGAAAGAAGACCTGGGCATCGCCTTTGTCTTCATCTCGCATGACCTGCTGACCGTGCGCTATATCGCCGACCGGATTGCCGTGATGTATTTGGGCGAGGTGGTCGAATACGGCCCCGCCGACGAAGTTTTCGATCGCCCCGCGCATCCCTACACAAAAGCGCTGATCGAGACCGTGCCGCTGCCCGACCCGGTCACAGAGGCCACGCGAGCGCCCAAGCTGCTGCAGGGCGAATTGCCCAGCCCGCTCAACCTTCCCAAGGGCTGCGCCTTTGCATCGCGCTGCCCGATCGTCACGGACCGGTGCCGCGCGGAAAAACCCGTGCTGCGCCACCCCATGAAGACCCGCGAGGCCGCCTGTCACTATCCCCATGCAATCTGATGCCTTCTCGAGTTTCGGTGTCTTTGGCGGGTTCGTTTTTTCACCATCGTAGGGATGGCGAACCCGTTCTTCACGCTCTATGCGGCCGAGCTTGGCGCCTCGACCTTTGCCATCGGCGCGATGGTGACGCTGCGCGCGGTGCTGCCAATCTTCATCGCGCTGCCCTCGGGCCAGCTGATCGATTCGATCGGGCCGGTGCGGATGCTGCAGGTGGGCAGTGTGGCGCTCTTGGCCTCGATGCTGTGCACGGTCATGGCGACGGGGCTGGTGCTGCTGTCGCTGTCACAGATCTTTCTGGGGGCGGCGATCATCATCATGGCCTCGTCCTTTCAGGTTTTGGTGGCGCGCGGGGCCGACCGGACGGCGCGCAATGACGCGATCAAGCGCTATTCGATGTGGATGTCGGCGGGCGGCATGGTCGGTCCGGTGCTCGGCGGGCTGATCGTCTCATCAATGGCCGGGCCGCTGGAAGGCTACCGGCTGGCTTTCGTGTTCTCGTCAGTGGCCACGCTGGTGCTGATGGGGGGGCTGGCCTGGCTCGCGCGCCACTATCCGCACCCCAAGGTCGACGAGATAGAGGTTCGTGCGCGCGATGTCCTGACGCTGGGCGGGGTCACGCAAAGCTATCGCAGCGGCATTTCGCTGGCCAGCAACAGGGCCGTGCAGTTCGGCCTGACCGCGACCTTCCTGATCATGTATATACAGTCGCTTTATATCAGCTTCCTGCCGCTTTACCTGTCGGAAAACGGCTATGTGACAATGCTGATCTCGGTGGCGATCGCGCTCAAGGGGCTGGCCGGGATGCTGGCGCGGTTTCTTCTGGGCTTTCTGATGGCGCGCTTTGCGCTCGAGACGATCCTGACCACCGCAGGCATGATCGCGGCGGTCTGTGTCGTGCTGACGCCGCTGGCGGTTCAGGATCCGATCGCAATGATGGCGCTGGTGGCGCTGATGGGAGCGGCCGTAGGGGTCAACCTGCCGGTCAGCATCATGATCATGGTCGATGCCATAGGCGAGGGGCAGCGCGGCAAGCTGATGGGACTGAGGTTGCTGGTCAACCGCTTTGCCCAGATCCTGAGCCCGGTGATGTTCGGCCTTCTGGGGCAGCTTGTGGGCTTGGGGGCGGCATTCCTCAGCGGGGGGGTGCTCCTGGTGGGGGTACTGGCCGGATTCGCGGCCCATGTTCGGCGCGGCGCTGCGCGTGATGCAACCTGGCGCACACCTGCGCCCAAGGAGCCTGCGGAATGAGCCTGTCGGACCCGCAGTCCGCACGGCAGGGGCCGGCCAGTTGGCGCGAGGTCATGGAGGCCGTGCCGGCGCTGCCGGTCATCCTGATCGCAGTCGCCGCTCACATGATGCTCTTCGGGATGCTAACGCCGGTGATGGCGAGCTACGCGCAGGGCTTTGGCGTGTCGGACTGGCAGGTCGGGCTGATGATCACGCTCTTTGCGCTGGGGCGGCTGGGGGCGGACATCCCGGCGGGCCATTTTGCGCAGCGCTTCGGGCTTTATGGCCTGCTCTGGGCCGGTCCGCTTCTATGCGCGCTCGGCTCGGCCCTGGGGGCGCTGGCCACCGATTATACGGCGGTGCTGGTAGGGCGCACTGTGCAGGGGATCGGCTCGGGGCTCTTCATGACGGCGGCCACGATCTTTTGTGCCCAGCAAAGCGACCGGCGCAGCCGGGGCAAGATTATGTCGGTCTTTCAGGGCGCGATGCTGGTGGGGGCGACGTTCGGACCAAGCGTGGGCGGGGTGGCAGCGGGGCTTTTTGGGCAGACCGGGCCGTTCTGGGTCGCTACGGGGGTTGGGGCTGTGACCACACTGGTGGTGCTTCTTCGCTTTCCCGCCGCCCAGATGGCCCAGGCGCATGCGCAGCGCGTGCGCGACACAGTGGATCAGGGGCGCCATGCCACGCTGCGGCTGCTGCTGATCCTGCCCTTTGTTTGCGTGCTGCTGGTCAATTTCGGGATCTTCCTCACCCGGACGGCCGGGCAGTGGCAGATGATCCCGCTGATGGTGGTCGAGCGCTTTGCCTTCAGCCCCGAACAGATCGGCTTTGCGCTAACCCTCTCGGCGTTTGCCACATTGCTGATCCTGCCGGTTTCGGCCTGGCTGGTGGACCGCGTGTCCCGGCCCCGGCTGATCTTTCTGGCGCTGCTGGGGGTCGTGGCATCGCTTGTGGCGATCGTGATCTCGGATCAGGCGTGGCTGTTTTATCTGGCGATGCTGGGCATGGGGGTGGCGACCGGCATCAGCGGCCCGGCCGTGGCCGCCTATGCGGTCGATGTGGTCCCCGAGGCGCAACAGGCCCCGGCGATGGGGATCATGCGCTTTGCCGGTGATCTTGGTTATCTGGTGGGCCCGGTCAGCCTGGGCTTCCTCTTGGAGCGGTATGCGCTTGGCTACACGGGCGGGATTGCGCTGAACGCCGCCCTGCTGGCGGTCTGTGCGCTCTTCTTCATCGCGCTGTCGCGTCGACGGCGGCCGATGTTCTGAACCGCGAATGTTCTGAAACCTCAACAACCATGGAGACTGACACATGACAGACCGTATCTGGGACCAGTATCTGACCGAGCGCGACAAGGCCGTCTTTTCTGCCTCGGGCTTTGGAGCGACAGCTGATTGGGGCAAGCGCCCCGCACTTCTGGTGATCGATGTGAACTATGCCTTCTGCGACGAAAAACCCGTCCCCATCCTCGAGAGCATCAAGACCTGGCGCACCTCGTGCGGCGAGGACGCCTGGGAGGCGATGCCAGTCCTGCAGCGCCTGATCGGGATCTGTCGGGGCAAGGGGGTTCCGGTCATCTACACCACAGGTACCCGGCGCCCCGACAATTGGGACAGCGGGTCTTGGTCGTGGAAGAACAGCCGCCGCAGTGAGGATGCCGCCCCCAAGGCCACCAGCCATGGCCGCGACGGCAACGACATCATCGCGGAGATCGCGCCCGCGCCGCAGGATCTCGTGGTGCTCAAGCAGAAGCCCTCGGGGTTTGCCGGCACGCCGCTGCAGTCGTATCTGCAGCTTCTGGGCTGCGACAGCGTCATCGTGACCGGCACCACCACCTCAGGCTGCGTGCGCGCGACCGTGCTCGATGCGTTTTCGCTTAATTACCGGGTGACAGTGGTCGAGGATGGCTGCTTTGACCGCGCGCAGGCCAGCCATGCGATCAACCTGTGCGACATGCATGCGAAATACGCCAATGTCTATCACAGCGATGTCGTGGCCGAGCATCTGCAAGGGCTGCGCGAGGGCATGTTCGAGCTGCCCTCGGGCGCGGGCCTGACAGCGCAGGCCGCCGAATAAACGCGTCTGCGCCACTGGCACAGCTGCCGGTGGCGCATGCCAGACCCCGGAAGGAGAGAGCACCATGACCCCCGATCGTTTCGAAGACCATGTCTGGAAGGATTCCGTGCCCGAGGATCTGCTGCAGATCTACGCCCCCTACCAGCGCGAGACCTTTGTCGGACCGAACCCTGCGCTGCTGCTGATCGATCTTTACAACCTTGCCTATCAGGGCGGTCCGGTCCCACCGCTGGAATTGCAGGACAGCTATCCCAGCAGTTGTGGGATCTACGCCCACCGGGCCATTGCGCCCACCCGCCGGCTGATCGCGGCGGCGCGCGCGGCTACCATTCCGATCTTTTATTGCACGAGCGATCTGGCCCCTATGGCTGCGCCCTCGGATATCAGCGCGACCCGGCGCAGGATGTCCCCGCGCAGCGCCGGGGATTTCGAGATCTGGCACGAATTCGCCCCGCAAGAAGGCGATGTGATCATCCGCAAGCAGCGCGCCAGCATCTTCGCCGGCACGCCGCTGATCTCGCATCTGAACCGGCTGGGCGTGCAGAGCGTCTTCGTCTGCGGCGAGAGCACGTCAGGCTGTGTCCGCGCGAGTTCTGTGGATGCCTATTCCAACGGGCTGAAGGTCACTCTGGTCGAGGAATGTACCTATGATCGGCATGGATTGATCCACAAGATCAACCTCTTCGATCTGCACCACAAATACGCCGATGTGATGGAAGTGGACGAGGTGATCGACCAGATGCCGGGACTGAACACCTAGGCGCGCAGGCCGAGGCCGCGCAATAAGGCGTCCCGCACCTACATCGTTGGCGGTGTGTTGACCCAGAGCGCGCGCGCAACCGTGGTGCCCGTGTTCGCGTAACGATGGGCCAGCGTCGAGGTGAAGTAAATCCCGCTTGCCGCCGCGACGCGATGCACGCGCTCCTCGATGATGACATTGAGCGCGCCTTCGAGCACGAAGATGAATTCCTCGCCCTCATGGGCCAGCTCGCGCGACTGCTCGGCGCCCGGCTGGATATGCAGCACATTGATCTGCAGCAGCCCCGAGCGGCTGAGCGGTAGGATGCGGTTGAAGGCAACCTCAAGGGCGTAATCGCCAGCACCGGCTTCAAATCGGCTGGGCGGGAAAAGGGTCACACCATCGGTGGGGCTGTGATCGTCCTCTTGGATAAGCAGGTCGGGGACCGGCACATCCAGCGCGGCCGCAATCCGGTGCAGCATCGCAAGCGACGGGGACAAGCGGCTGTTTTCAAGCTTCGAGAGCATGCTTTCGGAACAGTCGACAACATCGGCAAGCTGCTTGAGCGTATAGCCTTTGAACAGGCGCGCATGGCGCAGGCGCGTGCCGTGGTGGACGATTGTGCTGGAAGGCTTGGCATCTCTTTGCGCTGTGTTCATGGGGCTGGGGCTCTCATAAAAGGTGACGTCGTGTAAATTCGTTGATGCTGCATATAGGTGCATTGCTGCGTAGGCTCCAGACTTATTGAGATCAGGAGCCAGAACAACACCCTTGTGGCGAGCGCAACGCCTGAGGGGAAAACTTTCGGACACCTTCCATAGCGTGCCGGCGATCAAGAAGAGCATCGACAGAGCGAACATCCGCGCAGAGGAAATCGCCCGCATTCTGCAAGCTGATCCGGCACATGCCGATCTCTCGCATAATGAACTGGCGACGCTCCTGAACGCAAAGGGATTGCACACGGCGCGTGAGAAGCCTTTTTGATCGCCACGCTGTTCGTTTGCCACGAAAAAGTACAAAGGACTATCTTCGCGAACAAGCAGAACTTGCAGCAGCGGACGATGCCGGTCCTTTTGCAGATGTCATGATTCAGACAGATTGAACCGCGCCGGGTCTGCCGGAG
>SLJW01000254.1 GCA_007134865.1 Paracoccaceae bacterium | reverse complement strand
CCGATCTCGTAGTCGGTCTCGATGATATCGGACGCGCCTTCGGGTTCGGGCAGGGCGTCCGTTTCCGGCTCTGCCGACGCGTTCTCGTTTGTATCTGACATTATCCTCTCCGTTGTTATTTCGTTATGCGTTGCGCCGATGGATCAGCGCACCAGAAAAACCGAGGCTTCCGAATGCGCTGCGATCGTGTCGCCATGCCCGGCCCAGATGTAATCAAGCGCGCTTGGTGCATGGGTCTGCATGATCACCAGATCCCCGCCTAGTTCGCGAATGGCGGCGAGAAGGGTCTTGTCAGTGTCAACGCTCGGGTCCGGGCTCAGACAGGCCTTGGCAGAGGTGCTCAAGCCGGACTCAGCGGCGTGATCCTTCGCCAGACGTTCCAGCTTTGCCGTGTATTCGGCCGGTGTATGCGCGATAGCGCTGGGCGCCGTGCCGGTGACGCCCACAAAGCACATCTCGGCCTCGTAATGCCGAGCGAGATCCGTCGCGATTTTCAGGGCTTTGTCGAGTTGGTCGAAATGTGTCAGATCGACCGGAAAGATGACTTTCCGATACATGGTCCCTCCCCACATGGTAGGCTGTGTGATTTTTTCTGTGTGTGAAGTCACGGTAACAGGCCGCGCGTCCGAAAATCCACCCCCTAGCGCCGAAAAAAACGTCTTTTGCGACATTGATTTGCGACATCGCGAGGGCTTTTCGCGTCGCGCCTGTCTTGCTAAGGCACATGGGAACCACATGGGAGTGCAACAATGGATCTGGGAATTTCGGGAAAACGCGCATTGGTCTGCGCCTCGTCGAAAGGTTTGGGGCGGGGCTGTGCCGAGGCGCTGGCCGCCGAGGGTGTTCATCTGGTGATGAACGCGCGCGGCGCCGAAGCGCTGGAAGAAGCCGCGGCAGCCATCCGTGCGGCGCATGGGGTCGAGGTGGTCACCGTTGCCGCCGATGTCACGACCGAGGCAGGCCGCGCGCAGGTGCTCGAGGCCGCGGCGGATGTCGATATCCTTGTCACCAATGCCGGTGGCCCGCCGCCGGGCATGTGGACCGACTGGGACCGCGACGATTTCATCGCCGCGCTCGATGCCAATATGCTGACGCCGATCGCGCTGATGAAGGCGCTGGTCCCCGGCATGATCGACCGCGGCTGGGGGCGGGTGGTGAACATCACTTCAGTCTCGGTCAAATCACCCGTGGCCGTTCTGGGTCTGTCGAACTCGGCCCGCGCGGGCCTCACGGGCTATGTCGCGGGCACGTCGCGTCAGGTGGCGGGCAAGGGGGTGATCATCAACAACCTTCTGCCCGGCATTCATGATACCGACCGCGCAACGGCGCTGGATGGGGGCGTGTCGCGCGCCGAGGGGATTTCGGTCGCAGAGGCGCGCAAGAAGCGCGAGGCGACCATCCCCGCCGGGCGCTATGGCACAGCCGCTGAATTCGGGGCCGCTTGCGCGTTCCTGTGTTCGCAACATGCGGGCTTCATCGTCGGGCAGAATGTGCTTCTCGATGGGGGTGCCACCAACGCCACGTTCTGAGCTTCACCGCGCGCCAGCTTTTGCGAAAGGGGTGGTGCGTGCCAGAGGCGCCGGTGCAAACCGGCCCGAATGGTTGTCTTGCTGAACTGGTTGGCGTGGCCCAGGGGCGTCTTGCAGCGGTGCTGCGCGTTAAGGAAGCCGCGCTTTCGTTCGGCGGCATCGTGGCGCGGTATCTTGATCACTAAGCGCCCTGGCTAGCGCCAACCAAAGACTATTCACGCAGGCTGGCGGCCAGTTCCAGCAGGTCTTCGGCTTCCACAAAGCCACGGATCATCTCGTGTTCCATCACGAAGGTCGGCGTTCCGCTGATCTGCAGGCGCTGGGCCAGTGCACGGTTCTCGGCAATCACCTGCGTGACCGCTTCACTCTCCATCTCGGTAGAGACCGCTTCGAAATCGAGGCCTTGCTCGGTCGCGAGGCCATCCAGAAACTCGGGCGTGATCGCTCCGTCATGGCGCAGCAACGCATGATGCACGGCCTCATAGGCATCCGCCCCGCCGAGATTCAGCACCGAGATTGCGAAGCGCGAGGACAGTTCCGATTCCGGGCCGAGTATTGGGAATTCCTTCATGATCAGCCGCACACCGGGGTCGGCTTCCACGACGGCCAGAACCTCATCGAGTGCGCGCTGGCAAAAGCCGCAGCGGTAATCGACGAACTCGACCAGCGTGATATCACCTTCGGGGTTGCCGCCGACCCAGGAATGACCGTCATTGAACAGTTCGTCGGCATTCGCCTCGAGCAATTCGCGGCTCATATCGGCCTGCGCGGCGGCATTGCGTTGCTCGAACACGGCGACGGCCTCGAAAATCACCTCGGGGTTTTCCAGCAGATAGGCGCGCACCCGCTCGCCGAACTCGGCGTCGACCGTGACCTCTTCTCCGGCGGTGTCGATGCCAAGCTGGGCCAGCGCCTCATCCGTGGCAGCGGGGGACGGTGCAGGCTCCACAACGGCCGCATCCGCAGGCGCGGCATCGCCATTTCCGCCCGAGCTGGTCAAGACCAGAACGCCGAGGGCCGCGGCGGCCATGCAGGTCCCGATCAACGCGGTATCGGACAATGGAAGGGTCATGGCAGGCTCCTGTTCTCTGCGGGTCTGTGCTGGCGCGGCGCTGCTGGTCGCAAGGGCATGCGGGCGCTGAATTCGGCCCTCTTAAACCCTGCAGCGCGGCGGGAATCAAGTCCTTCGCCAATGCCTTGTCGGGGCTGGCGGCTTTGTGAGCGCAAACCTGTGCGGTCTTGATGCGGCAGGAGGTTTCCTGCAGCGGTCCAGCCGTGTATCCTGTATGGCAACAAGACCAGACCCGATGAGGCAAATCGTGCGGATTTCAGGCGCCCTGCGCGCTGTGTGGACAGTGATTGCGCTGGCTCTCCTGCTTGGCGCAGGCGCGGTCCATGCGCAGGACCGGCTCGGGGCGCAGGCGCGGCTTCTGGCCGACGACAGCCGTATCACCGCCAGCCGAACGCAACTGGATGTCGATCTGGCGCTGAGCCAACCCGTGCCCTACCGGCTGCGCGTGCTGGCGGCCCCGCCCAGATTGGTGATCGATCTCAACACGCTGGATTGGGGCGAGGACCCGGTGCCGCAATCGGGCACGGCCATTGCGGCGCAGCGTCGCGGTCATCTGTCCGATGGCTGGGCGCGGATGGTGCTCGACATGGCCGCGCCGTACCTGCCCGAGACTGCCGAGCAAAAGATCGACCCCGAGAGTGGCGAGGCCCGGATCTTGCTGCGCCTCAAGCGGGTGCCGCTGGAAGAGTTCGAGCAACGGGCGCATTCCGAAGAGGCGCTTATCGCCCGCACCAGCGAGGCCTTGCTGCATCCCGACGCCCCCGCGCCGCAGCTTGTAGCGGCGCGGCGTCCGGTGGTGATGCTCGATCCCGGCCATGGCGGCATTGACCCAGGTGCCGAGCGCGATGGCCATCGCGAATCCGATATCGTGCTCGATTTTGCGCGCATTCTGCGCGAAGTGCTGCTCAGACGCGGTATCTTTGATGTCGCTATGACCCGCGATGCCGATGTCTTTGTCTCGCTCGACGGGCGTATCCGTGCGGCGCGTGCAGCGCAGGCGGATATGTTCCTCTCGCTTCACGCCGATGCGCTGCCCGAGGGCATGGCGAGCGGCACGATTGTCTACACGCTGGGGGATGAGGCGAGCGACGACTCGGCGGCCTATCTGGCCGAGCGCCATGACCGCGCCGACATGCTGGCGGGGGTGGATCTGGCGGGCAATACGGACGAGATCGCGCGGGTGCTGATGTCGGTCGCCTGGCAGGACACCGCGCCGCGCGCGAAATCGCTGGCGGAATCGCTGGTTACAGGCGTGGGCGAGGCCGGGTTGCGACTTCACCGCCGCCCGGTGCAATCGGGGGCCTTTACGGTTTTGCGGGCCGTGGACATGCCTTCGGTGTTGATAGAACTCGGTTTCATGTCGAACCCGCGCGATCTGGCCGCGCTGCTTGACCCGGACTGGCATGCACAGATGGCCGAAGTGCTGGCCGATGCGCTGGAGGTCTGGTGGCAGGAGGATCAGGCCTTGCAGGCGCTGCGCCGGCAGTAGCGGCGTTCCCGCATAGGCTGGCCAGCGCTGATGCGGGCGCTATCTCGCTTCGCATAGCAATCCAAAAGGCACTGCAATGCTCCTGACCCGCCGCACCGTCCTGCTCGGATCTCTTGCCCTTGGCGCCTGCGCCCGCGTCCCGGCCTCGCCCGAGGGGCCGCTGGAGCCGATCACGCTGGAGAGCGCCTTTGTCGGGCGCGCCGTGGGGGCGGGAGTGTTCCGCGTTTCGCTGACCGGCTCCGAGCGGCGCTTTGACGCGCGACTCGACGGGCGGCTGGAAGGTGACCGCCTGACCGTGGTCGAGGATTTCTTCTATGATGACGGCGAAGAGAACCGTCTGACCTGGGTGTTCGACCGCACAGGCCCCGGCCGCTGGACCGGTCGGCGCGAGGATACTGTGGGCGAGGCCGAGGTGATCGAGACCGGCACCGAAATCCGCTTGTCCTACACGGCAGATTTCCGCTCGGGCGAGGATGTGACGCGGCTGGGATTCGAGGACGTGATCTATTTCGGCCCCGACGGGCGCATCATCAATGACGCCATCGTCACCCGTTGGGGGCTGCCGGTCGCACGCGTGCGCTTCGAGATGCTGCGGCACTGATGTAACGGCGACGCCGGGTAAACCGATTGTTGATCGGCTCCGGTTTTGACCTGCCTGCTGCAAGCGCGTATAAGCAGGTCAGAAATCTGCGGGAGCGCCTCTTGTTACGTGCCATTCTTTCCTTTTTCGGCGGCTTGTTCAGTTTCGCCATCACAGGGCTGTTCTTCGCAGTCGTGGCCGTCGGCGGTGTGTTCTGGTTTTACAGCCAGGACTTGCCCAGCCACGAACAGCTTGCGAGCTACGCGCCGCCCACGATCAGCCGGATCTATTCGGGCGAGGGGCGTCTGATCGACGAATTCGCGACCGAGCGGCGTCTGTTCACTCCGATTGACGACATTCCTGAACAGGTGCGCAACGCGTTCATCGCGGCAGAGGACCGGAATTTCTATGTCCACTCGGGATTTGATGCGCGCGCCATCGCAGTGGCCGCCTACGAAGCCGTTGCCTCGCGGGGCGAGAATATCCGTGGCGCCTCCACCATCACGCAGCAGGTGATGAAGAATTTCCTGCTCTCGGGCGACCGCACGGGCGAGCGCAAGATCAAGGAGTTGATCCTTGCCAGCCGGGTCGAAGGCACGCTGAGCAAGGATCAGATCCTTGAGCTTTACCTGAATGAGATCTTTCTCGGGCAGAACTCCTATGGCGTGACGGCTGCCGCGCAGACCTATTTCAACAAGACGCTGGATGATCTGGAACTGCACGAACTGGCCTATCTGGCAGCGCTGCCGCAGGCCCCTTCGACGTTCCACCCGGTGCGCAACCAGAGCCGCGCTGTGGCGCGTCGCAACTATGTGCTGGGCGAGATGTTGCGCAATGGCTTCATCACGCGGGCCGAGCATGATGCCGCGCGGGCCGAGCCGCTGCGCACGGTCCAGTCGGGAGATTTCCCGAGCCCACGCGTCAATCTGCCACCGCGCGACTATTTCACCGATGAGGTGCGCCGCCAGCTCTCGGGGACGTTTGGCGAGGATGAGTTCTTCTCCGGGGGGCTGAGCATCCGCGCCACAATCGATCCCGAAATGCAGGTCCATGCCGCCCATGCGCTGCAACGCGCGCTGGAGCAGTATGACCGTGGCCTCGGCCGTCTGCGCACCGCAGGCGAGACCATCGACCCGGAGTTGCTGGGCGATGAAGAGGCCTGGCGCAGCGCGCTGGCCGGACTGGAACTGGCGCGCGACGTGACGCTGGGCAATCGCTGGTATCCGGCAGTCGTGCTCGAAGTGTCGCCCGACCGCGCACGGCTGGGCATCGAGGGCGTGGCCGATGATTACCATGCCCCCCATGTCGTGGACCGGCCCGATATCAACTGGGCGCGCGGCTCGCTGTCGGATAATCTGGATGTGGGCGATGTCGTCTATGTCCGCCGCGTGACTTCGGACAGCGATGGCAGCCATGTCCGCTGGTCGCTGCGCCAGATCCCGGAGGTGCAGGGCGGCTTCATGGCGATGGACGTGAATACCGGCCGCGTGATCGCAATGCAGGGTGGCTTCTCGTATCAGGCCTCGGTCTTCAACCGGGCCACGCAGGCGCAGCGTCAGCCGGGCTCGGCCTACAAGCCCTTCGTCTATGCCGCAGCGCTCGATTCCGGCTTCACGCCCGCAACTATCGTGGTCGACGCGCCCATCGAAGTGAACACACCGCAAGGTGTCTGGCGGCCGACCAATGCCTCGAACCAATTTTATGGGCCGACGCCCGTGCGCCGCGGAGTGGAAATGTCGCGCAACCTGATGACGGTGCGGCTTGCACAGGAGATCGGCATGGATGTGGTCGGCGGCTATGCAGAGCGCTTCGGGGTCTATGACCGGGCTCAGCAGAACCTCGCCGCTGCGTTGGGCAGCCAAGAGACAACGCTGTTCCGCATGGTCGCGGCCTATGCCATGTTCGCGAATGGTGGTGAACGTGTGGAGCCCACGCTGGTCGACCGCGTGCAGGACCGTTGGGGCGAGACCATCTACCGCCATGACCAGCGCACTTGCGTCGATTGCAACGAACGGGCGCTGCCGCAGGGGCGCTCGCCCTGGATCACACACCGCCGCGCGCGGGTGATGGATGCGGTCACGGCCTATCAGCTCACCTCCATGATGCAGGGCGTGGTCGAGCGCGGCACGGCGGCGCGCACCGTGAACCTGCCGGTGCCCGCAGCGGGCAAGACCGGCACCACCAATGAGGGCCGCGATGCCTGGTTCGTGGGCTATACATCGAATATCGTGGCAGGCTGCTATATCGGCTATGACCAGCCGCGCCCATTGGGCCGCGGGGCCGGGGGCGGGGCGATCTGCGGCCCGGTTTTCAACGAGTTCATGCAAGAGGCGATCAAGCAATACGGCGGCGGGCGCTTCCGCGTCCCCGATGGCGGCTATTTCCTGAATATCGACCGCAATACCGGCGCGCGCCTGCCTGATGATGCAAGCGGTTCGCATGTCGTGGCCGAATTCTTCCGTGTGGGCGAGGAGCCGATCTTCGGGCTGGCTGCCGTGATCGATGGGGGCTTCTCTCTCGGCGGGGATCTGCCGATGCATGCGCCTGGCGAAACCTATGAGGCGCTGGAGCGTGAGGATGCCGGGCGCGGCACGCCCGCTCGCCGTCCTGCGGCAACGCTCGGGTCGATCTCGACGGGCGGGCTCTACTAGAGGCACTGCGGCGCTTGCCCCTCTTGGGGGTGCGCGCTAAGGACAGGGCACGGCATTTCTGACAACGGTGAAACATATGCGTTCCGAGACGCTCAACACGATTGAGGCGATCCGCAAATCCCTGACCTTGCTGGGCCAGCGGATGGATATCGAAACCGCCCCGCACCGGCTGGAAGAATTCGATGCCATGTCGGAAGACCCGGATCTGTGGAACGACCCCGCGCGGGCGCAGGCGCTGATGCGCGACCGGCAGAAACTGTTGGACGCGCTCGAGACTTATCGCAGCATCGCGCAGGAACTGGAGGACCAGGCTGGCCTGATCGAACTGGGCGAGGCCGAGGGCGATGCAGATGTCGTGGCCGAGGCCGAGGCCGATCTGGCCGCGCTTGCCAAGCGCGCTGCCGAAAAGGAGCTGGAGGCGCTGCTGAATGGCGAGGCCGATGCCAATGACACTTTCCTCGAGATCAATGCGGGCGCGGGTGGCACGGAAAGCTGCGACTGGGCGGCGATGCTTGCGCGCATGTATGTGCGCTGGGCCGAAAAGCGCGGCTATACGGTCGAGTTGATGTCTGAGAGCCCGGGCGAAGAGGCGGGCATCCGCTCGGTCGCCTACAAGATTTCGGGGCATAATGCCTATGGCTGGCTGAAATCGGAATCGGGCGTGCACCGGCTGGTGCGCATCTCGCCCTATGATTCATCGGCGCGGCGGCATACCTCGTTCAGCTCGGTCTGGGTCTATCCGGTGGTGGACGACAATATCGAGATCGAGGTGAATCCCTCGGATATCCGCATCGACACGTTCCGCTCTTCGGGGGCGGGCGGGCAACATGTCAACACAACCGATTCGGCGGTGCGGGTCACCCACCTGCCTACGGGGATTGTCACGACCTCGAGCCAGAAATCGCAGCACCAGAACCGCGAGATCGCGATGAACGCACTGAAATCGCGGCTCTACGAGATGGAATTGCGCAAGCGGACCGAAGCGATTGATGCCGCCCATGAGGCCAAGGGCGATGCGGGCTGGGGTAATCAGATCCGCTCCTACGTGCTGCATCCTTACCAGATGGTGAAGGACCTGCGCACCGGGCATGAGACCTCGGACACGCAAGGTGTTCTGGACGGCGCGCTTGACGGGTTCATGGCGGCCACGCTGGCCATGGATGTGGCTGGCAAATCACGCGCCGAGGCGACGGCCGAAACATAAATCCGCGCAGACGCGGCGCTGAGCCCAGCAAATTCCTGAGAGCAAAGCGGAAATGCTTGCGTGATGGGGGCTAGTGTTCCTATTCTGCAAATAACGGGATTTAGCAGGGAGTAAGTTTGCCATGGCAGAAGACACATTGGTGCCCGGAACATCGACCGTCGCAACTCCGAATTCACTTAGCAAAGACGATCTGAAAGATGCGCTCAACGCCGGTTGGACCGATTTCAAGGCCGAACCCGCCTATGGCGTGTTCTTTGCCTTGGTCTATGTGCTGGGCGGGCTGGGTCTGTGGTTCGGGCTGGGGGCCGCCGGGCAGCCGGTCTGGTTCATCCCGATCGCAGCGGGCTTCCCGCTCTTCGCGCCTTTCGCGGCGGTCGGGCTCTATGAAGTCAGCCGCCGCCGCGAGGCGGGCGAAAAGCTGAGCTGGGGCCCGGTGCTGAGCGCGCTCAAGGGCAAGGGCGACGGGCAACTTGCGCTGATGGCAGTGACCACTCTGCTGATCTTCGGCTTCTGGATCATCCTCGCGCGGGGCATTTTCGCGATCTTCATGGCCCGGACCGGCATCGGCTTCGAGAGCCTCGGCCTGTTGTGGTCAGCGGGCGGCGTCACCATGCTGCTGATCGGCAGCATTGTCGGCGCAGTGGTCGCGCTGTTCCTGTTCTCGATCACGGTCATCAGCTTGCCGCTGCTCCTGGACCGCGAGGTCGATTTCGTGACCGCCATGATCACCAGCGTCGAGACCGTGCGCCGCAATCCGCAGGTGATGCTGACTTGGGCTGCGGTCATCGCAGGGCTGCTGATTGCCGCGATGATCCCGGCCTTCCTCGGCTTGTTCCTGGTGCTGCCGGTTCTGGGGCATGCGACCTGGCATCTCTATCGCCGCGCGATCCCGGCCGTCACTATCGCAACTCCGACCACACCTT
>SLJW01000172.1 GCA_007134865.1 Paracoccaceae bacterium | reverse complement strand
GCGGGCGATATTCCGATCATCGCGGATGGCGGCATCAAGCTGTCGGGCGATTTTGCCAAGGCGATTGCGGCGGGCGCGTCCTGCGCGATGGTGGGCAGCGCGATTGCCGGCACGGATGAGGCACCGGGTGAGGTCATCCTCTATCAGGGGCGCAGCTACAAAAGCTATCGCGGCATGGGCAGCCTCGGCGCGATGGCGCGCGGCTCGGCCGACCGGTATTTCCAGAAGGATGCCGCCAGCGACAAGCTGGTGCCCGAGGGGATCGAAGGGCAGGTGCCCTACAAGGGCGGCGCCGGGACCGTGATCCACCAGCTTGTGGGGGGCTTGCGCGCGGCCATGGGCTACACCGGCAATGCCACCGTGGCCGAGATGCGCGAGAATTGCAAATTCGTGCGCATCACCAATGCCGGGCTGAAGGAAAGCCATGTCCATGACGTGCAGATCACCCGCGAGAGCCCGAATTACCGCATCGGCTGACGCCGCGTGACGGGGATTGCCGACGCCACGCTTCTGGTCGATCCGGCGACGCTGGCCGCGCTCATGCTGGCCACAATTCTGGTGGGGCTCTCCAAGGGCGGGCTGGGCGGCGCCTTCGCGCTGATGGGCGTGCCGATCCTGTCGCTGGTCATGCCGCCACTGCAGGCCGCCGCGTTGCTGTTGCCTCTCTTGCTGATGATGGACGCGATCAGCCTCTGGACATGGCGCGGGTGGTGGGACCGCAGGACACTCATGCATCTGCTGCCGGGTGCGATGCTGGGCATCGCGATCGGCGGGCTGACAGCCGCGTTCACATCGGAAGCGTTGGTGCGGCTGATCGTGGGGTTGGTCGCGATCGGCTTTGTCGCGAGGATGGTGCTGGCACGTTCCGGTGGCGCGGCGCAGGGTCAGAGCCACCTGCGCGGTGGCTTCTGGGGGGCGGCGGCGGGCTTCACCAGTTTCGTGGCCCATGCTGGGGGGCCACCATTTCAGGTCTATGTGCTGCCGCTGCGTTTCGACCCCAAGGTCTTTACGGGCACGAGCGTGCTGTTCTTTGCCGTGGTCAATGCCGTCAAGGTGATCCCCTATGCCGCGCTCGGGCAGTTCGACCGCGACATTCTGCTGACTGCTGCGATCATGCTCCCGGTCGCGGCCATGGCCACGCTTGCAGGCGCGTGGGTCGTCAAGCGGATGCGGGCCGAAATCTTCTACCCTTTCATGTATGCCATGATCGTGCTTGTGGGGCTGCGGCTGGTCTGGGACGGGGCGCGCGCGTTGCTATAAAGCGCGTGCCGTCAGCGCAACCCGGCGCGCGTGGCCGTGCGCTCGACCGCCGCTACAACCTCCTCCGGGCGGGCATGATGGGGCATGTGGCCCACGCCTTCGAGCACTGTCAGACTTGCACTCTCGATATCTTCGACCAGCCGCTCGGAGTGGTAGCTCAGTCCGACGGTTTTGTCCTTGGTGCCATGCAGCACCTCGATAGGCAGGGTGAGCGCGGGATAACCTGGTGCCATCGCCTCGACATGCTCGCGCAGGTTGTTGACCTGCCGCGCATTCAGCGTCAGTTGATCTGCGTCCAGCGTCAGATCGAAGCCCAGATGCTCCAGGTAACCTTCGGGCACCGGGTCCGGTGCAAAGACCCGCTCCAGCGTGCGCTCGACCGAGAAGCGCGGGGCCAGACGGGCCACGACCGGCAAAACGACGCTCTGCCCAAGCCGCGAGGCGGTCAGCCGATACCAGAGCCCCAATTCGCCGGGCCATGGGTGCGTCGCAGGCGCGAGCAGGGTCAGCCCGGCCAGATCATCCTCTGACCTGAGGGCCCAGGCCATCGCCACCGCCCCGCCATAGGAATGGCCAAGGATGATGGGCTGCTCCACCCCCAGCGCTTCAGCAGCGGCGCGTAGCAGGTCGGCCTGCTCGACCGGCCCTTCTGGCCCGCCTAGATCATCCGAAAAGCCAAAACCGGGCCGGTCGAAGGCGATGACGCGGAAATCATCCGCCAGCCGGTCGATCAGTTCGAAGCTGAAATCACGCGCATTGCCATTGGCGCCATGGATCATAACCAGATCCGGCCCTTCACCGCGCACGATGGCGTGGATCCGCCCCTCGGGCAGGGTAACAAAGCCGCCTTCAGGCAGGGTTTCAGCGCGGGCCATCGGGGTCTCCAACGCAGAGGCACAGGCCGCCAGCAACATCGCGCAAAGCGCGAGAGCTGCGGGTTTACTGGCCAATCTGCGCAAGGTCATAGGGTGTGGTCTGGTAAATCTCATTGATCCAGTTGCCATATAGCAGGTGGGCATGGCTTCGCCAGCGATTGAGCGGCACTCTCAACGGATCGTCATCGGGGTAGTAATTCAGCGGCACGTTGATCGGTTTTCCGGCCTCGATGTCGCGGTCATATTCTTCCTTGAGTGTGGTGCTGTCATATTCGAAATGGTTGAAGATCATAAGCGCCCGATGCGCGGGGTCCTCGATCAGACAAGGGCCGACCTGATCCGAAGCGATCAGCGTGGTCAGCCCCGGCACGGCGTCGATCTCGTCCTGCCGCATCTCGGTCCAGCGGCTGACCGGGATCAGCACGTCATCCGAAAACCCGCGCAGATAGGGCGAGGCAGGCGCGAGGTTGCGATGGCGGAAACAGCCGAAGGCCTTGGCGGGCAGCATATGCTTGTCGAGCCCGTAGAAATGCCACAGCATCGCCATACCGCCCCAGCACACCCCGAAAGTGTTATGGACATGGGTCTGGGTCCAGTCGAAAACCTCGGTCAACTCGTCCCAGTATGTGACGTCCTCATAAGGCAGGTGTTCGATGGGCGCGCCAGTGATGATGAGGCCATCGAAACGCTCGTCCTTCACCTCTGAGAAGGGGCGATAGAACTCGGCCATATGCTCGGCGGCGGTATTCCTGGTTTCATGCTCGGACATGCGGATCAGCGACAGCTCGATCTGCAACGGCGTCGCCCCGATCAGACGTGCGAATTGCGTCTCGGTCTGGATCTTCTTGGGCATGAGGTTCAGCAGCCCGATGCGCAGGGGCCGGATATCCTGCCGCGCCGCGCGCATATCCGACATCACCATGACCCCTTCGCGGGTCAGCACGTCGAAGGCAGGCAGGGTCTCGGGCAGGGTGATTGGCATCAGTGGTCTCTCAGGGCAGTTTCTTGGCGATTAATTCAATCAAGTCAGAGGCTTCTCGGATGGTCTTCACCTCGTCGGCGGCAAGCTTGATCCCCCAGTTGCGCGCCATCGCCGCATAGCGCGGCGCGCGATGCGCCAGCGCGCGGGCATAGGTCCAGCGCACGAAGGCATCGGGATCTATCTGGTCGGGGGCCTGCCCGGTCTCGGCCTGATAATCGGCCCAGGCGCGGTGCAGGAAATCGGGCTGATAATACATCGGTTTCGGTGCGCGGTCGAAGCGGCGGATCAGATCGCCCGTGTGCGTCTCGCTGCCCTCCAGCCAGATCGGCAGCACATGCGTGCTCAGTGTGGTCATCAGCGGGTCATCCGGGTTCTCGGGGTCGATCACCTCGCAGATGGACCCGCCCGTGTCACAGACGAAATTCGGATAGCCATAGAGTGCCTCGGCGCGGGCGATGAAATGCGGCGTGTCATAAAGCGCGGCGATCTCGGCTTGTCGGTGCTGTTCCTGCCGCGTCATGTACTCGTCAAAGGGTAGCCCGCCCTTGGCCGGATCACCTGGCTTGCCCAGATAGGTCGAGAGGGGGGCGAGATTGTCGAAGGTGATGTTGGACGAGATATAGACCGAATCCGTCAGCAAGAGCTCGCGCAAGAGCGGCACCTTCATCGCCTCGCGCTTGAAATTATCGGCGATGAATTCGCCCATATAGCGCGTGCCGATGCGGTAATCGATCGAGTAATGGAACCAGTCCCCCGCCTCGCGCAGCAGGTTCGCCAGATGCGTCTTGCCCAGCCCTGACATGCCATAGAGCAGGATCTGCTTGCGCGGGGCTGCGCGCCAGGCGCTGGCAGTTGGGTAGAGCATGGGGCGCGTCCTGTGGTTGCGGGCGCTCCTGCCTAGCCAAGGGGCAGGCGCGGGTCAAGCCAGCATGAAAAAGGCCCCGCCAACTATGCTGGCAGGGCCTTGCTCAGAGCGTCTGATGGCTCAGAACCGGTAGCCCACACGGACCCCGCCGGACCAGGCCGAGTTGCTCGAGAATTCGTTAACCAGCCCGCCGATCTGCGTCCGGGTCGAACCGATACGGCGGTACTGTACCCCACCACTGATGCTGATGTTGTCGATCGTATAGGTTGCCCCGACACCAATCGACCGAAAACCGTCGGTCGGCCCCAGATTGCCCGAGATGCCGCCGACCTTGGGCTCGTACCCGAGACTGACTGCGCCCGACCAGTTCTCGGTAAAGCGCCGCCCGACACCGAGCGTGTAGGTCACTGTCGGCTTGTTGTAATCGACCAGCGAACCGCCGCTGGTGATGGCGCTGTAGATTTCAGGGCTGATGTCGAACTTGGACCAGCGCACCCAGCGAATGCCACCAAAGAGCAGCGTGTCTTCCATGATTCCGGTCTGGAATTCCAGATGCACCGATTCCGGAATCGTGGTGTTGAAGCTTCCGGGGATCTCGGTATTGGCCGGGATCGGACCGACGTCCTGGGTAAAGGTTTCGACCGAAGAGAACCCATGTCTGACGCGCGAGTTATAGGTCACCGAGACCCGGCCTGCGATCTCGGGTATCTCGTAGGCCACACCCAACAAATAGCCATAGGCTGTGTCAGTATTGGTCGACATCGAGTAGAACTCGGGGCCGCCGGGCAAGGGAACGGTCAGATCGACGCTGCCGCGGGTGCGGACAGCGCGCACACCACCATAGACGCTGAGGCCGCCGTCAAAGGCATACCGCACAACCCCTGTCAGGGCCGTGCTGCGGATCGTTCCTGTGGAGCCGCTGATCGGGTAGCCGGTGCCCAGGGGGTAGTCGATATTGGCGCCGATCGGCTCGTCGATGATCAGCGCATAGGACAGTTGTTCATTGATCTGCCCTCTGAAGCGGAGATCAAGCGTCCAGAAATCGTCGGCCATATTGCCGGAGGCAGGGCTGCCGAAAGCGACATTGCCGACACCCGAGACACTTGGCTGGGAATATGACGCGCCGAATTCCAGATAATTACCCTCCTCGAAAAGGATCGCCATCGACTGGTTCGACCGTTCGACGCCGCCGGCGAGGGCTGGGCTGGTTGCAAGGGCCAAAAGGCTGGTGACGAGTATGGTGCGCACGGAAAACTCCTCCTTTTTCCGATAAGAACGCGATAAGGCGTGACTTCGCTTCTAACTTTGTAAACAGGCGCCTCGTCTAAAGTCATAGCTGACTTGGGGTCAATCTTCCGGCATCTGGGGTTATGTGACAGAATTGCAACGCCTCGGCGTTTCAGCGCTCTGCAGGCAGGAGTTCCGTGATGCCGACAGCGCCCCCGCGCGCCAGATCGGGGTCGAGCGTCATCGGGATATATTCGCCGCGCCGCCACAGATCGCCCAGATCGTCATAATGGCGGCTCAGCGGATGGCCGGACTGGCCAGTGGAGAGAATGAAAACCGAACTTTCCGGATCGGCAAAATCATAGACCCCGCGATAGACCGAGGCATGGACATTGGCGAAGGGTTCGGGCTCGCGCCCCGAGGTGCGCGCGCGCATCAGCGTGTGATCACCGCCCGAGGTGGATTGCCGGATATTGACGAAATACTGCACCAGCGGCACCTCGCCCAGCACGCCATGGCGATGCGTGGCCATATGCGCATCGCCCCAGCGCCAGCTTTCGACATTCTCGCCATAGCGTTCGGTCAGCCGCAACAGCGCCTCATCCAGCGCGTTGATGGCAATCTCGTTGCAGGTCTCGCGGACCGAGGATTGCACGATATTGCACCACTCGGACGCGCCATCCGTGTCGCGGAACACACGCTCGATGAAGACAGGTTCGACATGGGTAAAGGCCTCGGCCAGCGGCCCCAACTCGTCGCGGATGATGCGTTCCTGCAGGTGGCGCATCCAGCTTGCATAGATCAGCGGCTCGGGCAGATGCTCGTTCATCTCGCCATTCCAGTCCGCCAGCAGCCTGAGCGCGCGCTGGCGCAGATGGGCGCGGGTGCCAGCGGGCGCTGCCTCGCCCGAGAACCACAGATCGGCAGCGACCAGCGGCAGCAGCAGCCGGGCAGCGGGGCTGACAGTATCAAGCTGCGCCTCGATGAAGCTGTCGCGGGTATGCACACTGCGCTGGCGCATCAGGTGCAGGAAGCGGTTGATCCGCTGCGTATCGCCCCAGTCATGGCTGACATGCATCGGAAAGGGCCGGTCGAGGATCTTGTTGTTGGTATTGCCGAGAATGCCGCTTTCGGGGTCCAGAAAACGCGGATTGGCCGAATAGGGCAGGGTGCCCAGCCAGCGATTCTCGGGCTTCCATCCGGGCGCGGGCATCCGCCCTTGGGTTTCATGGTCGGCATCGCGGCGCGGCATCTGCCCGATGGTTTGCATCGCGATCCGGTCGGGCGTGGCCAGCATCAGGTTCTGCGCCGGTGCGATGTAAAGCTCGCCCGCCGCCAGGGCCTCGTCCATGTCTTGCGCGCGCATCACGCGCATGGCGGCAGTCATCGTCGTGTCTTCGGGCTCGAGCGCGGTCCAGCCAATGCTCGCGACATGGCCCTGCGGTGTGATGGTGCCCAGATCGAAGAGCGCGCCCGACAGGACCGGTCCGTTCTCGGTCCAGCGCAGGGTCAGTGTGACCGGGTCTTCATCCTTGATGCGGATGATCGAGCCCCGCGTCTCGAACTCAGCCCAGCCGTCAGGGGTGCGGTATTGCATCGGGTCATCAGGGTTCAGCTCTTCGATGAAGACATCGCTGTCATCGACATAGGCCGTGGTGATCCCCCAGCCCAAGGCCTCGGACCGGCCCGACATGACGGCCGGAATGCCCGGAATGGTCGCGCCGATCACGCTGCCGGTCGAGAGATCAAGCCGCGCGAGATACATCAGCGCGGGTGCGGTCAGCTCCAGATGCGGGTCAGAAGCCAGCAGCGCGCCGTCGCCCGCCGCGCGCGACGGCGTTGCGGCAAAGCTGTTCGAGGCGCCTGCGAGCGCTGGCGGTGCGGATGGCCAGAGGGGATCATCCAGATGCGTGATCCGCGTATCAGGCTCGACTCCCGGAAACAGGCTGGCGTAATCGGGCAGGGCGGCCACGCCCGAGCCGGGCGCATCGGGCATCAGGTCACGCAAGCGCTCGGGCGGCACCAGCAGCGACGCGCGCGCACGCAACACCTCTCGCGCGATCTGGCCATTGAGCTGGACATTCAGCAGTTTCAGGATGGCGAGCGAATCTGCCGGTTGCCAGAGCGACATTTCAGCCGGAAAAACGAAGAACTCGGGCGCCCCGCGACCCCGCGCGCGCTCATTGGTCAGCCGCAGCCAGGCATTCACCCCCTCGGAATAGGCCACAAGTGCGGACTGCGTGTCGGCATCCTGCGCCGCGACCGAAGAGCGGGCGAGGTTGTAGAGATCAAGCCTGCGCATCAACTCGTCAATCCGCACGGTGCGGCGGCCAAACACTTCCGAGAGCCGCCCCTGCGCCGTGCGGCGCAGCATCTGCATCTGCCAGAGCCGATCCTGCGCATGCACGAAACCCAGTGCAAAAAACACGTCGCGATCACTCTCGCCAAAGATATGCGGCACGTTATGCGTATTGCGCACGATCTCGACCGGCGCGCTGATATTGGGCAGGGTAAAGCGTTCGTTATAGTCGGGCAGCGAACGCGACAGGAAGAAATAGAGCCCCAGCACCCCCAGTCCGAAGAGCGCGGCGAGCACGCCGAAAATCCTCAGAAGCCATCGAAACAGGGTGAACATGCGGGCGGGGCTTTGTGTTGACGGTATCTGTGGCGCTGATAGGTATTGCGGCAGCGTCCAAAGCGCAATGACAAGAATTCGAGAGGGAAGAGGGCAATGGCAAGAGTGGCATTTCTGGGCCTTGGCGTGATGGGTGGGCCGATGGCCGGTCATCTCGCCCGCGTGGGCCATGAGGTCTGTGTCTACAACCGTACCACCGCGCGCGCCGAGGACTGGGTCGCGGCCAATGGCGGTCAGATGGGCGAGACACCGCGGGCGGCCGCCGAAGGGGCCGAGATTGTCTTTGCCTGTGTCGGCAATGATGATGACCTGCGCGCGGTCTGTCTGGGCGATGACGGGGCGTTTGCGGGCATGGCAGAGGGCACGCTCTTTGTCGATCACACGACGGTCTCGGCGCAGGTCACGCGCGAGTTGCACGAACAGGCCGCTGCGCAGCGCATCGGCTTTGTAGACGCACCCGTCTCGGGCGGGCAGGCAGGCGCCGAGAATGGCGCGCTCTCGATCATGTGTGGCGGCTCCGAGGCCGATTTCGCCCGCGCCGAGCCGGTCATGGACGCTTATGCAAGGGTCGCGAAACGCATGGGCGAGAGCGGTGCCGGGCAGATCGCCAAGATGATGAACCAGATCTGTATCGCCGGGCTGGTGCAGGGCCTCTCCGAGGCGCTGCATTTTGGCGAGAAGGCGGGCATGGACGGGCGCGCCGTGGTCGAGGTGATCTCTCAGGGTGCAGCAGGCTCGTGGCAGATGGCCAATCGTCATGCCACCATGCTGGACGGTGAATTCAACCATGGATTCGCTGTCGACTGGATGCGCAAGGATCTGGCGATCTGCCTCGCCGCGGCTGACGAAGTCGGGGCGTCGCTGCCGGTGACGGCGCTGGTCGATCAGTTCTACAAGGATGTGCAGTCGATGGGCGGTGGACGTTGGGACACCTCATCCCTGATCGAGCGTCTGCGCAAATTGGGGGGCGCGTGATGCTCTATACGCTGGGAAACAAGCACCCCACGCTGCCCGAAGATGGGGATTTCTGGGTCGCGCCGGGCGCGCATGTGATCGGTGATATCGTGTTGCATCCGGGCGTCTCGATCTGGTTCGGCGCGGTGCTGCGGGGTGACAATGAACCGATCACGATTGGCGAGGGCAGCAATATTCAGGACAATTCGGTGCTGCATACGGATATGGGCTTCCCGCTGACCATCGGGCGTGACTGCACCATCGGGCACAAGGCGATCCTGCATGGCTGCACCATCGGCGATGGCTCGCTGGTCGGCATGGGGGCGACGGTGCTCAATGGTGCCGTGATCGGGCGCGGTTGTCTGATCGGCGCGGGCGCGCTGGTGACCGAAGGGAAGATGATCCCCGATGGCTCGCTGGTGATGGGCGCGCCGGGGCGTGTGGTGCGCGAGCTTGATGAAGAGGCGCGGGCGGGGCTGCTGGCCTCGGCGGCGGGCTACCGTGCCAATATGGCGCGTTTCCGGGATGGGTTGCGCGACGCGTGATGCGGTTGACTTTTG
The DNA here is from genome assembly GCA_007134865.1 of Paracoccaceae bacterium. Taxonomy (GTDB): domain Bacteria; phylum Pseudomonadota; class Alphaproteobacteria; order Rhodobacterales; family Rhodobacteraceae; genus Roseinatronobacter. Next base: position 90 of record SLJW01000172.1, on the reverse strand, counting down.
GGCTGCGCGTGCAACGCGCCCTCGGACTGTGCCCACCCACCCGCCCCTGCACAGCCCGAGGGCGCATTGCCGACTGACCCGTGGGTCCGG
>SLJW01000180.1 GCA_007134865.1 Paracoccaceae bacterium | reverse complement strand
CTGTCGCTCAGTGCCGCCCCAGCCAAAAAGGCGGCGATTCCGAAGGGCGGGGTAAGAAGTCCGACCCCGACCGCAACGATGGTGACGATGCCGACCCAGATCATCACTTCGCTGGGCAGCAGAAGCATCACGGTGCCGGTGAACAGGAAAAGGACCGCAACGGTAATCTGCTCGGTCTCGGTCCGCACATCGCGGACGTTGCTTCAGCGGAGCTTGCGGCGAAACCCGGCCAGCCGGATCGCCATGCACTACCTGACCGCCCCGCGCGATGATCTGCCCGAGCACCGCGCCATTCGCGATGCGGTGCTCGACTGCGACACTGCCGGATCGGGTCGGCTGATCCGCGAGCACTTCCTCCGCACGCGGGATATCAACCTGGCGAGCCAGCTTGGCTGAGGCAGGCCATCAGGGCAATGGAATATGTTCGTCGCGGTCCTCGGGCGGCAGGTCGAAGCGGCCCTCGCCCCAGCGTTCGGCACGCCATTCTTCTTTTGCCGCCTCGATGCGTTCTCGCGAGGAGGCGACGAAGTTCCACCAGATATAGCGCGGCCCGCCCATCGTGGCGCCGCCCAGCGCCATCAGCCGCGCGCCCTTGGGCCCGGCCTGCACGGTGATCCGGTCGCCGGGACGGAAGACCATCATCTGCCCGGCCTCGAAACTCTGCCCAGCGATGCTGACCGAGCCTTCGGTGATGTAGAGCCCGCGATCCTCGTGATCGTCTGGCAGCGGGAACAGCGCGCCGGATTCCAGCACCACGTCCAGATAGAAGGTCTCCGAATGCAGCGACGCCGGGGCGCGTTCGCCATAGGCGTGGCCCAGGATCAGCCGCGCGGTGATGCCCGTGTCGGTGATCTCGGGCAGCGCCTCGCGCCCGTGATGCTCGAATGCGGGGGCGTCGTCCTCATGCGCCTCTGGCAGCGCCATCCATGTCTGGATGCCAAACAGGCTCGACGGCCCCTTGCGCGCCGCTTCCGGCGTGCGCTCCGAGTGGGTGACACCGCGCCCGGCGATCATCCAGTTGAGCGCGCCGGGCTCGATGATCTGATCGGCACCCGTGCTGTCGCGGTGATGGAAACTGCCACAATAGAGATAGGTGACCGTCCCAAGGCCAATATGCGGATGCGGGCGCACATCCACCCCCTGCCCGGTCAGGAACTCGGCCGGGCCCGCCTGATCGAAGAAGATGAAGGGGCCGACCATCTGGCGCTTGGGTGCAGGCAGGGCGCGGCGCACCTCGAACCCACCAAGATCGCGCGCGCGCGGCACGATGAGGGTTTCGATAGCGTCGACCGCAATGTCGGCGGGACAACCAGGGTCAAGCGTCGGGTTCCAACTCATCGGGCGCACTCCTCTCTTGGCTGTGGTAAGTGTATGGATGAGCGGGTGCGCAAGCAAACCTTTCCCGTTCGGCAGCAGCGAACACGGGTTTCGTGCTGGCAGCCTTTGGGCGGGTGCGGCACTCTGCCTATTTGCGTCGGGCAGTGCGGATACTGCGAAACAGGTAAAGGGACGAAGACCATGCCCAGCGGCATCCATCATGTCACGGCGACTACGGCGCAGGTTCAGGCCAATGTGGATTTCTACATGGGGTTTCTGGGCCTGCGGCTGGTCAAGCAGACCGCTGGTTTCGCCGACGGCGCGCAGTTGCATCTGTTCTATGGCGATGCTGCGGGCAGCCCCGGCAGTATCGTCAGTTTCCTTGTCTGGGAGGCGGGCGCGCGCGGGCGCACCGGGCATGGTCAGCCCTCGGAAATCGCGCTTGCCGTGCCGCCCGCCAGTATCGGCGACTGGCTGGCGCGCGCGCTGGCGGCGCAGGTGCCCGTGCAGGGGCCGACGCGAGAATTCGGCGAGCCAGTGCTGCGGCTGAAGGACCCCGACGGTATCATCATCAAGCTTGTGGGGGTAGACCTGCCCAGCGCTTCCCCCCTGCCCGACCCCAGCGCCCCCACGCGGTTGCGCTCTGTGACCCTGCTGAGCGCCGAAGCCGAGGCCAGCGCCGGTTTCCTGTCGCATTTCGGTTATCGGGAAGTGGCACGCGAAGGCGCGCTGCGGCGGCTGGTCTCGGCCACCCACGCGATAGACCTGCGCGATGCCACGGGCTATGTGCCTGCCATTCCCGGCACCGGGATGATCGACCATGTCGCCTTTCGCGCCGCGGATGCCGGGGCGCTGCAGGACATGCGCAAGGCGCTCGCCCGCGCCGACGGGCTGACGGAGGTGCATGACCGGCGCTATTTCCTGTCGCTCTACGCGCGCGATCCGGGCGGGCTTCTGATCGAATACGCCACCGATGCGCCGGGTTTCGCAGTCGATGAGCCACAGGAAAAGCTTGGAGAGCACCTGCTCTTCCCGCCCCATGACGCCGCCCGCGCCGACGATCTGCGCGTGATGCTGCCACAATTCGCCCGACCGGGCGAGGAAAGGATACCGATGCGCGACCTGCCCTTCATCCACCGCATTCACACCCCCGAGGACCCGGACGGCTCAGTCATCATCCACCTGCACGGCACGGGCGGCGACGAGGCCAACCTGATGCCGCTGGCCCATCGCCTGAACCCGCGCGCCACACTCATCGGCGTGCGTGGGCGCTCGACCGAGGAGGGCATCAACCGTTGGTTCCGCCGATTCGACCCGGTCACCTATGATCAGGCCGATATCCGAGCCGAAGCAGAGGCATTCGCCGGTTTCGTCGAGGGTGCCCTGCGCGGCTACGGGCTTGATGCCGACCGGCTGACCTTCCTTGGTTACTCCAACGGCGCCAACCTGCTGGGCGCGGTGATGCTGCTGCATCCCGGTGCGGTGCGCCGCGCGATCCTGCTGCGCGGGATCGCTGCGCTGGACGATCCGCCTGCGCCCGACCTGAGCGGCTCAGACGTGCTGCTTCTCTCGGGTGCGCGCGACCCGTTCGCGCGCATGGCCCCGGCGCTGGAGCAGGCGCTACGCGCAGCCGGCGCGGCGCTCGATGCGCGGGTGATCAGCGCCGGGCACGACCTCACCGAGGGCGACCTCGAGGCGGCACGGGACTGGCTTGCCGCGCGCGTTTGAGCGCAAACCGGGACAGGGGCACGCTTGCCCCTGTCCCGTTCATTGCCCATGGTGCAGTGCGGCTTGCGAGGGTGCCCTCACAGCACTTGCGCAAAGCCTTCCATGAATTCGGCCAGGCGCTCGCGGCTCCTCGCGTCGGTCAGGTTGCCATCCTCATCGAACAGATCGCCCGCGCGCGACACCATCAACCGCCCCTCGGCCCAGAAATCGGCCTTGAGCGTGCGCAGCACCGGCAGCCAGTGCGCTTGCGCCATCGTGGTGCCGAACCCGCCGGGCGAGGCCCCGATCACCGCCACGGGCTTGCCCGCCCACATCTTCAGCCCCGGCCCGCGCGACATCCAGTCGATGGCGTTCTTGAACACCCCAGGCACGCCATTGTTGTATTCCGGCGTCACCAGCAGCACGCCATCAGCGGCCTGAAGCTGTGCCTGCAGGCGCAAGACTGCGGGCGGCAGGCCGTCGACCGCCTCCAGATCGGCGTCATAGAGCGGCACCTCGCGGATTGAGCCGATCTCGACACGCGCGCCCTCGGGGGCCAGTTCGGCCGCCGCGCGCAGCAGCCCTGTGTTGAAGGAAGCTCGGCGCAAGCTGCCGGACAGGCCGAGTATCGTCTTGGTCATTTGGTTTTCTCCTGTGGTTTTCGACCGGGCGTCAGTGGCTCGGGCTTCGGGGCGATCAGTCACTGCGCGTCAAGAAAGCGCGGGCCGTCGCCATCAGCGCCGCTGCCTGCCCGACCGCCGATCCCTCCATAGACATCTTCCTTCCCCACCCATCCTGCGCCGCGAGCGGCAGCTTTGCGACCGAGTGCACGCATCGTCAGGAAGCCAGATTTTGCCGATCGGTGCAACGACTGCCGCCAGAGAGCAACCGGCGGCGGTCAGGTGTCGTCTCCTCAGTCCAGCGGTTTCAACCCGGCCTCGATACTGGCGCGGCGCGGTTCCAGAAAGGGCGGCAGCGACAGCGCTTCGCCCATCGTCTCGAAGGGCTCATCGACATCGAAGCCCGGTCCGTCCGTGGCCAGCTCGAACAGGTTGCCGCCGGGTTCGCGGAAGTAGAGGCTGCGGAAATAATGCCGCTCGACCTCGCCCGAATTGGGCACGCGAAAGCCGCTTACCCGCTCGGTCCATGCGCTCAGCGCCGCGCGGTCGGGCACGCGAAAGGCAACGTGATGCACCGCCCCCGCACCCTGCCGCGCAACCGGCAGCCCCGGCTGGACGGCGACATGCAGCTCGGCCGCAGGCCCGCAAGCGCCCATCTCGAACACATGGACCTGACCGACCCCGTCGGGGCTGGGATAGTCGCGCATGCGCCGCATGTTCATCACCCGCGTCAGTACGGCTTCGGTCGGCGCCAGTTCCGGCACCGAGATAGTGATCGGTCCAAGACCGCGGATCTGGTGCTCGGCGGGGACCGGGCTGCGCGCCCATGGATGCGCTGCGCCCGACATTTCGGCCGTGAGGCGGAAACGCTGGCCTTCCGGGTCTTCGAAATCGAGGCTCGGACGGCTGTCGGTGGTGCCGATATCGCCGACCGTCAGCCCGGCGTCGCGCAGCCGCACAGCCCAGTAATCGAGGCTGGCCTCATCGACCCGCAGCCCGGTGCGGCTGATCGAATGCGTGCCGCGCTGTTCGGGGCCTACTGGCCAGTCGAAAAAGGTCAGGTCGCTGCCGGGGCTGCCGGCGCCATCGGCAAAGAACAGGTGATAGGCAGAGGTGTCATCCTGATTGACCGTCTTCTTGACCCGACGCAGGCCCAGCACCTGCGTATAGAAACGGTTATTGGCGGGCGCATCGGCGCTGATGGCAGTGAGGTGGTGAATGCCGGTGAGATCCATGATGGCCTCCTTTCGTTGCACCGGATATGGCAGCTTGCCGGGCGCGCGTGCAGGGGCGGCCCCTGCAACCCGGTGTTCGCGATTGCCGAACGGTCACGCCACAGTTACGCTGCCATCATGCGCTATACGCTGGATGAGATCGAAACCTTTTTGACCGTGATCGAACTGGGCACGGTCACGGCGGCGTCGGCGCGGATGAACCTGTCGAAATCGGTCATCAGCAAGCGGATTTCTGACCTCGAAGCAGCTCTGGGTGCCGCCCTGTTTCTGCGATCCGCCGGCCGGGTCACGCCCACGGAGGCCGGACTGCGCCTCGCCGAAAAGCTGCGCCCAGTGATGGCCGATCTGCGCGCTGCTGCCGAAAGCGCGGCATGGGAGATGGATGGGCAGGCTTCGCTGCGGGGCAGGCTGGCAATGACATCGCCGATGAGCTTTGGCACGCTTTATCTGGGGCCGATCCTGGCGCGCTTCGCCGCGCGTCACCCGCAGCTCGAGCTTCGCATCGACTATGACGACCGCGCTCGTGATCTGGCGCGCGACGGCTACGATTTGGCCATCCGGATCGGTGAGCCGCGCGATAGCGCGCTGGTCGGGCGCAAGCTGTGCACCGACCGGATGGTGGCCTGCGCCAGCCCCGATTACCTCGCGCGGCACGGCCGACCGGTTGTGCCGGACGATCTGGCCTCGCATCAGGTGATCAGCTACGCGCATCTGCCGAATTCGCGTCATTGGCTGTTTGGCCGCAACGGAGAAATGACGCCCGCACCTGTTCAGGGCCGGCTGACATTGAACAATGGCGAGGCCATGCGCGATTTCGCCATCGCCGGGCTGGGGCTGGCGATGATCCCGTGCTTCATCGCCGCGCCAGAGATCGCGGCGGGCAGGCTGCGACAGGTTCTTCCCGAATTCGGGACCCGTGAATTGCCGGTCCTGGCGCTCTGGCCGCCGGTGACCCCGATGCCCGCCAAGACCCGGGCGCTGGTCGATCACCTGATCGCCGAACTGACCGGCGGGAAACCCTGGGCACCTGTGCCTCCCGGATGATCGCTGACACGATGCGACACACGGATCATCAGCGCAGAGCCCCTAAAGAACGTTGAACCCCGGTCCTGTTCCCTCCATCTGTAGGGCGTGACCTGCTCCCCCGCGCGACCGCACGTATCGGTAAGCTATGTTCATGTTTTGGACCCGAGCTGACCGTTGGTGATACTCCTGCGGGGTAAGCCCGTAGAGGCGCGAATGCGGGCGATGATGATTCTAGTCGTCACGCCATGCCGCGATGATACGGCAGGCATGGCACAGAGAGGGGAACAGGTGTTCATTCAGGGCCGGCTTCACCCACTGCCATCGTTATCAATGAGCGCGACGATTGTCTGCTTCCGCCAACTCAGCACGGTCGGCGGGGCCAAGGTAAGGCAGAGGCCAGGGCGTCTCATGTGCAGAGTATTGCACATCTTCCAGACCGTCCGTCCTGCGATGGTCAAGGCCGCCGACACCAGCGGCAGGTCGGCAGCCGAACGCGACCTAGCGATTCGGCAGATTGTGAATGACGCCGTCGCCTCGACCGAGATCGTTGACATCCTGTCAGCCGCGGGCCTTGCATCGCCCGACATCTCGATTCTGTCGGACGCGTTTCTCGCCGAGATTGGGCAGATGGAGAAGAAGAACCTCGTCCTTGAGGCGCTTCGAAAGCTCCTCAACGACGAAATCAGGTCCCGCGGCCGTTCGAACTTAATTGAGATCCAAAAATTCTCTGAACGATTGGAAGAGGCCATCGCTCGCTATCACACAAGTGCAATCAGCACGGTCGAGCAAAGGTGTTTGGGGATACCCCCTTTGGTGATGCTGACGAATCTTTTCCGGAGGCGGTTCAAATCCTTGATCCGCGGCACCCACTCTTTGGACGGAGGTTCCGGGTTTTGGGCCGATCGTTGTTTCGCAGGGGCAGTTCTTCGCCCTGCTACGAGGTTGCATATTGCGACGGCGTAACACTGAATGTGCCCGTGGCGGCCACTGAGCCACTCGCCTTGCCACACATTCCCACGAAACTGAGCGTTGAAGCTTTGTTTGATCTACTAAATGTGGTAGATACAGAACATCATGAGCACGGCACCCGAAGATCTTTGGACAATGCTGCCGGTGACGCTGAGGCGCCAGATTGTCGACGACATCGCCGTGGTTCTGGCGGAGGTCTTTCGTGATGTCCGAGTTGATCCAACCTGCGCATCTGAAGCGCAAGGCGGTTGTCTACATTCGGCAATCGACGCCGCATCAGGTTGTGAGCAACCAAGAGAGCCTGCGGCTCCAATACGCGCTGTGTCAGCGCGCCCGCGACCTCGGATGGCATGAAGCCGACATTGACGTGATCGACGCCGATCTTGGTCTGAGCGGCGCCTCGGCCGCATATCGCAACGGTTTCCAAGAGCTTGTCGGCCGGGTCGGGCTCAGCGACGTGGGGATGATCCTGTCCATCGACGTGACGCGGCTCGCACGCAATTGTTCTGATTGGTATCCTCTTCTGGACATCTGCGGGCTGCGTGGCTGTCTGATCGCCGATCGTGACGGCGTCTATGACCCGGGCAGCGCCAACGGGCGCCTTCTGCTTGGCCTCAAGGGCACCATATCAGAACTCGAGCTGCATACGATCCGCAGCCGCCTGACGACCGGCCTCATCGCCAAGGCACAGCGCGGGGAGCTCGCCCTCACCTTGCCGGTCGGTCTCGTGCGGGATGCCAGCGGCGTGGTACTGAAAGACCCCGATATGGGTGTTCAGGACCGGCTTGGTCTTGTATTCGAACTCTTTCTGAAGCTGCGCAGCATCGCGAAGGTGATGCGCATGCTGAACAATCGCGGTCTCGATCTGCCACGCCGGGACCGGTATGGCGAGTTGCACTGGGCGCGCGCGACAGTCTCCGCGGTTGCAGCGATCCTGAAGAATCCCGCTTACGCAGGGGCCTTCGTCTATGGCCGAACCCGTATGCGGGATACCACGCCGGGCAGCCGGACCCCGGCAAAAGTGGCACGACCTCTCGAAGAGTGGCGGATCGTCGTGAAGGATCGGTATCCGGCCTATATTGATTGGCCGACCTATGAGAAGATCCGCAGCATCGTGAGCGATAACCGGGCTGAGTACATGCGCACCAAGACACGAGGCATCCCCCGAGACGGCGACCTTCTCTTGCACGGCATCGTGTGGTGCGGTCGGTGTGGCCACAAGATGTATGTCCGATACAAAGGCGGCGGAGAGTATGTCTGTAACCACTTGCGCACCCATTCCGGGTTGCCCACTTGCCAGCATATCCGGGCCGAGGCGGTGGACGCTGCCGTTGCCGACGCATTCCTGACCGCGTTAGCCCCTGCGGAACTCGATGCCCTGTCGCGCGCCCACCGGGCCCAGAGCAAGGTCGACAGCGCCTTACGTGCAAACGCCGAACGCGAGGTCGAGCGCACACGCTATGCAGCGGCCCTGGCACAACGGCAGTACAATCGCGTTGATCCTGACAACCGTCTTGTCGCCGCCGAACTTGAGCGCCGCTGGGAAAGCGCGCTGATGGAGGCTCGGGCGGCGGAAGCGGCGCTGGCCGAGCAGTCCGCGCAACAGCCGACCGCGCCTGTTGTCATGGGTGAGGCTCTCACCGGCAAGGTTGTGGCTCTGGCAGGACGTCTGCCACAAATCTGGGCGGATCCCGATGTCACCGACGCGCATCGCAAGGCGCTTCTGCGCTGTCTGGTGGACAAGGTGGTGCTCGACCGGACGCCCGAAAGCGCTCTGGTCCGCATCGTATGGCGCGGCGGTGCGGTGACCGACCTCGATGTCAAGATGCGGGTCACTGCGATCGCGAAACTCGCACGGGGCGCCAAAATGAAGGCGCGCCTGCTCGAGCTGGCAAAGGCAGGGATCCCGGACAATGAGATTGCTCGCGTGCTCACCGAAGAGGGGCACCGATCGGCAAACTGTGCCGACAGGGTTCTTCCTGTCACCGTGCAACGCATTCGGCTGGCCGAAGGCATCAAGGCTCCTCCCTCGCGCAGGCGGTGGAAGCACGATACCGGCGTTTTGAGCACAACAGAACTCGCTGCCAAGCTGGGAATTCCGGTCAACTGGCTCTACGTCCAGATCAAGAAAAAGCGTCTGCTCATCGAGCCTCAGCCAACCGGCGCTTATCTGTTTCCCGACACATCATTCGTGTTGGACGGAGTGCAGAAGATGCGAAATCACGTGATCGACGAACTGGATTTGAGAATCTGTCAGCATGACAATGGGGGGCATCAACATGGGTGATCGAGGTGTTGCAAGAACTGATCCGGCTGGCACATGACCTACGCGATGCCCGACAACGCGGCGAGGCCACTGGTCTGTCCGCTGAGGAAATCGCCTTCCATGACGCATTGGCTGACAACCAGAGCGCCGTTGAGGTGCTCGGCAATGGCCAGTTGAAAGTAATCGCCGACGAGCTGCTAAAGACGCTCCAAGCCAATGTTACCGTGGCTTGGGCGCACCGCGACAGCGCTCGTGCGCGCCTGCGTGTGTTGGTCAAGAGAAACTTGCGCAAGTTTGGTTACCTGCCCGAATTGCAGGACGATGCGGTGCGCGGTGTGTTGGCTCAGGCTGAGGCGCTCCTCTATGAGCAGTCCTGAAAACTACATGGCGCACTAACTGCTGACAAAATTGTATCTGTAACTGTATCTGTCCCCTCTGATTTCGG
>SLJW01000061.1 GCA_007134865.1 Paracoccaceae bacterium | reverse complement strand
TCGGCGACGGACGAGCAATGCAATGGCCAGTTTCACCTGCCACTTACGCAGCAGCTTCTCGGTGATTTTACCGGTCTCTCCGCAGTGCATGTCTGCCGAACGCTGAAGCGCTTGGGCGAAAAGGGGCTGATCCAGTCAGAGGATTCGATGGATATCAGGATCAATGACATCACCGCCCTTGCCGGGGTCGCTGGCGTCGATTTGACCGCGCTTCGCCGGCAGATTATCGCGGAGCGATAGCGCAAAGACCGAAGCAATCGGGTTATCAACCGCCGCAGATCGAAATCATCATACGGTTTCGAAAGGATGCTTCCTTTGCCTTCCGCCGGTTTGAATATCGCACTGCGAAGCATGAAAACCACGAGACCGCCATGAGCTTCATGTCGCGATCAAGAGCAACGCGATACCCGGCGGCGGGTGTTGCGCGTGCTATCGAATGTCAGGACGCACCCTTCTGGAGGTCGGGGCCTCCAGTTCCGACAGGATCGGGCAATCGGGCCTATCATTGCCGTGGCAATGCTGCGCCAACGTCTCCAGAGTCGTTGCCATGTCCTCCAGTTCGCGGATCTTCTGGCGCAGTTCTGCGACATGGGCGAGGGCCAAGCGCTTTACATCTGCGCTGTGGCGGTCGCGGTCTCGCCAGAGGCCCAGAAGTTCGCGGATCCCCTCAACGCTGAAGCCAAGATCTCGCGCGCGCCGAATGAAGCGTAGCATGTGCACATCCTGATCGCCGTAGACCCTGTAACCTGCGGCAGTGCGCGCAGCAGGGGGGATGAGGCCGGTCTCTTCGTAATAACGGATCATCTTGGCTGAGACGCCGGACGCCTTGGCCGCATCGCCGATATTCATGCGGTCTCCTCCTGCATTGGGGCTGTCCAGTTGCGAAGCCGTAGCGCATTGCCCAGAACGAAGACCGAAGACAGCGCCATCGCGCCAGCGGCAAAGATCGGCGAAAGCAGGATGCCGAAGGCGGGCCACAGCACGCCGGCGGCGACGGGGATCAGCGCGGTGTTATAGGCAAAGGCCCAGAACAGGTTCTGGCGGATGTTGCGGATCGTCGCCTTCGAGAGTGCGATGGCGTTGGGCACGCCGCGCAGCGACCCAGCCATCAGCACCACATCCGCTGCCTCGATGGCGACATCTGTTCCGGTGCCGATGGCGATGCCAACATCGGCCTCGGCGAGAGCAGGTGCGTCATTGATCCCGTCGCCCACGAAGGCGAGCCTCCCATGCGCTGCCTTGAGGTCGCGCACCGCTTCCACCTTGCCCTCGGGCAGCACCTCGGCCACCACTGCGTCGATGCCGAGTTGCCGAGCGATGGCGTCTGCCGTGCGACGGTTGTCGCCCGTAACCATAGCGACCTTCAGCCCCTGCGCGTGCAACTCGCGGATGGCCGCGGGCGTCTCTGCCTTGATCGGGTCGGCGACGGCGATTATGGCAGCGAGTTGCCCGTCGATGGCGGCGTAGAGCGGCGTCTTGCCCTCATCTGCCAAGCGCGCGACAGTTTCGGCAAATAGGCCCACATCAAGGCCGAGGCGCGCCATGTAACGGTCGGCCCCGATCTCAACCCGCGCGTCGCCAGCCTGCGCGCGCACGCCGAAGCCCGTGACGCTCTCGAAATCGTTGACAGCGGGCAAGGTCAGACCGTCGGCCGCCGCGACGATGGCCTGAGCGATGGGGTGTTCGGATTTCGCCTCAACCGCCGCAATTTGCGCCAGCACCGTGTCGCGTTCAAAGCCATTGGCTAGGTCAAGATCGGTCAGCTTCGGGGCGCCCTCGGTCAGTGTGCCGGTCTTGTCGAAGGCAACGACGCGCGCTTCTTTCAGCAGCTGCAGCGCCTCACCCTTGCGGAAGAGCACACCCGTTTCAGCCCCGCGCCCGGTGCCCACCATGATCGAGGTGGGCGTCGCAAGGCCCATGGCGCAGGGGCAGGCGATGATGAGAACGGCGACAGCGTTCACGAGCCCGAAGGTTAGCGCCGGTTGCGGGCCGAAGATGAACCAGACGGCAAACGTCAGGAGCGCAATTGTGATCACGGCGGGCACGAACCACAGCGTCACCCGGTCCACCAGGGCCTGAATTGGGAGTTTCGCGCCCTGCGCGGCCTCGACCATGCGGATGATTTGGGCGAGCATGGTGTCGCCGCCCACGGCCGTCGCGCGGAAGGCAAAGGCACCGGTCTGGTTGACCGTGCCACCTACGACCATCGCACCTTCGGCCTTGGCTACGGGCACCGGCTCGCCCGTGATCATCGACTCGTCGACATAGCTCTCACCCTCGAGAAGTTCGCCATCGACAGGCACTCGCTCGCCGGGGCGAACCTCGACTACATCACCCGGCTTGACCTCGGCCACAGGGACGTCGGCGCTGCCGCCGTCGCGGCGCACCCGCGCGGTCCGTGGCTGCAGCCTGATCAGCCGCTGGATCGCCGCCGAGGTGCGGCCCTTGGCACGCGCCTCCAGCCAGCGACCCAGCAGGATCAATGTGACGATCACGGCTGCGGGCTCATAATAGACGTTCACCGTGCCCTCAGGCAGCAGCCCTGGCGCGAAGGTGGCGACGAGCGAGTAGAGAAATGCCGCCATCGTGCCCACGGCTACAAGGCTGTTCATGTCCGGCGCGCCGCGCGCCAGCGCCGGAAAGCCCAGCCGGTAGAAGCGCAGCCCCGGAAAGGCCATGACCAGCGTGGTCAGCGCGAACTGGATCAGCCAGCTTGTCTGCATGCCGATGGTGGACATGATCAGATGATGCACCGGCGGTATCATATGCGAGCCCATCTCCAGCGCGAAGACCGGCAGGGTCAGTGCGCCCGCGATCAGAAGGTCGCGGCGCAGCTCTTGCGCCTCAAGGTCACGGCGGGCCGCGAGGCCGTCATCACGTGCGGTTTGGTGACGTTCATGCGCGTTAAACCCTGCGCGCGCGATGGCAGCGATCAGCGCGTCCGTTTCGGTGCTGCCGGTTACTGTGGCGCGCTCGGTCGCGAGATTCACCTTTGCCTCGATGACGCCAGGCACCGCCTGCAAAGCGCGCTCGACGCGGCCTACGCAGGAGGCGCAGTGCATTCCTTCGATCTGCAACTCAGTTTCAGCCTCAGGTACATCGAAACCTGCCTGACGCACTGCTTCTGCGAGAGCGCGGGCTTCGACCGAGCCGGAATGCTTTATCTCCGCACGCTCAGTCGCAAGGTTCACATCGGCTGCGACCACCCCTGGCACAGCGCGCAAAGCGCGCTCGACGCGGCCCACGCAAGAAGCGCAGTGCATTCCCTCGATAGGCAGCGAACTGGACGCGAGGGGCTTGGCAGGGGCATTCATGGCAATTCGGCTTTCTTCTCAGTGGTAGAGCGCCAGACATAAGCCTTCCAACCGTGGTAAGGTCAAGCCTTTCACAGAAAAAAGCTGTTTCGGCATAAATCTACAGAAACCTCCTTGACCCTCCCACGATTGGAAGCCCTATCTGCTGTTGCATCAGACGAAACCAAGGAGGCTCTGGTGCAATTTCATATCGAGAACATGACCTGCGGCGGCTGCGTGCGCGGCGTAACCCGTGCGATCCACAGTGTGGATGCGGCCGCCACGGTCGAGGCCGACCCACCCGCGCGCGCACTGACCGTGCAATCCGGCAAACCCGGTGCGGAATTCCTGTCAGCGCTGGCCGCTGCCGGCTTCGACGCCAAACTTCAGTGAGGAAACAACCAATGCAATTCAAGAAACTCTCCGCCGCGTTCCTGGTCGGCACTGGCCTTGCCGTGGGCGGGCTGGCTTATGCCCAGTCGCAGATGGATCACAGCCGGATGGGTCACGGTCATATGGATCACAACCAGGTGGAGCTTGCCCAGATGGACCATGGAACCATGGACCATGGCGACCATGGTCATATGGATCACGGGTCAATGGACCACGGGGGTCATGGTGCCCCCACTGATGACCCTGTGATTGCGGCCTTCATGGCGGTGAACGAGGCGATGCACCGCGATATGGCCATTGAGTTCACCGGCGATGCCGATGTCGATTTCGTCCGCGGCATGATCCCGCACCATCAGGGTGCGATCGACATGGCCGAAGTGGTGCTGGAGTTCGGGTCTGACCCGGAGATCCGCGCACTGGCCGAAGAGGTCATCGAAGCGCAGGAGGCCGAGATCGCCATGATGCGTGAATGGCTTGCCGAGCGCGGGCTGGATTGAGTTAACTGCGGCGGGACGGGCAGACTGTCCCGCCAACCCCACGCCTGACAGGCCGGCCGAACCACGGAGGACAGGATCCGCGATGAGCTTCACCCATTCCCGCATGCGGGCCAAGTGAGCGGCGCGCCGGATTACCCGCTCAGCAGGACCGCAAGCCCGGTCAGCATAAGCGCCTGCGCGCCAAAGATGATCAGCGCCGCAAGGATCAGCACCGGCATCGATCGGACCCGAAGGCGAAGGTCCTTCGCCGTTGCGCCTGCCAGCGTTACATGCAGCGGCACGGCGCTGATCAGCGTGGCGTAGAGGTAGGCGCCCGACAGGTTCGCGAAGCCTGCCGACTGTGCCAATGTCGGGCCGACGACGCGCAGCGCCTGCGCTGGATCGCCGCCAAAAGAGCCGAACAGCATCGCCGATGCCGGATAGACCACCAGATGAAGCGCGATGAAGGCCCCGATCCGAGCCGGGATGTCGAGGGCGAGCGCGCGCAAGGGCGCAAGCTGCCGAGCGCGCAACTGCGCAAACAGGATCAGCCCCAGCGCGTTGACGACAAAAACCACCGGCAGGCCGTTCGTAAGGATCTGGCGCGCAAAACGCCCCAGCGCCGCGCCAGATTCCCAGAGATGCGATACCAGCCCGGGCGCCAGCACAACATAGAGCACCAGCACCGGCCCCAAACCGGCCAGGCTAAGCAGCAGCACGTTAAGGGCGAACCGCGAAAAAGGCAGCGCGACCGAGAAATGCCGGTCGAGCCAATCCAGAAGTCCGCTGTCCCGCTCGCCCATGAACCGGCCTTATTCGCTCTGCTCAGCTTCAGTGCGCGCCGCCTGTATTTTCTGTATTCGCTCGGGCCATGTGGAACGGATGAAAGCCAGGATCGCCAATATTTCGCCATCGCTCAACACTTCGCCAAAGGCTGGCATGCCTGAATCGAAGGCAACGCCAAGCTCATCAAGATATGCCTGCCCGCCACGCTTCGTGTACTCGAACAGCATCGTATCGCCATGATGCCAGGTATGCCCGGTCTCATCATGCGGGGGCGCGGGTAATCTGCCATCCGGACCGGGACGTTGCCAATCGGGGGCACCCTCCAGTTCAGCACCGTGGCAGGCGGCGCAATGCTCGGCGTAGAGGGCACGCCCCAATTCGAGTTCTTCCGCGAGGGCCGGCATCTGAAAGGCAAGGAACACAACGGCAGGCATCACAATTCTGGTGAGGTATCCGGCCTTCCGACAGGTCATCAAGATCTCCATCACATTACCCCATTTCCAGACAATGGGCGGAAGCCCATGCATCAGAAACTCGGCAGACAGCCCGCGGGGTTCGCGTCAGTTCGAGAAACGTGGTCTGCGAACAATCCGCAAATGAAATACAGTTTCCGTCCAAGCCAAACCACGTGCCATCGGTTGCTTTGTCAACATACAACGAGATGGCGCTGGCGCTAAAAGACTACAAGGGACTTGAACATCCGCCAGGTATCCTGGGGCGTGGGTCGGGCAGATTGCAGAAACCGCAGGAAATGTGCCCCTACAGGCGCGATAGGTGGAAAAACACGTGCAGTTTGGTTTCCCACTCGCGCGCTCTGGTGCTAGACGGAGGCTGAATGAGTCGCGTGAGCGCTATCATGATTCCCGGCAAATGGCGGGACAGATGCGGATCACGCAAGTGCCTGAGCTGCGCTGAGAGAGGATTCGCAGATGAACATTCACACCACCACCAGTGATGAAACCCAGATGGCGCATGCCATCCGCGCGCTGGCCATGGATGCCGTGCAGGCTGCGAAATCGGGTCATCCCGGCATGCCGATGGGGATGGCAGATGTCGCGACTGTGCTGTTCAACCGTTTTATCCGACTCGACCCGGCTGCACCAGACTGGGCCAATCGCGACCGCTTCGTGCTCAGTGCAGGCCATGGCTCGATGCTGCTTTATGCCATCAATCACCTGTTGGGTTACGATGACATGGAGATGGACCAACTGCGCAATTTCCGCCAACTCGGCTATCGCACGGCGGGCCATCCGGAATATGGCCATGCCAAGGGAATCGAGGTCACGACCGGGCCGCTGGGGCAGGGACTCGCTGCCTCGGTGGGTATGGCGCTGTCTGAGCGGCTGGGAAATGCGCGCTTTCCCGACCTGATCGACCATTTCACTTATGTCATCGCTGGCGATGGCTGCCTGATGGAAGGCGTTAGCCATGAGGCGATCGACATGGCGGGTCATCTGGGGCTCTCGCATCTGATTGTGTTTTGGGACGACAACAGGATCACCATCGATGGCGATACCGACCTTGCGACCTCGACTGACCAGGTTGCACGGTTTTCGGCTGCGGGCTGGCATGTTCAAGCCTGTGACGGCCACAACCCCGAGGAAGTCGCCGCTGCAATCGCTGCCGCGCAGGCCGACCCGCGCCCGTCGATGATCGCGTGTCGGACGATCATCGGTTATGGTGCGCCCAACAAGCAGGGCGGGCATGATGTGCACGGTGCGCCGCTCGGGGCGGATGAAGTGGCAGCAGCACGCGCGCATCTGGGCTGGGAGCATGCGCCCTTTGTCGTACCGGATGCAGTCTATGCCGCGTGGCGCAAGGTCGCGGCGCGTGGCGCCGAGGCGCGCGCAGCTTGGAAGGAGCGGCGCGCCGCCTCTACGAACCGGGCGGCACTGGAACTGCATCTGAATCGGGATGCAGCCCCGCTGACCGAGGCGATGGCCAGCTACAAGACGCAGTTACTGGCCGACAAGCCAAAGGTCGCGACGCGCAAGGCGTCAGAGATGGCGCTGAATGTGGTTAACGAAGCGTTGCCCTTCACGATCGGCGGCTCGGCAGACCTGACCGGCTCAAACCTGACGCGCTCCAAGGGACAGGCAGCAGTCACACCGCAGGATTACTCGGGTTCGTATGTTCACTATGGTGTGCGCGAGTTCGGTATGGCGGCGGCAATGAACGGGATTGCGCTGTCGGGGCTGTTCCGGCCCTATGGCGGCACTTTCCTTGTCTTTGCTGATTACGCCCGCCCGGCGATCCGGCTCGCTGCACTCATGGGCGTGCCCGCGGTCTATGTGATGACGCATGACTCGATCGGGCTGGGCGAGGACGGGCCGACCCACCAGCCGGTCGAGACACTCGCATCCTTGCGCGCAATCCCGAACCTGACTGTGCTACGCCCCTGCGATGCGGTCGAGACCGCCGAGGCCTGGGAAATTGCCATGGCCACAAAGGACTGCCCAGTGTTGCTGGCGCTGTCGCGCCAGAACCTGCCACTCTTGCGCGATGAGGCACGCGAGAACCTGAGCGCCAAGGGGGCTTATACGCTGCGTGCGGCACGCGACCGGCAGGTGACGCTGATCGCGACCGGTTCGGAGGTCGAGATCGCCATGGCGGCGGCGGATATGTTGGCAGCGGACGGGGTTAATGCTTCGGTGGTTTCAGCTCCGAGTTTCGAGCTGTTTGCAGCGCAGCCGACAGACTACCGCGACGCGGTGCTGGGTCGGGCGCCACGCGTGGGCATCGAGGCGGCGATCCGGCAGGGCTGGGACTCCGTTCTCCGGCCCGAAGACGGGTTTGTCGGCATGACCGGCTTTGGTGGCTCGGCTCCGGGCGCCGCGCTCTATCAGCATTTCGGTATCACGGCGGAGGCCGTGGTCGCACAAGCAAAGTCACTTCTCTGAGGAGGGATTGAAATGACCGTCAAGTTAGCAATCAATGGATTCGGGCGCATCGGACGTCTTGTGCTGCGCGCGGTGATCGAGGAAGGCCGTGAAGATATTGAGGTCGTGGCGATCAATGATCTCGGCTCGGTTGAGTTCAATGCGCATCTGTTGCAATTCGATTCGGTTCATGGGCGCTTTCCGGGCACGGTGACTTCAGGGGATGACTGGATCGACGCCGGTCGCGGCAAGATCCGTGTCACTGCGATCCGCAACCCCGAGGAACTGCCCTGGAGCGATGTGGATATCGCGCTGGAATGCACCGGAGTTTTCCGCACACGCGACGAGGCGGCGCGGCACCTGAAAAATGGCGCAAAGCGGGTTCTGGTCTCGGCGCCGGCGAGTGGGGCCGACAACACGGTCGTTTTCGGTGTGAACCACGAGAGCCTTACGGCTGAGCAAGTTGTTGTCTCGAATGGCTCCTGCACCACAAACTGCCTAGCGCCAGTGGCGAAGGTTCTGCATGAAACCGTCGGGATTTCGCGTGGTTTCATGACCACGATCCACAGCTATACCGGCGATCAGCCGACCCTCGACACAATGCACAAGGACCTCTATCGCGCGCGTGCAGCGGCTCTGAGCATGATCCCGACCACAACCGGGGCCGCTAAGGCCGTGGGGCTGGTGCTGCCCGAGTTGAAGGGCAAGATGGACGGCGTTGCGATCCGGGTGCCGACGCCGAATGTCTCGGTGGTGGACCTGACCTTCGAGGCAGCGCGCGACACCACGGCCGACGAAGTCAACGCAGCGATCCGAGCGGCGGCCGATGGGCCGATGAAGGGCATCCTCGGCTATACCGACCGAAAACTGGTTTCGGCGGATTTCAATCATGACCCGCATTCCTCGGTTTTTCACATGGACCAGACCAAGGTGCTGGAGGGGCGCATGGTGCGGGTCCTGTCGTGGTATGACAACGAATGGGGCTTTTCCTGCCGGATGCTCGATACGGCGGAGGCCATGGGAAAGCTCATCTGAGCCGCTGATGTTGGCGCAATCAGCGGTGCGTCTGTCTGGCGCTGAGCGCCTGTTTCTGGAATGTCTAAGGGGGCACCCGGTCGCGGGTGGCCCCTGATCCGACAGCTTTATGAAAGGGACGGACCCATGGCACTGATCACACTTCGGCAATTGCTCGACCATGCCGCTGAACATGGCTATGGCGTGCCCGCCTTCAACATCAACAACATGGAGCAGGGCATCGCGATCATGGAGGCGGCGAAAGCCTGTGACGCTCCGGTGATCATTCAGGCGAGCCGCGGGGCGCGGGCCTATGCCAATGACATCATGCTGGCCAAGATGATCGAGGCGCTGGCCGAAATCTACCCCGAGATCCCGCTCTGCATGCATCAGGACCACGGCAACAACGAGGCCACCTGCCTCTCGGCCATCCGGCACGGATTTACCTCGGTGATGATGGATGGCTCGCTGGAAGCCGATGGCAAGACACCGGCGGATTACGACTACAACGTCAATATCACGGCGCGCGTGTCGGAGATGGCGCATATGGTGGGCGCTTCGGTTGAGGGCGAGCTGGGGGTGCTTGGCAGCCTTGAGACGGGCGAAGGCGAGGCTGAGGATGGGCATGGCGCAGAGGGCAAGCTGGATCATTCGCAGCTTCTGACAGACCCTGATCAGGCAGTCGATTTCGTGAACCGGACCAAAGTTGATGCGCTGGCGATCGCCTGCGGAACCAGCCACGGTGCCTACAAGTTCTCGCGCAAACCGGATGGTGATATTCTGGCCATGGGCGTGATCGAGCAGATCCACAAGCGGCTGCCAAACACACATCTGGTCATGCATGGTTCATCGAGCGTGCCGCAGGAATTGCAGGATATCATCAACGAATTCGGTGGCGAGATGCCTCAGACGTTTGGCGTGCCGGTCGATGAGATCGTACGCGGCATAAAGCATGGTGTGCGCAAGGTGAACGTTGACACGGATTGCCGCATGGCGATGACCGGGCAGATTCGCCGGGTACTGTCGGAAAATCGCGCAGAGTTCGATCCCCGCAAGTATCTTAAGCCTGCGATGGAGGCGATGCGCGAGGTCTGCAAGGCGCGGCTGGAAGCTTTTGGCACTGCTGGCAATGCAGGCAAGATCAAAGTTGTTCCGATAGGTGAGATGGCCAAACGCTACGCGAGCGGGGCGCTCTGATGGGGTTTGATCGCCGCATCAAGATCGCTCCCTCTATCCTTTCGGCCGATTTCGCGGATTTCGGGCGAGAGATTCAGGCGATTGAGGCGCAGGGAGCGGATTGGGTGCATGTCGATGTGATGGACGGGCATTTCGTGCCCAACCTCACTTTCGGGCCTCCTGCGGTCGCGGCCTTCCGGCGGCATGTGAAGACTGTCATGGATGTGCATCTGATGATTACGCCCGTGGACCCCTATATCGACGCCTATGCGCAGGCGGGCGCTGATATCCTGACCGCCCATCTCGAGGCCGGCCCGCATATTCACCGCACGTTGCAGGCCATTCGCGGAGCGGGAATGAAGGCAGGCGTGGCGCTGAACCCTGGCACGCCGGCTGAGGCCGTCGCGCATGTTCTGGACCTGTGTGATCTCGTTTGCGTGATGACGGTAAACCCCGGTTTCGGTGGCCAGAGCTTCATCGACATGACTGCCAAAGTACGCACGCTCAGGGAGATGATCGGCGACCGGCCCATTCATATCGAGATTGACGGCGGCGTTACCCCTCAGACTGCACCGCTGGTGGCGCAGGCGGGGGCTGATGTGCTGGTCGCTGGCTCTGCGGTGTTCAAGGGCGGCTCGGTAGAGAAACCGGACACCTACGGCGCGAATATCCGCGCAATCCGGGTTGCAGCGGAAAGCATCGTTGTATGAAAGTGACCTGAAGGAGAATGATCATGGCTGCGACTGCGCCCGTTTGTGATTTTGGCTGGAAAGCGCCTGATTTCACCCTGCCTGCGACCGATGGCAAGACATACAGCTTGGCGGAGGTTTCCGGCAAGAACGGAACCCTTGTCATGTTCATCTGCAACCACTGCCCCTATGTTCTTGCGGTGATGGACCGCATCTTGCGCGATGCACGCGAGTTGGAGGCGATGGGGGTTGGGGTGGCGGCAATCTGCGCCAATGATGCCGAGAGCTACCCGGCCGACAGTTTCGACAAGATGCGCGAGATGGCCGAGGGGCAGGGGTTCAGCTTTCCCTACCTCCATGACGAGAGCCAGGAGGTGGCGCGCGCCTGGGGAGCAGAGTGCACGCCTGATTTTTTCGGGCTGAACGCCGCTGGCGAATTGCAGTATCGTGGGCGGCTTGATGCGTCGGGACGTGATCCTGGCCCGGCGGATGCCAAGCGCGAGTTGTTCGATGCGATGGTCCGGATTGCCGAAACAGGCGAGGGGCCGCGCGAGCAGGTGCCGTCTATGGGCTGCTCGATCAAATGGAAGGCGGCATGAGCGTATAACAACGCTGGGCTCAGCCGAATCGCGTCGGCTGCAGATACCGATTGATCAAGAAAAAGACATCAGCGTTGAGTGCTCATTCAGCGCAGCTTGGACACAATAGCGCCAGTTTTCGCAGTTAGTCGATGGGTTCGCGACAATCGACGAGGCCCTGAGTAAGTGTTACCGGCCAATCCAGCGTTAACTATTTACTCAATCGACAACTGAGTGGATACTTCACAATGTGAATTTGCGCCGAGCGGTTGACGCGGAGTGGCTACTGATGAGGGCTGCTCAACTGCTTGGGTCCCCATAACGGGGTAAGGGCATCGAGGTTCAAGCTGTGTGACCCGGTTTCGGGGGCGCAGCGAGATTTTGTACAAGGGGCTCCATCATGGCTGCGCTCACGTCTTCTGACGTCAAGTTCAACATCACGTCATCCGCAGGAGCGGAGAACCAGAACTCGGTTCATGAGCTGGACAGTATCGTGGTCGGGGGCAAGACATATTCCGATTTTGTCGGACCGGACAATGTCTCGTTCGATATCAAGGATGTCAAAGGCGAGAACCATGAGGCCAAACTCTTCGTCGGCTCTGAGAGTGGCTTTCAATCGTCGCTCTGGCCCGAAGATGGCGTGCGCAACGAGGATTTTGAGCAGCAGTCGCTGGAAAAGGCGTTTCAGAGTACCGACCTGAACGCTTTTGTCGACTCTCTCGAATTGTCCTTCAAGGGCGAGCAATCTTATACGCTGGGGTATGACACACCGATCACTGTGACCGAGGATGGCTTCGTCTTCATCACCGAGAAGAATGGCAACAACAACCAGACTGTCCAGTTCCTGGATGAGGATGGGGGTGTCCTGGGCGAAGCGGTTGCAGTGTGCCGCTTCGAGGAAGACGGCAATTACCTGGACCTCGGCGTGCGCACCTGGTCAGAGCAGGACATTTACGCCAGTGTTTTCCGCCTGACCGATGTCGAGGGACTCGAAGAAGGGATGGAGATCCACTCGGTCAAGGTGATCCTTGATGTCACACCCTGGGGACCCAACCCAAAGAGCGGCGACGGTGGCGACGGGAAGGTCTTCTTCTTTGGCGACAAAGAGGCCATGCAACCCGAGAACAACCCACCAGTGGCCAAGGATGATGTCTTTACCGGGTATTTTGGTGAAGATATCGAGGGTAATGTCCTCGACAATGACTTCGACCCCGATGACGATCCGCTGACCGTGATCTCGAACACCGACCCGTCGAATGGCACCGTGGTCGTCAACGAGGATGGCACGTTTGTCTATACACCCAATGAGGGGTTCTTCGGGAATGACAGCTTCAGCTACACCATCAGTGATGGCCGGGGCGGCGAGGACACTGCGTATGTTGATATCTGCGTGCTCGAGGAGCCCTGCCCGCCCAAGAACACCCCGCCGGTTGCCGTCAAGGACAAGTTCGAGACCGAGGGTATAGATCAGGAATTTACGGGCAATGTGCTCGATAATGATTTCGACCCTGATGGCGACCCGATCAGCGTTCTGATCAATACCCAGCCCGAAAATGGCACCGTGGTGATGCAGGAGGATGGAACCTTCACCTACACGCCCAATGCCGGCTTTTTCGGTGACGACGTTTTCGAATATGTCGTCGTTGATGATCGTGGTGGTTTTGACAAGACAGAGGTCTGCATTCATGTGCCCTGCTTCGCGGCCGGGACCCTGATCGCGACCGCAGAGGGGCTTAAGCCAGTGGAAGTGATTCGTGTCGGCGACCGGGTCCTGACCCGCGATGACGGTTATCAGGAAGTTCGTTGGGCCGGCCAACGCGTGCTGGATGCCGAAGAACTCGCCGAGAACCCGGCTTTCGTCTCGGTCATGATCAAGGCGGGTGCGCTCGGCAATGATCTCCCGCGTCGTGACCTGCGTGTTTCGCCCGGCCACCGGATGCTGATCAGCGGTATACATGCCGAGATGATGTTCGGCGAGCGCGATGTGCTGGTGGCAGCGAGCGATCTTGTTGGCCAGCCCGGTATCGGTTTCGACAAGCGCCCTGTGACCTATGTGCACATCATGTTCGACCGTCACCAGGTAATCGACTCAGAGGGCTCTTGGAGCGAGAGCTTCCAGCCCGCCGACCTGACCCTGAACGGGCTCGACCAGCAGCAACGCGAAGAGCTTCTGGCGCTGTTCCCGGAACTCGCCTCGCGCAAGGGCCAGCGTCACTATGCGGCGGCCCGCCGCGTGCTGGCGTCGCATGAGGTCACAGCGTTGATGTCGATGTGACGCGAGTTTGGCCAGCGCGCAGCGCCCTACCGGTTAAGAAACGAAACGCCTCGGAGCATTGTTCCGAGGCGTTTTCCGTGACGTGTCAGATACAGACATCACTGGCTGATATCCGGGCCAAGATCGCTACTGCGATCATTGTGTTCTTCATTGACCACCGAGAGCGTTTCGCCGCGTGGTAGTAGCCAGGTAAGTAGCCCGGCTAATCCGGCGATCATGCAGGCAAGGCCGAAGGCGAGGCTGGCGCCAACGGCTTGGCCTGTCGCGACCCCCCAGAGTGGCCAGAGTGCGGCCGCAACTCCTTCGCGCAAACCCCAGCCATTGATCGTCACTGGGATCAGCATCGCCAGAAGCGTGAGCGGGATGAGCGTTAGTGCCGCCTGTGGCGGGAGCACGAGCCCTATGGCGCGAGCGGCCGCCCAGTAACCTGCAAGATTGACGCTCAGGATCAGCAGCGTCAAAACTGCCTGCCAGCGCCACAG
Organism: Paracoccaceae bacterium; assembly: GCA_007134865.1. GTDB lineage: Bacteria > Pseudomonadota > Alphaproteobacteria > Rhodobacterales > Rhodobacteraceae > Roseinatronobacter. The sequence continues at coordinate 14,624 of SLJW01000061.1, read as the reverse complement.
ACGCGGTGCCAGCCAGGCGCGCGCCAGATAGGCGCGCGGCGCGGGTAGGAATCGAAGCATTACCAGCAGTGCAATCATGCCGCCAATGACCAGCCCGATTCCCTGCCCCCCACCAAGCCAAAACGCGACCGCGCCGACCGCCAAGACCCCGAGGGCGACCTGACCGGCCAACCGTTCGATCACGACCGAGGCCGTTGCCACCTGCCAGCCCAGATGGCGCGCGCGCGTGATACGGGCCAGATCACCCATCACGCCACCGGGCAGAAAGGTGTTCACAGCAACCGAAAGCCCGTATTCGCGCAGCGCCCATGATTGGGGCAGGGGATGACCGAGCGCTTGTGCTGTCACCTGCCAGCGGAGCGCAGAAAGCCCGATCTGCGCTGCCAGGAAGAGCGAAGCGATACAAAGCCAGATGGGTTGCAGTTCGCGCAGTGCGTGCCAGATTTCTTCTGGCGCCACAAACCATATCACCAGAGCGAGGAGCCCGAGCGAGACGAGAAGGCGGATGAGGTTCATCACCGGCTCAGCAGACGCAAGAGATCGTCGCGCAAATCCGACATGGGCCGCGCAGGTATTGCCGGGTCTGGTATCAACCCCTCGGTCCAACCAAGAGTTTCAAACCGGTCGACCAGGTCGGTTGGGCCGATAATGTGAACCGGCACATCGAAGCCATCGACCCCTGAGACGAATCGCGCGGGCTCATGGTCGCCGAGCACGACCATAAGGGGCGGATTTTCGGCATGGCGCTCGGCCCAGGCGCCAACGACCTGTAGACTGTAATCGACAGCAAGGCGAAACTGATCGCGGACCCGGTCATGATCGCGCCAGACTACTTCGGGCGGATCGCCCGAGAGCGCCCATTGATTGAATATCGTGCCATCGCCGATCTCCTCCCACTCCACCAACTCCGGGATCGGCACCCATGGCGCATGCGAAGAGACCAGCGCCACCTGCGCGAGGATCGGGGGGCGTGGGGCGCGGTCCAATTCGAGCCGTTCCAGCGCCTTGAAGGTAAATTGGTCCGGCATGGTTATCCAATTGAACCGCTCGCCTTCGTAACCCAGGTCGGGGGCGTTGTGGATGGCGTCGAAGCCGAAGAAATCCCCCTCAGGCCAGGGGAAGACATGCGCAGGCTTTATTGCGACAGTACGCATCCCGGCCTCTTGCGCGAAATGATGCAGGGTGCGGCGCGGACTGGCAAGGACGGCGCGATAGCGTGCCTGTGTGTCCAGCCAGAGTCCCGTTGCGACCGAGCCATGTGCCAACCAGCTTTGCCCACCGACCATCGGCGCGGTTAGCCAACCCGAGCGCATGCCTAGGGATTCTGCTTCGAGCTGCGCTTCTATGTCGCGCAATGTGCCTGTATGAGTGGGGATGTAAAGCGGGTTCTCGAAGCTGGAGCGACCGTAGGATTCAACATAGATCAGGATCAGGTCGCGCCCGTCGAGCAGGTCGAGAAACGGCCCTTCATCGAGCATCGGATCAGTGCGGGCGAGAGTACGAAACTGCGCCAGATCGGCCCGCGTCTCGCGCAGCTGTTCGACTCGTTCCAGCCCAACACGAGCTGTGAATGCCGCGCCTGGAATCACCTCCGCGAAAGCAGGGGGTAGCGACCACGCCCGTCGCGCCTGCCCGATCTCTGCAACCGCGAGCGCAGCGCCTGCGACCAGCACGACGGTGGGGACTGCGCGCGGAAGTGACACCCGTGCCCAGACGCCCATCGCCCACCAGAGCCCCGCTGCGATAAGCCCGAGGGCCAGCACGGCCCCAACGCCAAGAATATAGGCCAGCACCAGACCAACCGAACCTTTCAAGAGTTCCCACCCGGCAGCAACAAGGTGCAGGTCCACCAACAGGTTGAAGCTTCGATTGAAGGCAATGAAGGTGCCAAAATCGGCGAGTTTCAGGGCGCCGATACTCATTATCACGGCGACCAGAACGGCCCGCACCAAACGCCCGCTGCGACTATCCCCCAAAAGCATTACGACCGCCAGAAGCGGCGGAAGTTCCAGCGGGACCATGGCGAGTGCGCCCCACGTCATTGCGGCTGGGTGGTTTGGCTGAATCAGCACCAACCACAGTAAGGCGAAGGCCAGCGCTAGTCGGATCACACGCGTCGCGCCTGCCGCGCGAGCCATCGAACGTCGATCATAAACGAAAGGACCATGACGACCAGCAGTAATGCTGCCAACCAAGTGGCCAGTGGCGGCGAAAGAAGTGGGGTAATGAGCAGAACTTGAACGCTCATTTGCAATCCCGCCATCTGCTTGCGCCAAAGTGCTTCGGGAAGAGGTGCACGAAGCGCAGGCCAGACATGCCCGGCGGCCATGAAAAACGGACGAAGCAAGCCCAGCAGCAGGAACCATGGGCCAACCTGCTCCAGCGCGACGGCCAGTGCAGCAAGTGTGAGTGCAAAAACAACATCTGTTTCGACATCAAATCTCGCGCCGAACTCGGATTGAAGACGCGCTTGCCGGGCTGCCCAACCGTCGAGACCATCTAGCAAGAGAATTGTCAACGCGAAAGCGGCGAGCCACCAACCCAACTCCGCTACTGGCGCAAGAGACAAACCAGCTAGAATGGCGATCCCCGCTCCTCGCACAAAGGTGATTGTGTTGCAGAGACCAAGCTTGGCGTGCGGATAGCTCTCCCGTTGTGCGAGGCTGTAAAGGATAAACAAGCAACCAACAGTAACAATCCCCGCCGTCAGCGTCGCGGCCATGACTGGCTTGGATGCACCAGCACTATTTGCAATCAGGTAGGTCGTAATAATTGCAAGAGGGAGCAGCAACGTCAGCAAACCTGCCGCGTGAAGTAAAACGCGGCGCGACCCATGTGCGACCAGAGGTGAAAAGATGATTTGCGAGATGTCACTCATCGTCGAAACGATAGTGCAAATTCGCCGCAGTCAAACTCGTCAGTGCCAAAGATGACATTCTCGTAACGAGCGGCCAATCTCCGCGCATTTTTTCGCGCGACGCTTGCTTCCTTGGCTGGTGAACTAGTTCATACAACCGTAAAGAAAGGGTCCGCCATGTCATTCAATTACGCCACGCGCTACCCTGTCACCACGAGGCTTCTCCACTGGATTGTGGGTTTGATGGTGATCGCCACGATTCCCATAGGTTTGGTGATGCAGCAGCAGGGGCTCGCGCGCCCGACCCAAGATCTCCTGTTTATCCTTCATAAGAATGGCGGCGTCATCATCCTGATTTTGGTCGTCCTTCGTATCGCGTGGAGGCTGGCAACCCCGGCCCCGGCATTGCCGCCGACCATCCCAGCTTGGCAGGCGACGGCTGCAAAAACCGTGCAGGCGCTGCTGTATGCCTTGTTGATTGTGATGGCCGTTAGCGGCTACGTCAGGGTCCGGGCTGGGGGTTTTCCAATCGAGATGCTTGATGCATTTGGCATTCCGGCGATGGTTCCCCGTTCCGATAGTCTGGCTGAAACCGCGCAATCGATCCATTCCACTGCGCGTTTTCCGCTCGCAGCGCTTATCCTGCTGCACGTCGCAGCAGGGTTGAAACATCTGTTTGCGCGGGACGGGGTTTTCAGCCACATCTGGCCGCCGCTGGGGCGATGATGGCCCGCGCGCTCGTTCTCTCTGCCCTGATCAGTGCCGGACTGGTCGCCTTGCTGGCCCGCGGTCTTGCACTCGATTCGACACATCCGGCGCTGGCGGGGCTTATTCTGGTGCTCTTCGCGCTCACAACCACAGTGTTGGCGCTCTCTGCATTGACGGCGTTTGTGGGGCTCCGATCGTGGGCCCCTGAAACTGATGGCCAGGCGAAGGGTGAGGCAGGGCGGACTGCGGTGCTCTGGCTGGTCTGCGGCGAGCCACCAGTGCAACTTGCCACCTATGTGCGCGATTTCCTTGCAGATCGGGACAGGACGGGGCAGGCGAGCACATGCGACGTCTTTGTTCTGTCGGACACGCATGGGTCTGCGGCGCTGGCGCAGGAGCAAGCCGCTTTGGCGCCACTGATGACGCGGATCATCTATCGGAACCGTCCCGTGGCGAAGGGGCGGAAACCGGGCAATTTGCAAGATTGGCTGATGCGCTGGGGCTCCGAGTATGAGACGATGCTTGTGCTTGATGCAGACAGCGGCTTCAGCGCGGGTCGGCTGGGACAGATGCGCGCGCAGATGGCGGCGACGCCGCAGCTTGGCCTGTTGCAGGCAGCAATCCGACTGCGCCCTGCAAAGAGCCGGTTTGGCGCTATGCAGCGCCTCTCGTCACGACTGGCGGGACCGGTCTTTGCGCGTGGTCTCGCACGTCTCAGCGGTGATGCAGGAAATTTTTGGGGACATAATGCGCTGATCCGCGTGCGTGCTTTTGCCGAGGTAACGCCCCTTCCAGAACTGGCGGGCCGCCCGCCCTTTGGTGGCCCGGTGCTCAGCCATGATTTTGTCGAGGCGGCCTTGCTGCGCCGGGCAGGGTGGCAGGTCGCACTGGACCCGGACAGTCGCGGCTCGTTCGAGGACGCGCCTGAAACCATCGCAGCGCATCTACGCCGTGACCGGCGCTGGGCGCAGGGTAACATGCAACACTTGCGCCTGTTGGGCATGCGCGGGTTTCATCCCACAAGTCGCATGCATCTGATCTCTGGAATTTTCTCTTATGTCACTGCGCCGATCTGGTTTCTGCTAGTGCTGCTGACGGGCTCGGGTGCTGTGCATGCGACAGCCGGGGTGATTTGGCCGCTTCTCGGTGTGTTGATATTGCTTCTGGTGCCGAAACTCGCAGGACTTGCGGCGAAGCGTACCGCACTTCGCCGCCCGGCGCGGCGTCGGGTGCTGTTGCGCGCGGTCGGTGCGGAGTTGGGCCTGACGACCCTTTTCGCGCCTTTGGGCATGCTCTGGCGGAGCGGATTTGTGGCGGCAATCTTGTCAGGGCGTACGACTGGCTGGGTGCCTTCCGGACAGATAATCGCCGAACAGAGGCATTCGGGGCGGATTGCCGCTCTGGCTGGGGCTGGGATTATCCTTGCTGTTTCGACACCGCAACTTCTGATCGCAGGTGCCGCACCTGCTGCGCTCGCGGCCACGCTCGTGCTTCCGGCGGCTCTTCCGCTGCTCGCTGCGCCAAAGCTCTGGCCTTGGTTCGACGCTACATCTGCGCGAAATGCGGTCGCGCACTACTATGACAGTTCTACGCGGAGGTTCCTCGCCATAGGCAGATCGGGAGCTGCGCTTGCCATCCATCGCCCACTCTGGGCCGATGGCGTTACTGACCCGACGATGGCCGCCGCGCATGTCAACACTCTCATCGCCGCCCAGGCCGAGGTGGCCCTTGGTGGCGCCCCAAAGCGCGTCGTCGATCTGGGTTGCGGTGTCGGGGGAACGTTGTTTGATCTGGCCGCGCGCTGGCCCGAGGCGCAGTTTCGCGGGATCACACTGAGTGCCGAACAGGTGCGATTGGCTGAGGCGCATGCGCGCGCCCGTAACTTGAGTTCACGCTGCCATTTCATGCGCTCGGATTTCCTGCTGCCGATGACCTTGCCGCGTGCCGATCTGGTGATCGCGGTCGAGTCGCATGTGCATGCGCCCAGCGCCGATGCATTCCTTGAGGCAGCGCAGCGGCATCTGCGTCCGGGCGGGGTACTGGTCCTCGTCGATGACATGCTGGCCGCGCCAGAAGTGGCGATGGACGCTACGCAGGCGCGCAGACATGCACAGATCCGCAGTGGCTGGCGTCTAGGGCACTTGCCGGATCGTGCCGGGCTGGTGGGTGCTGCACGCGCGCGAGGTTTGGCGCTTGTGGAGCAGCAAGATCTCACCGAGTTGTTGCGGCTTGACCGCCTTCGTGATCGGGCCCTGCGCGTGGTTGGGCCTTTCGCTGACCGGTTAGGGCTGGCGCGCTATCCGTTGTTCGGCAACATGATCGGCGGTAACGCACTGACGGAAAGCTACCGCGCCGGGCACATGCGCTACACGCTGATGGTGCTGCAAGCGGTTGAGCCAGAGCAGAGGTCCCTACCCGCCGAGGCCGTTGCATGATCTCGCGGCGTGCGGTTATTGCGGGGGCCTTGTCGTTGGGGCTGCCTGTCGGATTGGCGCGGGCTGAAGGTCGCTACGAGCCTGCAGACTTGATAGCTGCGGCAGAGCGGCTTGGAGCGACATCCTATCGGCCTGCGCAGCGTGGGCTTGTGGCCCCTTTCGACGCGCTCGATTATGACAGCTATCGCGGTGTCCGCCCCGAGCCGGGCAAAGCATCCGATTTACCGCTCGGCGCGCGGTTTCGTGCCGATCTGTTGCCGCCGGGCTGGCTCTTTGCCGATCCGGTGCAGGTCTCGCTGCCGGGCCATGACACAGAGTTTGCGCCTGACCTCTTCAGCTTTGACCCCGCCTTGATCGACCTGCCCGAGATCTGGCCTGAGACTGAGAATATGGGTTTCTCCGGGTTGCGGTTGCTGACACCTTTGAATCAGGCCGAGGTCTGGGATGAGGTGCTGGTCTTGCAAGGGGCCAGCTATTTCCGCGCGCTGGCGGAGGGCACGGTCTATGGTTTGTCGGCGCGCGCACTAGCCCTCGGCACTGGCGGGCCAGTGCCGGAGGAGTTTCCGGTCACGCGCGAGATTCATGTCTTCAAGGCAGCGGACTCCCTGCAGTTCGGTTGCCTGATCGACAGCCCGCGCGCGGCGGCCGCTCTGATCGCGACACTTGCACCCGGTGTGACCACCAAAATGACCTGCGCCTTGCATCTATTCCCGCGCGAAGAGATTGCGGATGCCGGGATCGCGCCCTTGACCTCGATGTTCCAGCATAACGCACTGGGGCCCGCGCGGATCGACGATTTCCGGCCTGCAGTGCATGACAGCGATGTGTTGGTGATTGACAATGGCGCGGGCGAGCGGCTCTGGCGCCCCCTCACGAATCCGTCGAGATTGCAAATGTCGGCCTTCATTGACCAGCATCCGCGTGGCTTTGGGCTGTTGCAATCGCTGACGCAGTTCGAGGATTTCCGCGATGCCGAGGCCGCCTATCATCGCCGCCCTTCGGCATGGGTGCGACCCTTGGGCGACTGGGGACCCGGCGCGGTGATGCTGCTGGAGATACCAACGGGCGACGAATTCGCTGACAATATCGTGGCCTTCTGGCGCCCGAAGGCACCGCTTGGCCCCGTTGGGCACAAGTTCGAGTATGAATTGGACTGGCTGCCTCCTAGACCGGATTCGCTGCCAGAGGCGGCTTATTGGGTGACACCCTATCGCGCGGCATCGGGCGTGGAGCCGAACAGGCGCGAGGGGCGCCTGTTCGTTCTGGATTTCGTTGCCGACAGCGTTTTTCCGCATGAACAGATTCGTCCCGACGTCGTTGTGACGGGGGATGTGAGTGTCGATGGTTTGGCTTTCTATCCGCTGCAAGAGGCAGGCGATGTTCTGCGATTAAGCTTCATTCTGACACCGGAAGACGGCGCCGATAGCGCCGAATTGCGAGTGGTCCTGAGAGATCACGAGGGCGCAGCGGTTGCGCCGATCTGGCTCTATCGTTGGACGCGTGCAGACGGAGGTGGTGTATGACTGCCGAAAGGAGAGGCACTGTCCTGCTGCACATGGTCACAATCGAATGGTGACGAGCCCCTGCGAGTTGAGCCGTTTGGTCACATGGGCGAGGGTGCTGTAAACTGCGACTAACATGAGAAAGGAGTGCTGTATGACTTATTTTGATATCTCTCGGCGTCACCTGCTGAGTATGGGGCTTGGCGGCATCGGCACAGTGGCCTTCGGTGCGCGCGGCCTTCAGGCGCAACCGACACAGGTGGCGCTGCAACTCTCATGGCTGCATTCGGTGCAATTCGCTGGCAGCTATATCGCCGATGAGCGTGGATTCTGGGCCGAGCGTGGTCTGGAAGTGCGGCTCGATGCCGGCGGGCCGAACGCGCCTGTGGAGCCGCCTGTCGTCACAGGTACGGCGCTGGTCGGCATCTCGGCGGCCGACTACACGGCAGCAGCGGTGCAGCAGGGCGCACCGTTTCGCATCATCGGGGTAGCAATGCAGAACAACCCCTTCGCCATCGCCTCGCTGCCCGCAAACCCCGTGAATGAGCCCAAGGACATGGAAGGTAAGCGGATCGGGATGCCGCTTGCCAACATGCCGGTGCTGCGCACGCTCTGCACGCTCAACGATGTGGATATCGACAAGATCGAGGTCATCCCGACGCAATACGACCCCGCCCCCTTGGTCGCGGGGGAAGTCGATTGCCTGCTGTGCTGGTCCACCGACCTGCCCGTTGCCATGTATGTGCGCGGTATCGAGTCGGTCACCATGCTGATGGCCGATTTCGGCTATACCCTGCATTCGCAGACCTACATTGCGACCGATGACAGTCTGGCCAATCGCCGCGCCGAACTGGTGGCTCTTATGGCCGGTGAGGTGCAGGGTTGGGAGGCCTATCGTGCCGATCTCGACGCCGCGACCGATCTGACGCTGGCGCGCTTCCCCGATGTCGGGCTGGACCGGCCCACACAGATCGAACAAGCGCGGCGGCAAGTGCCGTTGATGTTCTCGGATCTGACCGATGCCAATGGCTTTGGCTGGTGGACCGATGAGACCGTCGCGCAGAATATCGAGACGCTCGGATTGCTTGAGATGCCGGTCGAGGCATCGCTCTGGGATCGCTCTATACTGGAAGAGGTGCATGGCTGAGCCCATGAGTGCGCGCGGCCCGGAGATTGTCTGCGACGCAGTGACCAAGAGCTTCGGCCATGGCCCGTCAATGGTCGAGGCCGTGGCGCCACTTTCGCTGAGTTTTGCTTCAGGACAGATGGCGGCCTTGGTCGGGCCGTCAGGCTGTGGAAAATCGACCCTGTTGCGCATGGTGGCTGGGCTCGAACAGCCGAGCTGTGGCACCATAAACCTGGATGGTGAGACCCCAGAGGCGTTGCAGCGCGCGGGTGCCTTCGCAATGGCGTTTCAGGATGCGTCGCTTCTGCCGTGGCGTTCGGTGCAGGGCAATATCGCTCTGGCGCGCAGACTCGCGCGCCTGCGTGCCGATCCTGAAGCGGTCGCGGAAATGATCGCGCGGGTGGGGCTTGCGGGTTTCGAGGATGCACGCCCGGCCGAACTCTCAGGCGGCATGCGCCAGCGGGTCGCGATTGCGCGTTGTCTGGTGACCAACCCGCGCGTGTTGCTTCTGGACGAGCCCTTCGGTGCTGTGGACGAGTTGACCCGCGCGCGGCTGAATACCGAACTGCCACCGCTCTGGAAGGCCACCGGCACGACCTGCCTTATGGTCACGCATTCCGTGCGCGAAGCGGTGGCACTGGCTGACCGCGTTGTGATATTCTCCAGCCGTCCTGCTGAGATCGTCGGCGATATTGCCATCCCCGAAGAAGCGCGCAGCGACAAGGCTGCACGGCTCGCCCTGGCAGAAGAGGTCTCGGTCGCGCTGGCGCAGGGCTGGGACGAGGCCGGAGCTGCCGAAAGGCTCGCAGCCCAATGACGGCACTGGCACGCGAGCAATGGCCTGCGGCCATGGGTCGGGTGCTTGCCTCGGTCGCCTTTGTGTTGGTCCTGTGGCATCTGGCCGCGCTGAGCGTTGCAGGCAGCTACATGCTGGCCGGGCCGGTCGCGGTGGCGCAGTATCTCTTGGAGAATTCCAGTCTGATCTGGCGCGCGCTGGTTGTGACGGCCCAGAATGCCGCATGGGGGTTTATGGCGGGTAATCTGGCGGCGATTGGGCTTGCGCTGATCGTCGTGATGATCCCGCAATCGCGGATGCTGGTTGCCTCGGTCGCGCTGGTGGTCTTTTGCCTGCCGCTCGTGGCCACAGGTCCGGTGTTGCGGGTGCTTTACGGACCGGGACCGGGGCCGCAGATCACGCTTGCGGCGCTGTCGGTCTATTATACCACCTTCATTCCGCTGCTGGTCGGGCTGCGTGCAGCACCCGGCAACTGGTTCGACATGATCCGCCTCTATGGTCGTGGCGCATGGAGCACATTTGTCCATGTCAGGGTCATGGCGGCAATGCCCTATCTGATGGCCGGGTTGCAGGTGGCGGCCCCGGCAGCCTTTCTGGGCGCGATGGTGGGCGAGTTCACTGGGGCCGAACGTGGCCTCGGCGTGCTGACACTCCGCGCCCTGCGCGCGCTCGATGTCGAGGCGACATGGTCCATCGCGTTGGTCGCGGCCTCAGTCTCGATGCTGGCCTATTGGGCCATCGGCTGGCTGGCTGACAGGATTACCCCGTCACGGCCCGAGATCCTGCTTGCAACGACACCGGCACCTGTTCGGGGCCCAATGGCGCTGCGCGCCCTGCGGGCGCTGGCGCTTGGGCTGGCCACCACAGTCATCGTGGTTGCACTCTGGTGGTTGGTGATGGAGGCGTTCGCGCTGAACCGCTTCTTCGCCAAGCGCCCCGATGATTTGTGGCACTATCTGGTCACAGCACCCAATGCCGCTGCGCACCGTGCGGCGCTTTGGACAGCCTCCACAGCAACACTGGTGCAGGTCGTGCCGGGGTATCTGGCCGGGCTCTTCCTCGGGGCCGGACTCGCGCTGCTGCTCGCGCTGGTACCAATGCTGGCCGGAGGGGTCCTGCCGGTGGCAATTGCGCTGCGTTCCGTGCCCATCGTGACCACAGCGCCGCTGATCGTGCTGGCGCTTGGGCGCGGTGCCGTGGGCACGATCACCATCGTGGCCGTGATGACCTTTTTCCCGGCGCTGGTGGCCTGCATTCAGGGGCTCAGGCAAGCGCCGGGGCAGGTGCTCGATCTGATGCGGCTCTATGCCACCAACCCCTTGGCGCGGCTCTGGCACGCCCAGATCCCGGCGATGCTGCCTGCCTTTTTTGCGGCGGCCCGGCTTTCGGTCCCGGCAGCTATTCTCGCCGTAACCGTGGCGGAGTGGCTGGCAACAGGGCGCGGGCTCGGGGCGCTGATGGCGATGACGGCCTCGACCTCGGATTACAATCTGCTGTGGTCGGCGATCGTGGTGGTCGCAGTGGGCGCAGCGCTTGGCTACGGGCTTGTGGGGCTGATCGAGCGCGTCGTTCTGGCCCGTGTCGCCCCCGAACAGTTGCGGAGATAGGAATGCAGGAGGCGGCCTTCGCCATCCCTGGCGATCTGAACACCACTACCGGTGGCTATATTTATGAGCGCCGCATGCTCGAGACGCTCAACGAGATCGGCCTGCCGACACGCCATGTGGCCCTGATGACCTCCTGGCCGCACCCGACAGAGGAGGCGGAAGCCGAACTTGCGCGAAAGCTCGACGCCCTGCCCGAGGGCATGCCGCTAATCCTGGATGGGCTGGTTTTCGGTTCGATGGATACGGACCTGCTGGCCCGCCAGCCGCGCCCGGTGATCGCCATGCTTCACCACCCGCTGGGGATGGAAGCGGGCCTGCCGCCAGAACGCGCGCAAGCCTTGCTTGCAAGCGAAAAGGCCAATCTTCACCATGCGGCACATGTGGTTGTGCCCTCACCCCATACACGTGACACTCTCGAGGCCGAATTCGGTGTCGCGCCAGAGCGGATTTCAATTGCCCTGCCCGGCTTCGACAGGCCTGCGACAGGCGTTACCGTGCCGAAGGCACGGCCTCCCCTGATCCTTTCGGTCGGGATCATTTGCGCGCGTAAGGGGCATGACGTGCTGCTCGATGCGCTCGCACAAGTCGCCCATCTGGACTGGCAAGCAGCCATCGTCGGGCTGACCCATGACGAAGAGGTGCGCAGGGCGCTGCTGGCGCAGCGCAAGAAATTGGGTCTTGAGGCGCGTGTGCGCTTCACTGGCGTCATTTCCTCAGTCGAACTGGACCGCCTCTATCGCGAATCCACGCTCTTTGCCCTCGCCACGCGCTACGAGGGCTATGGGCTTGTTTTCAGCGAGGCGCAACTCTACGGTCTGCCGATCCTCTCCTGCGCGGTGGGGGCCGTGCCGCAGACTGTCACGCAGGGAGCGATTTTGACTCCCCCGGATGACGTGAAGACCTTCGCGCAAGGGCTCGAACGGTTGCTGACCGATGTCAGTTTGCGCGCGACACTCGCCTCCGAGAGCAGAGCACAGGCCGAAAGCCTGCCCCGGTGGCAAGAGACCGCGGCTGTGATGCGTGATGCAGTATCGCGGGTTCTCAAGGGGTAGGCGCTGGGTGACGCGTAAGGCAGATGGCGGTTCCATCCTTCCGCCCTCTGCAAATTGCCCGCTTCTGCGGCAAACGCAGTCCATGCTTCATCTTGCCAAAAAATACTTAAGTCGATGGTCGTATCTTGGCCAGCGAGAGGCGAGAAGCCCCTCATCTCTGCGTAGATCTTTCTGTGTCTTCGCGCCATGACGGCTCGCCCGCTACCCAGACGGCCCGCAGTGTCATGTCAGGACCGAGCAGAACCAGATCCCCTCGCGCACCGGGCGCGACCCGACCTCGATCCGTTGCGCCGATGATATCGGCGGGTATCCGGCTCGCCATGGCCAGCGCCCGCTCCGGGGGAACACCAAGTCTGACCAAATGCGCCAGCGATTGCGGCAGGGTCACATCGGCACCGGCCAGCGTGCCATCGGCCAGCGTCAGCCGCCCTTCCGCGCGCCGAATGAAGCGCCCGCCGAGCGAGAAGTGCTGCAGACCTGTGCCCGCGACGGCCATGGCATCGCTCACCAGAAACAGGTCATCGGGCGCCTTCATTCGAAGCGCGATGTGCAGGCATTCAGGCGCGACATGCACCCCATCTGCGATGATCCCGGCCCTGAGCCCCGAGCTCAGCGCCGCACCCGAAAGCCCCGGCATTCGGGCCTGTAATCCGCTCATGGCATTGAACAAATGCGTCACGCAGCGCGCACCGGCCCGATGCGCGGCATGCGCCTCTTCTGCGGTGCAATTGCTATGGCCGAGGCTTACGATAACGCCTGCACGCGTCAGCGTCGCGATCTGCTCCAACGTGACCGCACAGGGTGCGACCGTCACGATCAGCGCAGGCAAAGCCTGCGCTGCCTCGCAAAGAAGGGAAAGGTCCTCATCATCCATAGGCCGGATAAAGCTTTCATCATGCGCGCCCTTGCGCGCCGGGTCGAGATGCGGGCCTTCGAGGTGCAGCCCGGCGAACCCTGTCACACCTTGCCGCGCAGCCTCGACCCCTGCCTCAATGACTTGCCTTGTCACACCGGGGTTGCTGGTGATCAACGTGGGCAAGATGCCGGTGGCACCCAGCCTCGCATGGGTCGCGCAGATCCAGGCAAGTTGAGCCACGTCGGTGGTCTGGCCGACCATCTCGCCAGCGCCACCGTTAACTTGCAGATCGACCAGCCCTGGCGCCAGGATGCCTGGCCCGAGGTGCTGAACATCGCTGCCGCCGGGCAGTGGGAGGCTTTGTGGTTGCAGCGCCTCGATCCGCCCTTCAGCATCAAGCAGGATCGTGGCAGGTCCATGCAACCTTGCACCGTCAAAAACCTGCGTGGCAGAGAGAGCCTGAAGAGTCATGTCATTACTCGCGCAATCTGTCGCGCCTTCCACAACGCACCATCCAGCGCGTCGCCTTTTGGGGCAACCCGGTTCAGTTGTACTGTGCCCTGCGCCACCAGCCGGTTCAGAAGGGTAGGGGCAAGACTCCCCATCGCCGCCACTGGAAGGTCGGTGGCACCAGCCTGCAACTGCGCGATGGCGCGGGCAAGATAGGTGCAAGCGGTATCGAGAATGGCTCCGGCAACCGGGCAATGCTCCTGCTCTGACGAGATCACGAGAGGCGCGAGTGCAGCATAATCCGCGGGGCGCGCGCTATTCACGAAATGGAGCATGTCGGCAAGCCCATCAAAACGCCGCCAGATGAGAGACACGAGCAGCCCGTCCGGCCCAAGCCCGTCGCGTGCGAGCAGGGCCCGCCGCAGCGCTTCGCGTCCGATCCAGGCTCCGCTGGCCTGGTCGCCGAGCAGAAACCCATACCCACCGAGCCGCTCGATCTTGCCAGCGCGCTGGCACGCCAGAACCGAACCAGTTCCGACTGCGACGACAATTCCGTCCCCGTCTTCGAGCGCGCCGCTGACCGCGATATCGAGATCGCCCATAATGGTGACATGGCTGTAGGGCAGCGCAGCTTTCAGCCGCTCTGACTGGTCACTCTCAGTCACACCTGCAAGCCCGATGACAACCACCGGTTCGGTGGCACTCCCGCTCTGCGCCCGCGCGGCCGTGACTGTTGCCTGCAGGAGCGCGCTGATTTCGATTGATGCCGTTTCGGCGTCACTCGACATGTTGGCGGGGCCGCCGGAAAGGATTTCGGTGCGACCTCCGTCAGGAAAGGCCGCTTGTGCACGGCAACCTGATCCACCACCGTCGACTCCGATGAAATAATGCATCCGCCGCCTCCTGTTGCGTTTCATAGCAGAACCGATAGCGGGCGGAAGGTTGTTTTCCGGGACCTGCGCCCGGTGGGCGCCTGGTTTGCTAATTGGGAGCGGATGCTGGAAAAGCCCCGCAGATCTGTGCGATGCTCGCGGCAAAGAGAAACGCATGGCAAAAGGCAGGATAATGACCGAAGGCGCTGACCCCCGCTATCGGATGCTGGACCAATGGGACAGTGCAACGGCCCTGCGCACGATCTGGGAAAGCCAAATGGCTGCGCTTGCAGCCATCGCCCCGGCGCTGCCTGTGCTCGCCGAGGTTGTTGAGGCTGCTTTGCCGCGACTACGGCGGGGCGG
>SLJW01000049.1 GCA_007134865.1 Paracoccaceae bacterium | reverse complement strand
GGGTGGGCCCGGCTTGCGGGCGCTTTTCGGGCAACGGGCTCAGGCCACTTTCTCGAGTGCGACCTGCGGCACGACCCCCAGCGCATGACACACATCGCGGGTCAGATGCGCGCGGTTGAGCGTGTAGAAATGCAGGTCTTCCACCCCCTCGCGCACCAGCCGGTCGCACATCTCGGTGCAGAGTGCCGTGGCCAGCAAATCCTCGCGCCCGTCGCGCGCGGCCTTCTCGAAGGCGTCATCAAGCCATTGCGGCACGCTCGCCCCGGTCGCCAGCGCAAATTTGCGGATGCCGGACCAGTTTTCGATCGGGATGATTCCGGGGATGATCTTGCCGGTAATTCCTTCGCGCGCACAGGTGTCGCGGAAACGCAGGAAAGTCTCAGGCTCGAAAAAGAACTGTGTGATCGCCGAACCCGCTCCAGCGGCGAATTTACGCTTCAACCAATGCACATCCGCCAGTGTGTCCGCCGCTTCGGGGTGCGGCTCCGGGTAGGCCCCGACGCGCAGGGTGAATTTGTCCGTCGCGGCCAGCGCCTCGATCAGCTCGATCGAATTCGCATAGCCCTCGGGGTTGGGCACGAACTTCCCCTGCCCTTTCGGCGGATCGCCCCGCAGCGCCACGATCTCGCGCACACCCGCCGCTGCATAGGCGTCAACGATCTCCATCGTCTCGGCGCGGGTGGCATCGACGCATGTCAGATGCGCCGCCACATTCAGCCCGAATTGCGCGCCGATGGTGGTCACGGCCTCATGCGTCAGTTTCCGCGTCGTCCCACCGGCCCCGTAGGTGACCGAGACGAATTCGGGCGTCAGAGGTGCGAGCATGCGCACCGTATCCCACAGACGGAAACTGGCCTCCAGCGATTTGGGCGGGAAGAATTCAAACGAGACACGCGGTGTGGTCATGGGCTCATGCTCCTGATGTTTCGCCCTTGTGCCACGCGCGCGAATGTGAAACCAATTCATTATTCTCAACACTATTATGAGCCCGACATGCATATCGAGTTCCGCCACCTGCGCACGATCAAGGCCATTCACGAGGCTGGCGGGCTCGCGCGCGCGGCCGATCTGCTGAACATGACGCAATCGGCGCTGTCACATCAGGTCAAGGGGATCGAGGATCAGGCGGGGGTAGAGCTTTTCGTGCGTCGCTCCAAACCCCTCAAGCTTTCGGCGGCGGGGCTGAAGATGCTGCGCGCGGCGGAAGATATCCTGCCCCGGGTGGCTGCGCTCGAGGAGGAATTCAGTGGGCTGCGGCGGGGCTCCTCGGGGCGGCTGCATATCGCCATCGAGTGCCATGCCTGTTTCGACTGGCTGTTCCCGGTGCTGGAGCAGTTCCGCCACGCTTGGCCCGAAGTCGATGTCGATATCCGCCCCGGCCTCGCCTTCGACGCCCTGCCCGCGCTGCGCCGCGAAGAGGTCGATCTGGTGGTCTCCTCCGACCCCGAAGAGATCGCGGGCGTCACTTTTCTGCCGCTCTTCGACTATGAGCCCGTGTTTGTGGCAGCCGCGTCGCACCCGCTGGCCGGGAAACCCTTCATCGAGGCTGCAGATTTCCGTGACCAGACCTTGATCACCTACCCTGTCGAGCGCGCGCGGCTGGATGTGTTCACCGAGCTTCTGACCCCGGCCAAGGTCGAGCCGCGCGCGGTGCGGCAGGTGGAACTGACGGCAGTGATATTGCTGCTGGTCGCTTCGGGGCGCGGGGTGTCGGTGCTGCCGGACTGGGTGCTGCGCGAGGTGCGCTATCACGCGGATTATGTGACCAAACCACTGACCGAGCGCGGGCTGACCCGGCGGCTCTATGCAGCCGTGCGCGACGAGGATGCCGCCAAGCCCTTCATGGCGCATGTGCTGCGGCTGGCGCGGACCGAACCGGTTAAGCTGCAACGGGGGTAAGGGGCATCTTAGGTATTCAGTCCCGGCATCTGGTGGATCGGCACGAGCGACCGTGCTGTCCGTCGCTGGTTTCGTAGAACACCAAGCAGGAACGCCGGGTCTGCAAAGGCCCGTTCGTTCGGGAGGAAATCGAAACCGCGCGGGAGACCGGCGCAGCGGCTTGAACGGCGTTTGGTGCTTGCGTTGATCTGGATCATTGAGCGATTGCGATCCGCGCTGTGTGGTTTCCACATGCGTGTTCTTATCGTCTGCTACTCCTTCACAGGCAATAACCGGCTTCTGGCTGGACATCTTGCCGACCACCTCGGCGCTGATCTTGTCGAGGTGTCCGAAGTCCGCGAACGGTGCGGAATCACGATCCTCCTCGATCTGCTGCTCCGCAGACAAGGCCGCTCATGCCGCTCGCAGCCGATGCTTCGGACTTGACCAAGTCCTCTTCATCGCTCCACTTTGGGATCGCCAAATCGCGACACCAATGCGCGCGGCGATGCGACAGTTATCCCCCAAGCTCGGCCCCTACGCCTTCGTCTCGCTGTGTGGGGGCGATCGAGAGCGACAAATCGAAACTGTCAAGCGAGAGGCCACTGCCGCGACCGGTCGCGCGCCGGACCACTGTCTGAACATGTGGGTTGAAAATCAACGCCCTGTCATCACAGAAGATTTACCGATCCTGTAAGACCGGATCGATACGATCCTGTCTTGGTTCGGTCGCGACATGCCCAAAAGACCAGGCGTCGCGTCTCACGTCCCGCAATAGGTCACAACCGCCGGAGCCTCCTTGAGCGCGGGTGCGGCGTAGCGTTCCATGCCCAGCACCGGGGTATAGGGCTCCTGCACGCGGGCGAGCAGGGTCTGGAACAGCGACAGATCATCGTCGAAACTGGCCGCCTGCAGCGCCTCCTCGACCAGATGGTTACGCGGGATGTAGAGCGGGTTCACCGCCTCGATCTGCGTGATGGCCTGCGCCGGATCGGCGATCTGCGCACGCCAGCGGGCGAGCCAGTCCGACACACCATCGGTCTTGGCAAAGAGGTGCAGGACGGGCGCGTCATCACCCTTCAAGGCCGCGGGCAAGGCACGGAAGAAACTGGTGAAATCCACCTCGCGCCCGTCCCAGAGCTTGTGCAGCGCCTCGATCAATTCGGCATCGGGCGCAGGCAGCGCGAGCTTGCGGGCAAAGACGTCGAGCCAGGCTTTGCGATACATATCGGCCATGCTCTCCATCACCTTGGTCGCGCGCGCGATTGCGCGGGACTCGGAGGGATCGATGAGCGGCAGCAGCGCCTCGGCCAGCCGGGCGAGGTTCCACTGGGCGATCACAGGCTGATTGGCGTAGGAATACCGGCCCGAATGGTCGATCGAGGAAAACACCGTCGCCGGGTCATAACGGTCCATGAAGGCGCAGGGGCCATAGTCGATGGTCTCGCCCGAAATCGTGGTGTTGTCCGTGTTCATCACCCCATGGATGAAGCCCAGCCCCATCCACTGCGCAACCAGCCGCGCCTGCCGCTCGGCGACGCGCTCGAGCAGCCCGAGCGCTGCATCGGGCGTGCCCACCAGATCGGGGTCATGCCGCGCCAGCGTGTAATCCAGCAGCAGGCGAAGTTTCTCGACCTCGCCGCGCGCGGCAAAGAACTGGAACGTGCCGACACGCAGATGGCTGGAGGCTACGCGCGCCAGCACCGCGCCCGGCTCGAGCCCGTTCTGGCGCAGCACCCGGTCGCCGGTGGTGCAGGCCGCCAGCGCGCGGGTCGTCGGCACACCGAGCGCCGCCATCGCCTCGGAGATGAGATATTCGCGCAGCACAGGGCCCAGAACGGCGCGCCCGTCCCCACCGCGCGCGAAAGGGGTGCGGCCGGAGCCTTTCAGATGCAGGTCCCAACGCTTGCCTCTCGGGTCGATCACCTCGCCCACGAGGATTGCGCGACCGTCACCCAGTTGAGGTGAGAAGCCACCGAACTGGTGCCCGGCATAGGCCTGCGCGAGCGGGCGCGCGTCTTCGGGCAGCGCATGGCCCGACAGCATCGCCGTGCCCTCGTCACTCTTGAGAAAGGCAAGGTCGAGCCCCAGGCTGCGCGCCAAATCGCTATTCAGAAGAACGAGCTGTGGGTCGGGCCAGGGCTGTCCCTGCCAGGGCACATAGAGACCTTGCAGGTCCTGAGCGTAGCTGTTGTCAAATTCCATGGTCGTGCGCCCCTGCTCCCTCAAGCACCCTCTGACCGGGCTGTCGGCCAAGAGGTAATCCCACTGGCGCGGCCGGACCAGCCTTATCCCTCGACTTGATCCAGCCACTCGCCATAGCCTTCGGCCTCCATCTCCTCGCGCGGGATGAAGCGCAGCGCGGCCGAGTTGATGCAATAGCGCAGGCCGCCGCGGTCACGCGGGCCATCGGGAAAGACATGGCCCAGATGGCTGTCGCCATGGCGCGAACGGACCTCGACGCGGGTCATGCCGAGGCTGTGGTCGGATTTCTCGACAATGTGATCCGAGATCAGCGGCTTGGTAAAACTTGGCCAGCCACAGCCCGACTCATACTTGTCGGACGAGGCAAAAAGCGGCTCACCCGAAACGATATCGACATAGATCCCGACCCGCTTGTTGTCGTTATACTCCCCCGTCCAGGGGCGTTCGGTGCCGTTTTCCTGCGTGACATGATATTGTTCGGGGCTCAGGGCGTCGATGATTTCGGCGCGGCGCTCGTAACGTGGCATGATGCGCTCCTCTATTTGTCAGTCGACGTGTATATAGTCCGGTGTGGCGATCTCTTCCAATGGCGCCGCCTTGCGCTGCTTGACCCACAGTTGCAACACCACCGGTCGCTTCGCACTGGATTTTCGCATTGCACTGCGGCATAAGCGGGTGGAACAGGTAATCGCGAGTCCCGGCCCATGAAATTTCTTCTGCGACTGCTCACATGGTGGAACAGCTCGACGCTCAACACGGCCTTCTTCACCTGGCGCCATGGTGTCAGGGTAGGCGAGGACGCGCAGGGCAATGTCTTCTACCAATCGCGCGACGGCAAAAGGCGCTGGGTCATCTATAATGGCGAATCCGAAGCGAGCCGCGTTGCGCCGGAGTGGCATGGCTGGCTGCATCACACATGGAATGAGCCGCCTACGGAAAAGCCCCTGGCGCACAAAGAATGGGAAAAGCCGCATCAGGAAAACCTGACAGGCACCCCGCTGGCCTATGCGCCGCAAGGCTCGATCCGT
Source organism: Paracoccaceae bacterium (assembly GCA_007134865.1). Taxonomy (GTDB): domain Bacteria; phylum Pseudomonadota; class Alphaproteobacteria; order Rhodobacterales; family Rhodobacteraceae; genus Roseinatronobacter. The sequence continues at coordinate 4,660 of SLJW01000049.1, read as the reverse complement.
CGCAAGAACCCGGCACCGCGCAAGGATTACGAGGCCTGGAGCCCGGAATGACCTTTCGAATACTGGCCTGTGTCTGCGTGCTGGCCTTTGCAAGCACAGTGAGCGCGCAGGAAATCGAGGTGCCGCAGGCCACCGACCGGATCGGCACTGGCGAGGGCGCGGTGTTGCGCGGGCTCGACAGGGTCGCGGGCACGACCGATGACATCAGCCTCAGCATTGGCGAAAGCACGCGTGTCGGGCATCTGATCGTCATGCTTGAGGATTGCCGCTATCCGGTCGAGAATCCGGCGGGCGAGGCCTATGCGTGGCTCGATATTTTCGACACGCGCGTCGATGACATGATCTTCTCGGGCTGGATGATCGCATCAAGCCCTGCGCTCAACGCGCTCGACCATGCGCGCTACGATCTCTGGGTGTTGCGCTGCAGGACTTCCTGAGCGCTGGGAAGCGGATGGCGGTGAATATCGGCATCGGCCTGGAGCGCCTGCGTCAGCCGCGCGCGATAGGTGGCGCGCGGGATTTCGACCCCGCCGAGGCTTGCCAGATGATCGGTCAGGTATTGCGTGTCGAACAGGGTGAAGCCGCAGCCGGCAAGATGCGTGACCAGATAGGCCAGCGCCAGTTTCGACGCATCGCGGCGGCGCGAGAACATGCTTTCGCCCGCAAAGAGCCCGCCGACGGCCAGACCATAGACCCCGCCCACCAGTTCCTGCCCCTCCCATAACTCGATCGAATGGGCATGGCCCTGCGCATGCAGCGCCGTGAAGAGCGCGCGGATCTCGGCATTGATCCAGGTCGATGAGCGCGCAGCGCAGCCCGCGATGACACCGACGAAATCGGTATCAAGCGTGACTCGGAACGGCTCTTGCCGTATCCTCCGGCGCAGCGAGCGTGACAGACGAAACCCGTCAAGCGGCAGAACACCGCGCGCGACCGGGTCGAACCAGTAGAGCCGTGGGTCCTCGCGACTCTCGGCCATGGGGAAAACACCCATCCGATAGGCCTGCAACAGCATCTCGGGGGTCAGCTCCAGCTGCATCCCGCGCCGTCAGAAATCTTCGGGACGGGCTTCGCGGGCCATGTGGTCGAGCACGGCATTGACGAAACCCGCCTCGCGTCCCTCGGGGAAGAAGGCGCCCGCAATCTCGACGAATTGCGAGATGATCACCCGCGCGGGCGTCTGCGCACCGACCATTTCCGCCCCGGCAGCGCGGAACAGCGCGCGCAAAGTGGGGTCGATCCGGTCAATCGGCCATTTCGCGACCAGCGCGCGGTCGGTCATCTGGTCGATCTTTGCCTGCCGCTCCACAGCCGTCTCGATCAGGCGGCGGAAATAATTACGATCCGCCTCGGCCCAGTGTTCGGACTCGGTCTCGGCCCCGATGCGATGCGCCTCGAACTCGGTCAGGATCGTGCCGATAGGCACATCCGAAGCCTCCATCTGAAACAGCGCCTGCACGGCATAGAAGCGCGCCGCACCGCGCAGCGCGCGTTTCTGCTCGGGGCCGGGTCTGCGGCGAGAGGGGGCTTCGCTCATGCCATTGGCCCCTTGTCTACACCGGCGATGCGGAATTCCTCGCTCTCAGGCTGAAAGCCGACTGGGCGGCGCGGGCCCGACCAGCGCCGCGCCAGCGCGATCAGATGCAGCGCCGCCGCTGCCGCGCCGCCACCTTTATTCTGCCCCGCCACCGCGGCGCGAACCTCGGCCTGGGCGCGGTTCTCGACGGTCAGGATGCCATTGCCGATGCACGCCCCTTGCAGACCCAGAAGCGTAAGGGCGCGTGAGCTGTCATTGCAGACGGTCTCGTAATGCGTCGTCTCGCCCCGGATCACGCAACCCAGCGCGACGAAGCCATCAAAATTGGACATGCGGAACGCCTGCCCGATAGCCGTGGGCACTTCCAGTGCGCCGGGCACTTCGATGGTCTCATGGCTGCCGCCTGCGGCCTCGATCTCGGCCCGCGCGCCTGTGACCAGCGCATCGGCGATGTCCTTGTAATAGGGCGCAACAACGATCAGCAGCTTGGGCGCTTGTTCGAAGCTCGGGCGCGGCAGAGTGTAATGGGTCTCGGATCGGGCCATGTCAGGTGCCTCGGCTTGAGGGGATTTTGCGCGTGCCTGTGATCGACAGCCCGTAGCCATCGAGCCCGACCACCTTGGGCGTGGCGGAGTTGGTGAGCAGGATCAACTCATGCAACCCGAGCGAGGACAGGATCTGCGCGCCAAGGCCATATTGCCGCAGCGTCTGGGGTGAGCCCTCGGAGGTGGACATTTTCATATGCGTGTCGCGAAGCAGCACGACAACGCCGCGCCCCTCCTCGCCGATCAGCCGCATCGCATCGCTGAACTCGTCCGAACGCGCCGCACCGCCAACGCCGACCATGTCGAGCAGCGGATCAAACGCATGCATGCGCACCAGCACCGGCTCGGGAGTGGTGATGTCGCCCTTGATCAGCACCACATGCTCGGCCCCCTGCGTGGTGTCGGAATAGATGCGCAGCGTCCAGTCACCACCGAATTCGGAACGGATCGGTTCTTCGGTCATCACGCGGACAAGATTGTCATGCCGACGCCGATAGGCGATCAGATCCGATATCGTGCCGATCTTGATCCCGTGACGCTGGGCAAAGGCCACCAGATCCGGCAGCCGCGCCATGGAGCCATCTTCCTTCATGATCTCGCAGATCACGCCCGAGGGGTTTAGCCCCGAAAGCCGCGCGATATCAACCGCCGCCTCGGTATGGCCCGCTCGGACCAGCACACCCCCGTCACGCGCGCGCAGTGGGAAGACATGGCCGGGCGTGGCGATATCCGCCGCGCCCTTGGAGGGGTCGATGGCAACGGCGATGGTGCGCGCACGGTCATGGGCGGAGATGCCGGTCGAGACCCCTTCGCGCGCCTCGATCGAGACCGTGAAGGCGGTTTCATGACGCGAGGAATTGGACGACGCCATCAGCGGCAGGCCCAACTGGTCGATCCGTTCGCCCGATAGCGTCAGGCAGATCAGCCCCTTGCCATGGGTGGCCATGAAGTTGATCACCTCGGGCGTGGCCATCTGGGCGGGGATGACAAGATCGCCCTCATTCTCGCGATCCTCGTGATCGACAAGAATGAACATGCGGCCATTGCGGGCCTCATCGATGATCTCTTCGATGGTCGAGATGGCGTCGCGCCAGCTTTGCTCGACCTCACCTGCGGTTTCGTACTGCATGAGGCGTGTCTGTCCTGTGGCTTCGGGTGTCGCAGATAGCCCAAAGGGCGCGCCGGGGAAAGGGGTGTCACGTCACGTCTGGGGCACTGCGCACACCCGATTGCGCCGTACGCTCTGTTAGGCGGCTCTTGGGGCGGCTCTGGCAGGCTCCGGGGCGATGCAGATTGCCCGGGAGAGATGCCGCCATGAAGACCGTGCGCCAACTGGCCGAAGAGATCGTCGCCCGCGAGGGCGGTTTCGTCAATGACCCGGATGATCCCGGCGGGGTCACAAATTTCGGGGTGACCATCCACACGTTGCGCCGCCTCCGCCCCGGCCAGCGGATCGGGGTCGAGGAGGTGCGGCAACTGACCCGTGAAGAGGCCATCGAGATCTATATCGAGCATTACTTCACCCGTCCGCGGATTGCCGAGCTGCCCGAACCGCTCTGGGCGACGGTGTTCGACATGCAGGTCAATGCCGGGGCCAATGCCGTGCGCATCCTGCAGCGGCTGCTGGTGCAGATGGGGATCGAGGTGGCGGTGGATGGTGTTATCGGCCCGCAGACAATTGCCGCCACGCATCGCGCCTATGAGATGGCACCGGGGCATCTGGTCGACGCCTATGGCATCGCAAGGCGGGATTATTATTACGCCATCGCCGACCAGCGCCCGGCGAGCCGCAAATTCGCCCGCAGGCGCAATGGCGGCAAGGGCGGCTGGATCACGCGGGCCGAGGAATTCATCTCGCCCCGCTTTCACCTGAGTGATGCCCAGCACCGCGCGCGTGTGGCGGCCTGGCAATGATCCGCTCGCTTTTCGGGTTCATCTTCGGGGGCGCGCGCGAAGCGCGCGCTTTGGGAGAGACTGTCACCTCTGTCGCCGAAGTCTTCCGGCCGAATGCCACGCGCAGGCTGGAACTGGGGCACGATGCCTACAGAGCCGCGCATGCGAGCCACCTGGCCGAATTCCGCTATGGCCGGGCGGGCTGGTTCGATTCTTTCGTCAATGGGCTGAACCGCCTGCCCCGCCCGATGCTGGCGCTGGGCACGCTGGGGCTGTTCGTCTATGCCATGGCCGAGCCCGACGGATTCGCCCAGCGGATGCAGGCGCTGGCGCTGGTGCCCGAGCCGCTCTGGTGGCTTTTGGGTGCGGTCGTGGCGTTCTACTTCGGCGCGCGCGAGGCGCATCACCTGCGCTGCACCCGCACTGGCCCGCCGCCAGTGCCGCCGCAACCGGCCTCCCCCGCACCGCTCGAACCCCCGCCAGCGCCTGCCAGCAATCCAGCGCTCGCGGAATGGAAAGAAGCGCGCTGAGCCTGCCTGACGCGCGGCTTTTCAAGCAGGGGCGCGCGCGCCCCTGCCCTCGCTATCGGTGCTCTCGCGGCATTTCGGATATTCCTTCGGAAGCCGACCGGAACTCTGCCCGTGAGAGCCTGTCCGATCCATTAAGCAGCCGGGGCCGCGCGCAG
>SLJW01000130.1 GCA_007134865.1 Paracoccaceae bacterium | reverse complement strand
GTTAGATGTTAGCGCTATCCACAACACCGGAGACCCGCCATGACCCCAGCCGAGCAAAGCCAGCGCGCCCTGCAATTCTGCCAGATGGCCCCGGTGATTCCGGTTCTCGTCATCAACGATATCAGTCATGCTCGCCCCCTCGGCGAAGCCCTGGTCAAGGGTGGGCTGCCGGTTCTGGAAATTACCTTGCGCACCGACTGCGCGCTTGATGCGATCCGAGAAATGGCCGGGATCGAGGGGGCGATCGTCGGGGCCGGCACTGTGCTCGACGCCGATCAGATGGCCGCTGCGCGCGAGGCTGGCGCCGTGTTCGCTGTCTCGCCCGGCGCGACGCCTTCGGTGATTGACGCCGCGCGGCTCTCGAGCCTCGCCCTCTTGCCGGGTGCGCAGACCTGTTCCGAGATCATGTTTCTGCTCGAGCAGGGCTATACAGTGCAGAAATTCTTCCCCGCCGAAGCCATTGGCGGGGTCGCGGCCCTGAAATCGATCGGTGCGCCGCTCCCACAGGTGACCTTCTGCCCCACAGGCGGGATCACTCCCCAGAAGGCCGGCGCGTATCTGAGCCTCGGCAATGTGATCTGCGTGGGCGGCAGTTGGGTCGCCCCCAACGCCGCCCTTGCCGCCGGCGACTGGCAGGAGGTAACTGAACTGGCGCGCGCCGCCTCAAGACTCGGAGCCTGACAGCGCGCCCTACCCGGACAGTGCAGATCAAGCTTGCGTTAACGCCGCGCGGCTATACACTTTCGCATGATGACACGCGATACTCTGGACCGCCGCAGATTTCTGGCCCTGGGCTGCGCCCCCCTTGTCCTGGGGGCCTGTCTTCCTGCGTTCGTCCCCGATCCGCCGCCCGAGTTCGAGGCGATCGACTACGCCTCTCGCCGGGACGGCGCGCATCAGATCCCGGCCGTGAATATGGACGAGATCCCGGAATTCCTGCACAGGCAGGTTGTTCCGTACACTTCCGAGCATCCGACCGGGTCTATCATCATTGAGAATGAGAACCGGTTGCTCTATCTGCTGCTTGAGAACGACTATGCTCTACGCTATGGCCTGTCCGTCGGGCGCGAAGGTTTCGATTGGACCGGCGTGTCGACCGTCTACCGCAAGGCGCGCTGGCCCACATGGACCCCGCCGCCCGAAATGATCGAACGCGAGCCACATCTGGAGCGTTGGAAAGACGGCCAGCCCGGCGGCCCGGAAAACCCGCTTGGCGCGCGCGCGCTCTATCTTCTGACTGATGGGCGCGACCAAGGCTACCGGATCCACGGCACGCCGGAATGGCGCTCGATCGGGCGTTTTGCCTCGTCGGGATGTTTCAGGATGCTGCAGCAGGATGTCATCGACCTCTATGACCGTGTCCCGATCGGAACGCTTGTGGTCGTGGTCTGACTGGCCGTGTGACGTTCCGGCTCAGGCGCTTATGGCCCACGCCTTGCGGCCATGCGCCCAGGCGCGCACGGCATCCCCAAAGGCGGAAAACAGCGGCCGCGAGACCGGGTCGATACCCGCCTGCCATTCCGGATGCCACTGCACGGATAGGGTGAACCCCTCTGCCCCATCGACATACAGTGCCTCGGGCGTACCGTCCGGGGCCTGCCCGTCGATGACAATGCGTTTCCCCGGTGTCTTGACCCCCTGCCCGTGCAACGTGTTCGTCATGACGTCTTCTGCGCCCATCAGGCGATGAAACACTCCCCCACGAGTGAAGCTCACCTTGTGGCGCAAGGCAAATTTCTCCTCGAGCGAGCCATCGGGGGGCATGCGGTGGTTCATGCGGCCGGGCAGATCGCGAATCTCGGGATAGAGGGTGCCACCGAGCGCGACATTCACCTCCTGAAAGCCACGGCAGACCCCGAAAAAGGGCTGCCCCCGCGCAACGCATTCACGCACGAGCGGCAGCGTGATCGCATCGCGCGCGCGGTCGAAAGCGCCATGGGCCGGTGTCTCGGCCTCGCCATATTCTTCCGGGTGAACATTAGGACGCCCGCCCGTGAGCAGAAAACCGTCGCAAACCTCGAGCAGCTCTGCCACCGAAACAAGCCTGGGATCAGTCGGCACCAGCAGCGGGAGGCATCCTGAGACTTCGGCAACCGCCTCGGAGTTCATCGTGCCACCTGCATGAGCGGGATATTCATCATTGATCAGATAGGAATTCCCGATGATCCCCACAATTGGTCTGCGCATGTCCCATCCTGTCCGGCTCTCTTTTCAATGTAGCAAAGCCGGCGAAAAGGTCGAGGGGCCGCGCACGCGGTGCTGAAGGACTGTGCATCCATTGCGCAGTGAACCGAGCCGGACCGCTCAGGATGCCAAAGTTTGAACCATCCGCCGGATATAGGTCCAGGTCGGCACAGTTGCGCGACGCGCGAGCGAGTAGGCCTCTGCCTCGCCCAGATAATCGAACCCTGCGTTCATCAGAACCTGCGCGGAGGCGGGATTGTCCTGAAAGACCTCCGCAAAGAGGGTACGGGAATTGTGGGGGTTAGATGCAATTATGGCGCGCACGGCCTCAGATGCAAAACCTGCATTCCAGGCTGTCGGAGCAACCCAGAAGCCGATCTGGCTCTGGCGCCGCTCGAGCGGTTTGAGCGATACCACCCCGACAAGCGCATCCGCACCGCCAATGGTGCCATCCATCGCCCAGACATCTTCGCGCCGGTCCGGCGCCGTCGCACGTGCGATGAACTGCTCAGTCGCACCGGGCGGCAGCGGATGGGGAATCGAGCGCGTGCCGACGGCCACGCGCTTGTCGCTCGTATAGAGCGCGAGGAGCGCGTCATCCGAGGGCACAAGCGGGCGGAGCACAAGTCGGGCGGTCCGGATGACCGGTTGTTCTGCGCAAACCAGATTCTCGAGCCCCATAGTCTTTCCTCCCTCACGCGCCCATCGTTCAGTCTAGGTTCGCCGAACGACCGCCTGTCACGACGCTGATTGCGCCGCGCGTAATGAAACAGGGCCGACGCTTGCGCCGACCCTGTTCTACATTCGAAACGTAAATGTTCGGCTTATTCGGCAGCGGTTTCCATTGGCGCAATGGACACGAAGCTGCGCCCCTTCAGACCCTTGGTGAACACCACCTGCCCCTCATTGAGCGCGAACAGCGTGTGATCGCGCCCCATGCCAACGCCCGCGCCGGGCCAGTGCCGCGTACCGCGCTGGCGCACGATAATATTGCCGGGGATCGCATGCTGACCACCGAAGAGCTTGACGCCGAGCCGGCGGCCGGCCGAGTCGCGCCCATTGCGGGAGGACCCGCCTGCTTTCTTGTGTGCCATGAGGTTTTACTCCTTCTCGGCTGCGAATTGTTGTGCCTGATCGATCCACCCGTCGCGTGCGATACGACCCTTGAACGACAGCTGCTCATCCATATAGGCAACTTCTTCCGGGGTCCAAGCGGAGATCTGGTCGAAATGGAACACGCCAGTCTGGTGCAGGAGCCCTTCAAGCTTCGGACCGACGCCCGAGATCTTTTTGAGGTCATCCGGCTGCCCGTCGCGCGCGGCGTCGAGCAGGTTGGCGGGCTTGGCTGCCTCGACGGCGGCGGCGGCTGCTACGGGTTTTGCTGCGCTCGGCTCGTTCACAGTGAAGCCAGCGACCGATCCGCTGCCGATGGCCTCCTTGATGCCGGTCGCTTCGGCGCCCGAGGCAAGAATGTCCGTGACGCGCAGGAGTGTCAGCTTCTGGCGGTGGCCCTTCGTGCGCTGCGAACTGTGCTTGCGGCGGCGCTTGACGAAATGAATCACCTTGTCAGCCTTGATCTGGTCGATCACCTCGGCCTGAACGCCGGCCCCGGCCACGGTCGGCGTGCCGATCAGAGGGGTCTCACCCCCAACCATCAGAATTTCATTGAACTGGACTTTTTCGCCAGCCTGCGCGGCAAGACGCTCCACCCGCAGCAGGTCGCCGGGCTGGACACGGTATTGCTTGCCACCAGTCTTGAGGACCGCAAACATCGGCCTGTTCCTTCTCTCTGCTCCGCGCCCTGTGGCCCCCGGTCGATGCCGGGCGTTCGCTGCCTCGGGCGGCGTGTCCGGCTGTCGCGGACAATATGATCGTGCCGCGCGGGCCGGATGCCCGAACGGTTGACGGCCGTATGAAAGAAAGAGCGCGGCGTGTCAAGGCAGAGGCGAGCGCGAGGAGCCTTCAGCGGACAGGCTTGCCGCCAACGAGAACCACGGCCGGGCCCAGCCGGTCGAAGAGCCGCCAAAGCGCCCAGCTCGCAACATAGACGAAGACCAGAAGGCCAAGAAATTCGACCAACCAGGGCAGCGAGATCTGTGCAACCAGGGCCAGCCCGATCAACGTGACCGGGAAATGCAGCACATAGACCGGAAAGACAGCGCGATTGAGCTGTGCAAGCGTCGCGGAGGGCCACGCGAGGTAGCGCACGGCAAGCCCAAGCGCAGCAAGGCACCAGACCCAGGCCGTCGCCGCCTCGATCACCGAAAAGAGTGCGGAAAACGGCGGCTCCAGGCCCAGCGGGCGCCAACCGCCTGCCGCGAGCGCCTGTCCGGTCTCGATATCCTCGAGCAGTACAGCGGTCAGCAAGCCCGCCTTTGCCAGAAACAGAATGACCGCGAGAGCCAAGAGCCACCACGCCCAAGCCCCGGTCGCCTCCAGCAGATCTGCGCCGCGCGCGCCGATGAAATATCCGCTGAGGAAGAAGCAGAGATAGAATGCAAACTGATAATTGTTACCAGTCAGCGCAGGCGCGTGGGGCTTCCACATCACGACCGCCACCACCGAAAGCGCCATGCACAAAACCAGCCATGATCCGGGTCGCGGCACGCGCGCACCGAGGGCAAGGACGGGCCAGCACAGCACGGTATAGATCGCGAGATTGAACAGGAACCACAGATGCTGGATCTGTCGCGGGGCCGGGTCAGTCAGCCAGCCCCACCAGAACACCGGAAACCCGGGCGCTGTCCCAGTCATCTGAGCGATGGCAAAGCCGCCAAACACATTCAGCATGAAGGTGCCAAAGATCGCCGGGCCCAGCAACCTGCCCAGACGGCGCGCCATAAAGCGCCAGCCGCTTGCGCGACGGGCGAGATACCAGGTGCCGATGCCAGCGATCAGGAACAGCGACGGAAGCCGCCAGCTATGGCTCCAGTAGATGAAGAGCGTCATCCCATCGCCCGCCAACTGGTTGTTGGTAAAGCGGTAGATATCGACGCCCCAATCCACGAACCCCACTGCGACATGATGCGGCACCAGCAGCGCGAAAAGCAGCACGCGCAGCCAGTCAAGCTCAAAGCGGCGGGACATCGAGGGTGCCTCGTTGCATGGGGGATCCGCTCAAGCGTAACCTGCGAAGAGCATAGCGCAGCAAGAGGCGTACCCGTCAAGGCTGGGTGTGGCCCGGTTTGCTAGAAGAGAAGCCCCGGCAACCACAACACCAGCCCAGGGAAGATGAACAGGATGGCAATGGCCGTCAATTGCAGCATGACAAATGGGATCGCACCGCGATAGATCATGCCCGTGCTCACCGAATTCGGCGCAACACCGCGCAGATAGAACAGGGCAAAGCCAAAGGGCGGGGTAAGAAACGACGTCTGCAGGTTCACCCCGATCATCACTCCAAGCCAGACCGGATCGACGCCAAGCAAAAGCAAGGTCGGCGCCGTGATCGGCAGAACAATGAAGATGATCTCGAATGTGTCGAGGATGAAGCCCAACACGAACATGATCAGCATGACCATCAGCATCGCCCCCATCGCGCCGCCCGGCATCGAGGTCAGGAACTCGCGCACGAGATTGTCGCCCCCCATCTGCCGAAAGACGATGGCAAAGACCGAGGCCCCGAAGAGGATGATGAAGATCATCGAGGTGATGACGGCCGTGCGCCGCGCCACCTCGACAAAGACCGCGAGCGAGAGCCGCCAGCGCAGCGCCGCCAGCAGCGTCGCGCCCACGGCCCCGACCGAGGCGGCTTCGGTCGGTGTGGCAATCCCGCCGAGGATCGAGCCGAGCACGGCCATGATCAGCAGAAGCGGCGGTAAGAGGGCAAGGAGGATCTCTTTCCAGAGCCCCTTCTTCTCGTCGGCCGGAACGGGCGTGGCCGGACAGCTCTGCGGATCGAAGATGGCCTTGTAGATGAAGAAGAGGATGTAGAGGCCCACCATCAGCAGCCCCGGGATCAACGCGCCCGCAAAGAGGTCCCCGACCGAGACTGTCTTGGGTGCGAAATTTCCAAGGCTCATCTGGACCTGGCTGTTCATGCCGGCGATCATGTCACCCATGAAGATCAGCACTGTCGATGGCGGGATGATCTGCCCCAGCGTGCCCGAGGCGCAGATCGCGCCGGAGGCGAGCTTCGGGTCGTAGCCCGCGCGCAGCATTGCCGGCAGCGAAATGAGCCCCATCGTCACTACGGTCGCCCCAACCACGCCGGTCGAGGCCGCGAGCAGCGCGCCCACGAGGATGACGGAAATGCCCAGACCGCCGCGAAGGTTGCCAAAGAGCTTGCCCATCACGGTGAGAAGCTGCTCCGCGATCTTCGAGCGTTCCAGCATCACGCCCATGAAGATGAAAAGCGGCACTGCGACCAGCACCTCATTGATCATGTAGCCCGTGTAGCGCCCGGCCAGCGCACGCAGGTTCGACAGGTCGAAAACGCCGAAATGCATCCCTATCCAGGCAAACAGAATCGAGGTGCCCGCCAGAGTGAAGGCCACCGGAAAGCCCAGCAGCAAGAAGCCGATCACGCCGAAGAACATCAACCCGGCCAGGATCTCTCCCAGAAGAACAGGATCCATGTCAGGCGGGCTCCGGATCGTCGTCGTATTTGTAGCGGTAGTCGAGGGGCACCAGATCCTCGCGCCCGGCGATCAGGAGGATCGATCGGATCACCATTGCCAGCCCTTGAATGGCGATCACGACAGCAAAGACCAGGATGAAGCTTTTCAGAACGAACAGCCCCGGCATGCCGCCCGGGTTGGCCGATGCTTCCAGAAGACTGACCGACCGGCGCACGAAAGTGAAGCAATAGGTCCAGACAACCCAGGCGAAGGGCCAAAGAAAAATGCACACGCCTGCAAGATCGAGCCAGGCCTTGGCCTTCGTCGAAGCTGTTCGGTAGAAGATATCGACCCGCACATGATCATTGCGATAGAGCGCATAGCCCGCAACGGCGGTGAACATCACCCCGTTCAGCCAGGGGTAGAGATCCTGCATCCAGAGACGGGTATTGAGGAACACATATCGCTCCACCACCACCCAGAAGCACACCAACACGATGGCGACTGACAGCCACATGAACGTGTTGCCAATGATCCGGTTGATCAGGTTGATCAGCCGCATGAGATAGGACAACGCAGTCATTCCGGCCTCATTTTGGAGCGTGGTGCGGTGCGACATTGCGGCCCCGGATGGTCTCCGGGGCCGCATGCTTTGTGATCCGGCAAGACCTCTCAGCCCAGATCCGAGATGTCGAAATACTTCTCACGGGCCAGTGCGAAGGTCAGGTCCGTATTCTCGGTCCGTGTGCGCAGCAGGTTGAGGTTCTGCACGAAGCTTTCAGCTGTGGCTCTGGTCTTGGCATCGCCACTGTCGAGGATCTCCTCGATGATCTCGCGCGCGGCGCGCGCGCCGGCCTCGAGGATGCTCTCGGGCCAGTCCTTGTGCACGATCGTCCCATGGTTCTCGACCATATCAGCAAGCGCAATCGGGTCATTGGCGTAGAATTCCGAGGGCACCTGATCGTATTCGGCCTGACAGGCGTCCCGGACGATACCTTGCAGATTTGTCGGCAGCTCGAGGAATTTCGCCTTGTCCACCACCAGTTCGGTCGCAAGGCCCGGCTCGATGAACGAACTGGTGTAGTAGTGGTTGCGCACCTGATGGAAGCCCAGCGCGCGGTCATTGTAGGGGCCCACGAACTCGGCCGCATCAAGGGCGCCCGACTGAAGGGCCGCGAAGATCTCACCGCCGGCGAGGTTGGTGACCGAGGCGCCCATCTTCTGCCAACACTGCCCGCCCAAGCCCGGCGTGCGGAAGCGCAGGCCCTGGATATCCTCGATGCCAGTGAGTTCTTCGCGGAACCAGCCGCCAGCTTGCGTGCCGGTGTCGCCCGACATGAAGCCCACAAGGCCAAAATCATCGTAGATATCGTCCCAGAGTTCCTGCCCGCCCAGATACCGCATCCACGCCGCCAACTCGCGGCTGGTCATCCCGAACGGCACCCCGGTGAAGAAGCCCAGGCCTTGCGATTTGTTCATCCAGTAATAAGCGGCACCGTGGCTCATCTCGGCCGAGCCGTCGATCACCGCGTCTAGCGATTGCAGCGCCGGCACCATCTCGCCCGCAGCAAAGACCTCGATGGTCAGCGCGCCGTCGGAAGCCGCCGTTATCCGATCGGCCACGCGTTGCGCACCAGTCCCGAGCCCGGGGAAATTGCGCGGCCAGGTCGTGACCATCCGCCAGGTCGTGCGACCCTGCGCCACAGCCGGTGCGGCGAGGGTCGAGGCGGCCGCGGCCCCCCCGCCCAGCGCAGAGGTCTTCAAAAAAGAGCGACGATCCATCAGTTCCTCCCTTGGTGTCGTTTTTTCTCAATATGCCATACAGCATTCGGGCATCTTTTATAGAGCATAGTCGCGAAAGGCTGTGAACCGATTTTTCACATGTTCGTTCGCAGATCGCTACCCTTGGGAACCCTCGCGTGAGCCCACCCGCGCGCCCTCACCGCCAATGCTCGGCGCCGCGCTTGTGCGGGAAGGGCAGGTTGGTCGAGACCCTCCGCGCATACGTGGCTTGCGACAAGAGTTTCAGCGCATCGCCCTGCCCGAAGAAGACGTGCCGAGCGACGGCACGCGTCCATTGCGCAGGCCCCGTATCCCACCACGCATAGGGCGCACGCGTTTGCGCAAGTTGCTGCCCGATCAGATCGAGCGCCGCGAGACAGACCGGGTGCGCCGGCGGCGCGGCCATGAAATTGTTCGCAATGGTGCCAAACCCCTGCTCGATGCAGAAGACTGCCCTGCCCGTCTCAAGCCAGGGTGTGACGGGCAGGCGCGGATACTCGTCGAGATCGGTGAATACCCCGCCCTCCACGGCCATGAGCGCCGCTCGAAAAAGATCCGCGCGCAAGGCCGGCAGCGGCAGCGCAGAGAATTGTCGCGCCATCGCAGGACCGTGATGACGATGGAGCCACGCCCGCGCGCTTTCGGCATCATGGATACGCTGGTCGAAATCCGGGTGCAGGCGCTTCCAGGCCTCCGCCGCGCGGGCGAGCGCGGGGCTCGGCGGGCCATCCCAGTAATGTGCGATCTGTCGGGGGATGTCGCGCGGCGAACTGTCACGTATGTCTTGAAGGCGCCCGTCGGCCTCGCCCCGCACTAGCGCCCAGGCCGAAAGGCCGCTCGAGGCCGAGATCCCCGCAAGGCCCAGCGCGTCGAGCGTGTGATCGAGTCTCTGTAGCGTGGCGGTCTGCCCTTCGATCGCCTTGGCCGCATCCGCGATGATCCGGTCGCGCAGATCGGTTCCGCTCCAATCCGCGTTTTGCGCCTGCTTGCGCTGGTTGAAGACCACTTGCGCCGCGCTGGCATCGTAGAAGGCACCGCGCTGGAAATGGGCCCTTGCGCGCAGCAGCCACGGCACCATCCGGCCCGGAAACGCGGCCTCGACCTTGTCGAGATAATGCATCGCCGCCGCGGGGTCGCGGGTCTGCAGCGCTAGATCTGCAGCCATTAGATCGAGTTCGGCCTGGGCGCCTCGGTCCCGCGTCTGGACGCGCTGACGCGCAAGGATCTTCTGAGCGGCAGGAATTCTGCCCGCCAGCGCGAAGGCTTGCGCCCGAACAGGCGCGATGGCCGTGCCCTGTGGTACGACGCTTTGTGCGACCGACCGCAGATGCCGCAGCGCAAGC
>SLJW01000185.1 GCA_007134865.1 Paracoccaceae bacterium | reverse complement strand
GTTACGCAGGAACGCCCGGCCTTGTTATATCCGCAATAATGACTCCACCACCGACTCCCGCCCCTGCCAGAGGCAGGGGCAGCGCCCGCAAGCCGGGCAAGGGCGGGCGGGTGGGCTCGGCTTGCGGGCGCTTTTTCTGACATCACGCCTCAAAGACAAACGACGCTCAGACACTCGCCCATGGTCTTTGGCAACAAGGCAGGCTACATCTGCCGAAACGCAATGCCGGAGGCCCCATGTCGCTGCACACAACCCCCGAACTCCTGCCCTTCGATCTCGACCAGATTGCGGCCAGCGAAGGTCGCATCGCCCTCTTCGCCGATCCCGAGACCCCCCTGCCCCAAGCGACAAAACGCGCCGACAGGCTCACCCGCGGCGCCGTTGCCCGCGCCGTCGCGAGCCCCGGTTTCGCCAAGCTCAAACCTGGCGAGAGCCTGACGCTCGCCTGGCCCGCTGGCCTCAAGGCCGAGGCGCTGCAGATCATCCGTCTGCCCCGCAAGCCCGACGCGGCCGCGCTGCGCAAGGCCGGGATCAGCATCGGGCGCGGGCTCGACAAAACCCCTGCCCTGATCTGTCTCGACCGCCTCCCTCTCGCCCCGATCCTGCAGGCCGCCCTGCTGCGCGCCTATCAGTATGAAGCGCAGAAATCCGAGCCCAAACCCGGCTTCGGCCCTGTCCGCGTTCTGCTGCGCGACCCTGAGACCGCGCAAGACGCGCTGGCCGAGGTCATGGCGCGCGTCGACTCGGTCCACCTCACCCGCGATCTGGTCAATGCTCCCGCCAACCTGCTCACCACCGAGAGTTTCGCCGCGCAGATCAACGATATGGCGGAACTCGGCCTCAAGATCGAAATCCTCAACGAGGCCGCGCTGGAAGAGGCCGGGCTGCGTGCCCTGCTCGCGGTCGGTCAGGGTTCGGAAAGCCCCTCGAAACTCGCGATCCTGCACTGGCAGGGGGCCGAGGGCGCACCCCTTGCCGTGGTCGGCAAGGGGGTGATGTTCGACACGGGCGGCGTGTCGCTCAAACCCGGCGCGGGCATGGAAGAGATGACGATGGATATGGGCGGTGCGGCTGTGACCGTCGGGCTGATGCAGCTTCTCGCGCGCCGCAAGGCGCGCGCGAATGTCGTAGGCCTTGTCGGGCTGGTCGAAAACATGCCCGACGGGCGCGCGCAGCGCCCCGGCGAT
The DNA here is from genome assembly GCA_007134865.1 of Paracoccaceae bacterium. Lineage (GTDB taxonomy): Bacteria > Pseudomonadota > Alphaproteobacteria > Rhodobacterales > Rhodobacteraceae > Roseinatronobacter. Next base: position 27,957 of record SLJW01000185.1, on the reverse strand, counting down.
GTGATCCGCTCGATGAAAGGCACCACGATCGAGGTCATCAACACTGATGCCGAAGGTCGCCTCGTGCTGGCCGATGCGCTCTGGTATGCGCAGGAACGCTACACCCCGCGCGCCGTGATCGACCTTGCCACGCTCACTGGCGCGATCATCGTCGCGCTGGGCCATGAGAATGCCGGGGTCTTCGCCAATGACGATGCGCTGGCGGCGGATTTCCTCAAGGCCGCCGAGAGCGTGGGCGAAGGCGCCTGGCGCATGCCGCTCGGGCCGGCCTATGACACACTGATCAAATCGCGCATCGCCGATATCAAGAACAGTGCCGGCCGTCCGGCGGGCTCGATCACGGCGGCGCAATTCCTGCAGCGTTTCGTCAAGGAGGGCATGCCCTGGATGCATCTCGACATCGCCGGGGTGACGCTGACCAAGACCGAGAGCGCCCATGCGCCGAAAGGGGCTTCGGGCTGGGGTGTTCTGGCGCTCGATGCGCTGGTGGCCGCGAAATTCGAGGAGGGCTGAAGGCCGCGCAAAATGGGCAAGGCGCTGTTCTATCACCTGACACGCGATCCGCTTGAAGTCACTGCGCGCAACCTGCTGTCGCGCGCGCTGGCGCAGGAGATGCGCGTCATGGTGCGCGGGCGCGACCCGGCGCAGCTTGCGGCGCTGGATGCCGCGCTCTGGCAGGGCGACAAGTCCAGCTTCCTGCCCCATGGGCTGGCGGGCGGGCCGCATGATGCGGATCAGCCGATCCTGCTGAGCACCGCGCGTGAAGCCCCCAACCGCGCCCGCATTGTCATGGCCATCGACCGCGCCGAAGCCGCGCCCGAGGAGGTGCCGGGATTGGAGCGACTTTGGGTGCTGTTCAATGGCCATGACCCCGACGAACTCGGGCAGGCCCGCACGCAGTGGAAGGCGATGAGTGCTGCCGGAGTGGAGGCCGAATACTGGTCGCAGGAGAGCGGGCGCTGGGAGTGCAAGGCGCGCAGTGGCGCGGCCTGAGCAGAGGCGCACAGGCACTGTGAGTGGCTGCGGAATGGACCGGCGCGGCCAGATGCACCACATCCCGCATGGCAGACAACATCAAGGATATCTCCCATGCAACACGCTTCTCTTCTCCTCATCGCCCGCATCCTGCTGGGTCTTCTCTTCGTCGTCGCGGGTGTCGGCAAACTCGGCAATGTCGAGGGTTTCGGCGCCTATATGGCCACGGGCGGAATTCCGGCCATTCTCGCCTGGCCCGTCGTCCTGTTCGAGATCGGCGCAGGGCTTGCGCTGATTGCTGGTTTCCAGACCCGGATCACCGCTCTGGCACTGGCCGCGTTCTGTGTCGTCTCCGGCCTGCTCTATCATTTCGATCCGGCAGATCAGATGCAGATGACACAGCTTCTGAAAAATCTTGGGCTTGCAGGTGGTTACGTCGCGCTCTTCATCACTGGCGCGGGCGCATGGTCGGTGGATGCGAAGCGCGGTCGCGCTGAGCCTATCACGGCCTGAATAATGCCTGCCGGGCAGGTGCAGCCTGCCCGGCCCGGTCAGCGCCTGTGTCAGTTCGTACGCAGGCGCTGCACCAGAGCAGCACCGACCGTGCTCGCGGCAAAGATCAGCGCCGCAAAGACCACGATGGACGGGCCTGAGGGCGTGTCCTGAAACAGCGACAATTGCAATCCGCCCCAGACCGAGACTCCGCCGATCACGATCGCGACAAGCGCCATCTGCTCGGGGCTTCGCGCAAGGTTGCGCGCCGCCGCCGCCGGGATGATCAGCAGCGCGGCAATCAGCAGCGCGCCGACGATCTTGAGCGCCACCGCCACGACAACAGCCAGCGCGAGCGTCAGAACCATCCTCTCGCGCCCCGGATCAATACCTGACGCATGCGCCAGATCCTCGCTCAGTGTCGCGGTCAGAAGTCCTGACCAGCGCCAGAAAATCAGCCCGAGCACAAGGGCCGAGCCAGCAGCGATCACGGCCAGATCAAACCGCGATACCGCGAGAATGTCGCCGAAGAGGTAAGCTGTCAGATCGACCCGCACAGCAGGCAGGAAGGACACGGCCACCAGCCCGAAGGCCAGCGCTGAATGCGCCAGCACGCCCAGCGTCGTGTCCATCGCCCAGCCGCGCCCTGCCAGCACAGAGACCACCATTGCCATGACCAGCGCGACCAGCATCGTGCCCAGAAAGATGCTGATCTGAAACCCGAGCGCCAGCGCCACGCCCAGAATCGCCGCATGGGCGGTGGCATCGCCGAAATAGGCCATCCGGCGCCAGACCACGAAACAGCCCAGCGGCCCGGTGGCGAGCGCCACCGCCAGCCCGGCCAGAAGCGCGCGGGTCAGGAAATCATCAAGCATGCGGTGCCCCGTCGTGGTCGTGGTCATGCTCGTGATCGTGGTCATGCTGGTAGAGCGCCAGTGCGCCGCCGGTGCCGAACCCGAAGAGCGCGCGGTATTCGGGTGCCGCGCGCACCACATGCGGCGCCCCTTCGCAGCAGATGTGCCCGTTGATGCAGATCACCCGGTCCGAAGCCGACATGACGACATGCAGATCATGGCTGACCGAAAGCACCGCACAGCCCGTCTCGCGCCGCACATCCTCGATCAGCCGGTAGAAACTCGCCACGCCGGGCTGGTCTAGGCCGGAGGTCGGCTCATCCAGCATCAGGATATCGGGTCGGACCAGCAGCGCGCGCGCCAGCAGCACGCGCTGGAACTGCCCGCCCGAGAGGGTGGTCATGTTCTGCTTGAGGACATCGCCGACACCGACCTGTTCCAGTACCTCGGCCATGGCACTTTTCGAGGCCGGGACCGGCAGCGACAGGAAGCGCGAGACCGGCAGCGGCAGGCCGGGGTCGATATGCAGCCGCTGCGGCACATAACCGACCTTCAGCCCCGCCGCGCGCAGCACGCGACCGCGCGAAGGCTTTATCACCCCCAGCAGCGCGCGCAGAAACGAGGTCTTGCCCGAGCCATTCGGACCGACAACGGTCACGATCTCGCCGCGCTCGATATCGAAATCGATATCGTGCAACACCCGCCGCGCGCCATAGCGCAGCTCCAGCCCACGCGCCGCAATCAGGCTCATGCGGGTTTGCCAGCGCAGGCGCTGCACAGGCCGACCGCTTCGATGGTGCTGCGCTCCAGTTGGAAGCCGACGGCGGACGCGGCTTCGATCATCGCCTGCGAGAACGAGTCGGCACAGCCCTCCGTCACACTGTTGCAACGGTCGCAGATCAGAAAGGCAGCGCGATGGTCGCGGGCGGGATGCACGCAGGCCGTGAAGGCATTGAGCCGTTGGATACGGTGCGCAAAGCCGTTCTCGACAAGGAAATTGAGCGCGCGATAGGCGACGGGCGGCTGCGTGCCATAACCCTCGGCAGAGAGCCGCTCCAGCACCTCATAGGCGCCGAGCGCGCCATGGGCCTCGAGCAGGATCTCGAGCGTGCGCCGCCGCACCGGGGTCAGCCGCACCCCGCTTTCACGCGCGCGTGTCTCCGCCTGAGCGAGAATCGCGGCGGTGTGGGCCGCGCCGCTATGGTCGGTGCAACAAAAACCGGATTGTGGAGAATGATCTGTCATCTGAAGCCTGTTGACTGTTATGATATAACGTTAGATAGGTTCCGTAACAATAGTACACAAGGAGGATGCAATGCGCTACTCGATAGCACTGGCCTGTGCCATGATGGGAACACCGCTCGCGGCCAATGATCTGAAAATCATGACCGATTTCGGGGTGACCCATTCGCTGGTGTCGATGGTTCTGGGAGAGACGGGCTCGGCCGATCTGTTGCTCGACCGCGGTGGCGACCCACATTCCTTCCAGTTGCGCCCCACTCAGGCGCGTGCGCTCTCCGAGGCCGATTTGGTGTTCTGGATCGGTGAGGAACTGACCCCATGGATGGCCCGCGCACTCAGCGGTGTGGGCACAAGTGGCGAGGTGGTGACGCTGATCAATGCCGAGGGGCTGCATCTGCAGGATTACGCGCACGGGCATTCGCATGACCACGGCCATTCGCATGATGATGACCACGGTCATTCCCACGACGATCACGGCCACGCGCATGACGAAGACCACGGGCATTCCCACGACGATCACGGCCATTCGCATGATGATGACCACGGGCATTCCCACGACGATCACGGCCATTCGCATGATGATGACCACGGTCATTCCCACGACGATCATGGCCACGCGCATGATGATGACCACGGCCATTCCCAAGACGATCATGGCCACGCGCATGATGATGACCACGGCCATTCCCACGACGACCATGGCCACGCGCATGACGATGACCATGGGCATTCCCACGACGATCATGGCCACGCGCATGATGATGACCACGGCCATTCCCAAGACGATCACGGCCATTCGCATGATGATGACCACGGTCATTCCCATGACGACGGGCATGACCACGCCCATGACGGGCTCGATCCGCATGCCTGGATGAACACGGGCAATGTCGCGGTCTGGCTGAACCTCATCGCAGATGAACTGGCCGAACATGCGCCCGACCATGCCGACACCTTCCGCGCCAATGCGGCGGCCGCAATCGAGCGGATCACCAGCCTGACCGCCGAGATCGAGACCATTCTCGAACCCGTCGGCACGGCGCCGCTGGTCAAGTTCCATGATGCCTATGGCTATCTGGCCGACCAGTTCGGGCTGAACATCGCTGGCACCATCGCGCTCGGGGATGCCGCCGCACCGGGTGCGCAGCGTCTGGCCGATCTGCGCGCGCAACTGGCCGATGCCGGTGCGGTGTGCATATTCCCCGAAGTCAACCATTCCTCGCGCTATGTCGATGTGGTGGTCGAAGGTACCGACGTTCGCGTCGGCGCCGAGCTTGACCCGGCGGGCGTTCTGCTGGAGCCCGGTGCCGATCTCTACCCCAGCTTGATGCGTAACATGGCGCAGGCGATTGCCGATTGCGTGGCGGGCTGAGGGCCAGGACACTGGACCTGACCGCCATCAAGGGCTAGGTCTGAGGGGTGTAACGGAGGTCTGACATGTCCACGCCCCTCACTCTCTACCTTGCCGCCCCGCGCGGGTTCTGCGCGGGCGTGGACCGCGCGATAAAGATCGTGGAAATGGCGCTCGAGAAATGGGGCGCGCCGGTCTATGTCCGCCACGAGATCGTGCATAACCGCTATGTCGTGGACGGTCTGCGCGCCAAGGGGGCTGTCTTCGTCGAGGAACTCGACGAGTGCCCGCCCGACCGCCCTGTAATCTTTTCCGCCCATGGTGTGCCCAAATCCGTGCCGCGCGAGGCCGAGGCGCGGCAGATGCTTTATGTCGATGCCACCTGCCCGCTGGTGAGCAAGGTGCATATCGAGGCCGAGCGCCACCATGCCAACGGCTTGCAGATGGTGATGATCGGCCATGCCGGCCACCCCGAGACCGAGGGCACTATGGGGCAATTGCCCGAGGGCGAGGTGCTGCTGGTCGAGACGCCCGCCGATGTGGCGGGGCTGGACGTGCGCGACCCCTCAAGGCTCGCCTATATCACCCAGACCACCCTCTCGATCGATGACACGGCAGAAGTGGTCGCCGCGCTCAAGGCCCGCTTCCCGGCCATTGTCGGCCCCCACAAGGAAGACATCTGCTACGCCACCACCAACCGGCAAGAAGCGGTCAAGGCCATCGCCCCCCTGATCGACGCGCTGCTGGTCATCGGCGCGCCCAATTCCTCGAATTCGCTGCGGCTGGTCGAGGTCGGTCGCGCCAAGGGATGCGCCTATGCCCAGCTTGTCCAGCGCGCCTCCGAGATCGACTGGCGCGCGCTTGAAGGCGTGCGCGCAGTCGGCATCACGGCTGGCGCCTCTGCCCCCGAAGAGCTTGTCACCGAAGTGATCGACGCCTTCCGCGCGCGCCATGATGTCACCGTCGAACTGGTCGAGACCGCGCAGGAACGCGTGGAATTCAAGGTGCCGCGCGTGTTGCGGGAGCCTGCATGATCCCGCGCTCTGCGCTGGCCCTCGGGCTGGCGGGCCTCCTGCCCTTCTTCTTCGGCGTGGTCACGCTACTCTCGCCCGCGCTGCGCGAGATGACCGAGGGGCTGATCGGCCCGCGCTTCACCGGGCCTTATGTGCTCATTTCCTATGGCTCGGTGATCCTCAGCTTCATGTCCGGCGTGCTCTGGGGCTTTGCCGCGCGCGGCGAGATGGAGCACCGTTGGCGCGGTTACGCGCTCTCGACCGTCCCGGCGCTCTGGGTGTTCTTCATGGTGGGTGGCGGGCCATCGCAGGCGCTGAGTGCACTCTTTATCGGCTTTGTCGGGCTCTTGCGGCTCGACTGGCAGTTCCGCGTCTGGGGGCTCGCGCCAGAGTGGTGGATGCGCCTGCGGCTGATCCTGACGGCTGGGGTGGTGCTCTGTCTGGCGCTGGGGCTCTGGCTGGGTTAGACAGGACCGCGACCAGAGCGGAGCCCGCGCCATGATCCTCTATTCCATGCCCTCCTCGGGCAACAGCTACAAGGTGCGCCTGTTGCTCGCGCTGCTTGGGCGCGAGGTGACGCGCGTCGATGTCGAATATGACAGCCCCGACCTTGCCGAGGCTCATGAGAAAGCCCGCCTGCCCTTCGGCAAGGCCCCGGTCCTCGTGCTCGAGGATGGCACGGCCCTGCCCGAATCGAACGCGATCCTGTGCTGCCTGGGCGAGGGCACGCGCTTTGTGCCCGAAGACCCGATCACCCGCGCGCAGATGCTGGCCTGGATGTTCTGGGAGCAGAACCAGCACGAGGGCGTCATCGCCGTGCGCGCGGCGCTGCTGACCTATCCCCACCGCAAAGCCGAGGCCACGCCCGAGCGGCTGGCCGAGCTTCTCACGCGCGGTCAGGCGCTGCTGCAACTGATGGAGGATCACCTGAGCACGCGCGACTGGCTAGTGGGCGACGGCCCCAGCCTCGCCGATATCTGCCTCTATGCCTATACCCATAGCGCCGAAAGCCTTGGCGGCTTCGACCTCGCCCCCTTCCCTGCGCTGCGCGCCTGGCTCGCGCGGGTCGAGGCGCTTGAAGGCTACGCCCCGCTATGACCGAGCTTGTCGCCTATACTGATGGCGCCTGTTCGGGCAATCCCGGCCCCGGTGGCTGGGGGGTGCTGCTGCAGGCACAGCGCGATGGCAGCGTCATAAAGGAGCGCGAACTCTCGGGCGGCGAGGCGCAGACCACGAATAACCGCATGGAATTGATGGCCGCCATCACCGCGCTGGAAACCCTCGAACGGCCCAGCACGCTGACGATCGTGACCGACAGCGCCTATGTCAAGAATGGCGTCACAAGTTGGATCCACAGCTGGAAAAAGAACGGATGGCGCACGTCAGACCGCAAGCCGGTCAAGAATGTCGAACTCTGGCAGCGGCTGGATACCGCACAAGCCCGCCATCAGGTGACATGGGAATGGATCAAGGGCCACGCCGGCCACCCCGAGAATGAGCGCGCCGATGCCCTTGCCCGCGCGGGTATGGAACCCTTCAAGGCGGGAAAGGCTGCCGAATGAGTCTCGTGCAGGGGCTCGATTACGCTGCCGTCTTCATCTTCGGCCTCTCGGGCGCCTTGGCGGCGAGCCGGGCGCAGCTTGATATCGTGGGCTTTCTGTTCCTCGCCTGCCTGACCGCTGTCGGGGGCGGCACTCTCCGCGATGTGATCCTGAACCGCGAGGCCGTGTTCTGGGTCTCGGACCCCGGCATGGTCTTCTCGGCCTGCCTAGCCGCTCTGCTGGTCTTCTTTACTGCGCATCTGTTTGAATCGCGCCTGCGCGCGCTCGAGTGGTGCGACGCCGCAGCCCTTGCTGTCGCTGTCCCTGCCGGGGTCGGTGTGGCGATGAACATGGAGAGTAGCGCGCCCATCATCGCGATCATGGGAGTCGCCACCGGCACGCTCGGCGGCCTGATGCGCGATGTGGTCTGCAACGAAGTGCCGCTGGTGCTGAAAAAGGGCGAACTCTACGCCACCGCCGCCCTGACAGGTGCCCTCGCCGCGCTTGGCACCGCCATGCTGACAGGTGACCGTCTGGTCATCCTTCTGGCCTGCGGGCTGACCACCTTCGCGCTCAGGGCAGGCTCACTGGCGTTCGGTTGGCACCTTCCGGTCTACAAGAGCCGCCCGAAACGCAACTGAGGCCAGTCTTGCAGGCTTCATCTTGCAAGAAATACTCAACGCCTGGGCCTCAGCGCCGCCCCTGATACTGTTTCCACAGCCACAGCAGCAGCAACGATCCCAGCAGCGCCAGCACGAACCCCCCGACCCACGAGGCCGAGGTCGACAGAAAGCGAAACCCCAGCCCCCCCGCGACAGCCCCCAGCACACCGATCAGCATGGCCGTCGGCAGGTCGGTCTCCATCCGCATCAGACGCGTGGCCAGCACACCCGCCAGCGCCCCCACTACAATCAGAACGACAACGGGCATCGCTCAAACACCCGTTTCAGCCGCGATCTCGGCGCGCGAACGACGGCCGCGCTCGGTTGCGGATTTCAACTGCCCACAGGCGGCCATGATATCCTCGCCGCGCGGGGTGCGGATGGGCGAGGCATAGCCGGCCTTGTGCACGATATCGGCAAAGGCCTCGATCCGCGTCCAGTCGGAGCGCTCATAGGGCGCGCCGGGCCATTCGTTGAAGGGAATTAGGTTGATCTTGGCCGGTATCCCCGCAATCAGTTTCACGAGGCGCCGCGCATCGGCATCCGTATCGTTGACGCCCTTGAGCATGACATATTCAAAGGTGATCCGCTCGGAATTCGACAGCCGGGGGTATTCGCGAAGAGCGTCCAGCAGGGTTTTGATATTCCAGCGTTTATTGATCGGAACCAGCTTGTCGCGTACCTCATCCGTGGTGGCGTGGAAAGACACGGCCAGCAGACAGCCGATCTCACGCGCGGTGCGCGCGATCTCGGGCACGACCCCGCTGGTCGAAAGCGTGATGCGGCGGCGCGAGATCGACAGCCCCTCGCCATCCATCACGACGCGCATCGCATCGCGGACATTCTCGAAATTGTAAAGCGGCTCGCCCATGCCCATGAGCACGACATTGCTCACCAGCCGGGTCTCGTCCTTCGGTGCACCCGGCACGGGCCATTCGCCCAGATCATCGCGCGCGACCAGCACCTGGCCCACAATCTCGGCGGGGGTCAGGTTGCGGACCAGTTTCTGGGTGCCGGTATGGCAGAAGGAACAGGTTAGCGTGCAGCCAACTTGCGAGGAGATACAGAGTGTTCCACGGCTTTCTTCAGGTATGTAGACGGCCTCGACCTCATGCCCTCCGGCAATGCGCAGCAGATATTTCCGTGTGCCATCCTCAGAGATCTGGCGGGTCACGATTTCAGGGCGGGCAATCTCGAAATGTTCGGCCAACTCAAGCCGGTAGCCCTTGGCGAGATTGGTCATCGCGGCGAAGTCCTGCACGCCCCAGTGATAGATCCACTGCCAGATCTGACCCACCCGCATCTTTGCCTGCCGCTCGGGCGTGCCCGTCTCAACCAGCGCGGCTTGCATCTGGTCGCGCGTCAGCCCCACCAGATTGCGCTTGCCCCCCTCGGGCAGCTTGCGCGGCAGGGTCAGGACATCCTGCGTGATCGGAGCGTTGGTGGTCATAGGAGCCTCGCGGGTGATGGTTCCGTGGGATATAGCAAAACCGCCCGGGATTTACAGCCCGGGCGGTTGCGGAAAAGACGCTTTGTGTGCGGTCAGTCAGCGCATTGGCGTTCGGCCTCCTCGCTGGCGGCGGTAAAGCCGAAGAGCGAGAAGGTGTCGCGGGTGTTGGTCCCGCGCGTGGAGCGGGCGGTCAGAACCGCCTCGGCGCCCGCACGCATGGCGGCCAACAACCGCTGATCATCTTCGGGCGACCCCGCCCAGGCCCATTGCCCATCGACAAAAAGCTGGAATTCGTTGGAGCCGATCGTCACTTCCACGGTCGAGTCCGGGTCGAACGGATAGCCGCCGGTAAAGGAAATCTCGGGCGCGCTGCGGCCAGGCCGGTAGGTGGCGAAGAGCAGGATATCCCCGCGCCGCACCTGCACGGGCTGACCACCGCGGGTATTGACCGTCTCTTTCGGAGCCGAAACCGCCCAGCATTCCTTGGGCTCGTTCTCGACGAAAACGCTCCAGTCGGTATCGGCTGCCACGCGGTTGGTCGATTCCTGCGCCAGCGCGGCCGACCCAGCGAAACCTGCGACAGCAAGCACGGCCCCGATTTTCCCCAGTGATCTCATCTGCTCTCGCGCCTCCAATTGTCCCGGTCTGCTTTTTCGCCGCGCTCGCAATGGCGTAGCTGGCACGTTGACTTGCGTCTCGCGACGTTTCATAGCCTCAAGTCGCTGGAAATTCAAAGCCCTCATGGCAGAAAATCGCGCAGCCGTGAGGAGGCGTGCATCGGGAGAGACGAGATGGGTGAACAGATGGCGGGATTTTCGCCAGTCGATGCCGGTGCAGCGCCGCTGATCGAGTTGTGGCGTGGCGAGTTTCTCGAAAGCCTGCACCATGGCCATGCTGTGGTGGTGCGCGACACTGGCGAGGTGATCGATGCCTGGGGACAGCCCAACGCGCTGATCTATCCGCGCTCGAGCTGCAAGATGGTACAGGCGCTGCCACTATTGGAGAGCGGTGCGGGGGACGCCCTCGGCGCCGAGCATCTGGCCCTGGCCTGCGCCTCGCATCAGGGTGGTGCGGCACATGCGGGGCGGGTCGAACGCTGGCTGTCCGATCTGGGCCTTGGCGAGGCCGATCTGCGCTGCGGTCCGCAAGAGCCGCAGGACCGTGACGAGCGCGACCGGCTGATCCGCGCGTATGAGAGCCCCTGCCAGTTGCACAACAATTGCTCGGGCAAGCATGCAGGCTTTCTGATGCTGGGCCAGCATCTGCGCGCCGGCGCTGAGTACATCGACCCCGACCACCCGGTGCAGCTTGCGGTGCGCCGCGCGTTCGAGGAGGTCACCGGCATGACCTCGCCCGGTTTCGGGATTGACGGCTGTTCGGCACCAAATTTCGCCACCACGGTCGGCGCGCTGGCGGGGGCGATGGCGCAATTCGCCGGTGCCAGCGCGGGCGATGCGCGCGCGAATGCGATGATCCGGTTGCGCGAGGCGATGATGGAGCACCCGGACCTTGTGGCAGGCGAAGGGCGCGCCTGCACTGAGTTGATGCGCGCCTGCGAGGGGCGCGCGGCGCTCAAGACCGGGGCCGAAGCGGTGTTCGTCGCCATCCTGCCGCAAGCGCGGCTGGGCATCGCACTGAAGATCGTCGATGGCGGTGTGCGCGCCGCCGAAGCCGCGATCACGGCGCTGCTGATCCGCCACGGCGCGCTCGACCCGGCGCATCCGGCCGCAGAGCGTTTCCTCGGCCCGATCCGGAACCGGCGCGAGATCATTACCGGCGAGACCCGGACTGCACAGGGTTTCATCTGAGCGCCCGCCCAGCGTCCATGTGATGGCGCAAACTTAGTGGCGCTGCAGCGCAGCGCCTTTTCCTTGATCCCGCCCTGCGTTATGCGCGGGGCGGTCAATCAGGAGGTTCGTGTCATGTTCAAGTTTCTGTTCGGCGCCAAGGACAAGGCCCCCGCTGTAAAGCAAGAGACCCAGCGCGAGACCGTGGAGCGGGCGCAGCGCGAGTTGAACGAAATCCTCGCGACACTCTCACCCAAGGCGCGGGTCACCATCTACCCCGAAGAGGGCACGCTGACCGTCGAGTTGCCCGAGCAGATGCCGGATGAGGCCAAGGCCCTGCCGGCGCCGGAGGCAACTGACAAATAAACATCCGCCGCCTCACAGGTGGTTGCGATGCACTTCGGGGACGAAGGTCTGATCGGCGATGGGCGGGCGCACATAGGCGCCCTGCGGCGGGCGCTCATCCAGCACCATCGTCGGGGTTTTGATCTCGGTATAGGGGATCAGGGACAGCAGGTGTGAAATGCAGTTCAGCCGCGCGTGTTTCTTGACATCCGAGTCCACCACATACCACGGCGCCTGTTTGATGTCGGTATGGGCGAACATCTCGTCCTTGGCCTTGGAATACGCGACCCAGCGCTTGCGGCTTTCCAGATCCATCGGGCTGAGCTTCCATTGTTTTGTCGGGTCGGTCAGGCGCTTCTGGAAGCGGCGCTCCTGTTCCTCGTCACTCACGGAAAACCAGTATTTGATCAGCTGCATCCCCGACCGGACCAGCATCCGCTCGAATTCGGGGCCGGAGCGCAGGAATTCACGATATTCCTGCTCGGTGCAGAAGCCCATCACCCGCTCGACCCCGACGCGATTATACCAGGAACGGTCAAAGATGATGATCTCACCTGCTGCTGGGAGGTGCGGCACATAGCGCTGGAAATACCATTGCGTCTTTTCGCGTTCGGTAGGGGTGGGCAGGGCGACGACATGGCAGACGCGCGGGTTGAGCGCCTCGATGATGCGCTTGATCGTGCCGCCCTTGCCGGCGGCATCGCGGCCCTCGAAGATTATCGCCACGCGGTGGCCAGTATGCTTGACCCATTCCTGCAGCTTGACCAGTTCGACCTGAAGCCGCCGCAACTCGGCCGCGTATTTCTTGTTCTTGATCTTGCCGGATTTCGCGGTGGAATTGTCTGTCATGATAATGCCTTTCGGTTAGCGCCTCAAAAAATCCTGTATCCCCGCCCTTGCGTGATCTGGCAGATGCGGCGCGCTTTGGTTCGGAATGCTCCGGTTCCCTGGGCAGGCTAAGCTGTCGGATGCTGTCGGATCAAGCAGCGGCTTGGAGGGGTATGATGTGGGTCTTGTCGTTAGCGACATGATTGCAGGACAGCTTCAGAAATTGCGCTGGATGGGCGTCAGATGGGCGGCCCCATCGTCGCTGGTGTCGCTCCGCATTGTGTCGCAAAGCTGGCGCAGGCAGTATGGGTAGGTCCCACCTGCCCTCCGCCCCAACCCCCACCCCGCAACCATCCGCTTGCCCTGCTCGCAGTGCTGGCGTAGCTTGCCGCCCAAATCAGGTGCAAGGGAGGCACAGATGACCGACAGAACCCCAGGTTTCGACACGCTCCAGATCCACGCAGGCGCCCGGCCCGACCCGGCGACCGGCGCGCGCCAGACGCCGATCTACCAATCCACCGCCTATGTCTTTCGCGATGCCGATCATGCTGCGGCGCTCTTCAACCTGCAGGAAGTGGGCTATATCTATTCGCGCCTGACCAACCCCACGGTCGCCGCGCTACAGGAACGCATGGCGACGCTCGAGGGCGGCGCGGGTGCGGTCTGCTGCTCGTCGGGCCACGCGGCGCAGATCATGGCGCTGTTTCCGCTGATGGGGCCGGGGTTGAATATCGTCACCTCCAACCGGCTTTATGGCGGCACGGTCACGCAGTTCAGTCAGACCATCAAGCGCTTCGGCTGGTCGGCGAAATTCGTCGATACCGAGGATCTCGACGCGGTCGAGGCGGCTATTGACGACAACACCCGCGCGCTCTTCTGCGAGGCCATCGCCAACCCCGGCGGCTATATCACCGATCTCGACGCGCTGGCCGCGATTGCCGACCGCCACGGCATCCCGCTGATTGTCGATAACACCACCGCCACCCCCTATCTGTGCCGCCCCATCGAGCATGGCGCAACGCTGGTGGTGCATTCGCTGACCAAATACCTGACCGGCAATGGCACGGTGACGGGCGGTGCGATCATTGACTCGGGCAAGTTCAACTGGTCGAATGGAAAATTCCCCTCGCTGTCGGAGCCCGAGCCCGCCTATCACGGGCTGAAATTCCATGAGACCTTCGGCCCGCTGGCCTTCACCTTCCACTCGATCGCCATCGGGCTGCGCGATCTGGGCATGACGCTGAATGCGCAGGCGGCGCATTACACCCTGATGGGGATCGAGACGCTGAGCTTGCGCATGGAGCGGCACTGCGCCAATGCTGTGAAGGTCGCTGAATGGCTGGAGAAGGACCCGCGTGTGGCCTATGTCACCTATGCCGGGTTGCCCTCTTCGCCTTACTATTCGCGCATGTCGCGGATCTGCCCCAAGGGGGCTTCGTCGCTCTTCACCTTCTCGCTCAAGGCCGGATACGAGGCCTGCGTGAAGCTGATCGATTCGGTCGAACTGCTCAGCCACGTCGCCAATCTCGGCGATACACGTTCGCTGATCATCCATTCCGCCTCGACCACCCACCGGCAATTGACCGAGGCGCAGCAGATCGCCGCCGGGGCCGCGCCCGATGTGGTGCGCCTCTCGATCGGGCTGGAGAATGCCGATGACATCATCGCAGATCTGGATCAGGCACTCACCAAAGCCGGGGCGTAACAGCCCCGGACCCCGGCCCGGATGGGCGGTTTTTCGCGGTAACGCTGGCAAATGAGAGTTTTGTGACTCCCGATCTTAAATTTTTCTGTGTTAAAGGCGGAATATGAAACCAAATTTCGCCCTTGGCCTGACGGATGGCGGCATCACGCTGTGGCAGCGCGGTCGCTCGGGCTGGCTGCGCGTCGGCGCAGTCGACCCGGACTCCCCCGAACGTGACGCGCAACTCGATGGCCTCGTCAAGATCGCCCATGCGCTTGCCCCCGAAGGCGTGACCACCAAGCTGGTCATTCCAGACGAGCAAATCCTCTTCTGCGACCTGGAAGTCACAAGCCGCGACCGCGAGGCGCAGGCTGATGAGATCCGCTCCCAGCTTCACGGGCGGACCCCGTATCCGGTCGAGGAGCTCGATTTCGACTGGACGATCAACGGCTCGCAGATGCATGTCGCCGTGGTGGCGCGCGAGACGCTGGTCGAGGCAGAGGATTTCGCGCAGGCTCTTGGCCTGAACCCGGTCAGTGCCGTTGCGGCGCCTGCCAGTGGCCCGTTCAACCGTGAGCCGTTCTTTGGCCCCACCCGTCAGGCTCGCAGCATTGTCGGGGATCCGGACCTGATCGAGCGCGAACCCGAGATCATTCGCGAGACCGGAACAGCCCGGTTGCCGGAACCGGAACTCGCGGCAGGGCCCGAAACCAGGGAGGAGCTACCGTCAAAGGAATCGCCCGCAGAGACCCCGCCCGCGCCGCAAGAGCCAGTCGCGCAGCCCGAAGCGGATAAGGAAAAACCGGCCGCGGCCGAACCCGCCACTTCCAAGACCGAGGGCGCGAAAGCCGAGAAGCCCACATCCGATAAGCCGGTTGGCGAGAGCAAGATCCCCGCCGCGGCCCCAACTGAGTGCGCAGACGACCCCGAGAAAAAGGCCAAGAAACCCACTGCCGGCAGCGGCAAGACCCCAGATGCCCCAGATGCCCCGACGCCCGCCGAACCCGATACGTCAAAGACCGACAAACCCAGTTCTGCCAGCCCGACCGGGGGCAAGAAATTCACCGAATTTCTGAAGACGCGCAGCACCACGGCGGGCTCTGATGCGAAGACCCCGCGCGCCACTCAACCCCCGGCCTCTCCGCCCAAGGATACGCCACCGCTGACCTTCGCCTCGCGTCGCGCACCGACCGGCCGTGTCGGTTCGGACCCGGGCGCCCCGCAAGGCCCGCTTGCCAAATCTGCTGACACTGCCCAGGAACCGGGTGTGATCGGCGGCTTGCGCGCGCGGCTGAGCGGCAGTGCCGCACTCACCAACCGCAGCGCGACCGTCGCGCGCAAGCTTCGCGACTCGCTTGCCGAGCTCAAGCCAAAGGCGATGGGGCAGGTGCAGAAGGCAACATCTGCGATCACCGCGGCGCGGCCCAAGAAACCGGCGCTCACCGAATGGTCGAAAGAACGTGCCGAGACACAGGACGATGGCAAGGCCGGGGCCGAGCACCCAAGTGGAACCGCAGCACCTGCCTCGCCCACGGCCAAGACGGCGCCGCCGCGTCGTGACCCACTGGAAACCTTGCGTGATCATGCCGCATCGCCCGGGTCACAATCCGAAGCCGAGCGTCTGACGATTTTCGGCGCCCGCCATCAAACTGTGGCTGAACCCTCGCGCCTCCACCGGGGTGTGCTGGTGCTCGGCGGTGTGGGGCTGCTGCTGGTCGCTGTCGCGATCTGGGTGTTCTTCTTCACGACGACACAGACCCCTGCCCCGCAGACTGCCGTGCTGCCCGACGAAAGCGACATTATCGCCCCCGAAGCGGTGAGCCCGACTGACAGCGCGCTCCTGCCCGAAGACAGTCTCACAAGCGAAGAGATCGAAGCCGCGCTCGGGCTGGAGGATGCCGCCCAGCAACCGCCCATGGAACTGGGTGAGCCCGAGATGCTGGCCCAACCCGACGAAATAGAGCCCAGTCAGCAGGCACAGCCTGCGGCACCGACCGACACCAATGCCGGACGGGTTGCAGGGCTGCGCTCGGTCAGCCTGATTGCGCCTGAGGAAACCGTCGCACTGCCACTCTCGCCGAGTGCCCCGGCACCCTTCGGCTCCGAACCGCTGCCGCCGCTGCGCGAAGAACTGGCCGCGGCTGCTGCCGAAGACGACGTTACTGACGTGCCGACCGAAGGGTTGCCATCAACGCTGCCAGCGGGCGAGGAACTGCTCGAGATTACGGTGACCGAAGGCGTCCCACCCGCGGTGCCGCCCGCCCGTCCCGCCGGGATCGCGCCTGAGCCGCTGGTTGAGCCGGAAGCCGCAGCCGAGCCCAGCCCCGAGCCGGCGCCAGAACCCGACACCGCCGCCGACGCTGCCCCGGATATGGCCGCTGCCGTGGCCGATGCGCTTGATGAAGCGATGTTGGATATCTCGGTCACCGAAGGGCAGCCTGCTGCCGTGCCGCCGCAACGGCCCGAAGGTCTGGCACCCGACCTGGAAGCACCACCGGATCCGGCCCCCGCCCCTGAACCCGCCGCAGAGGATGCGCCCGATGTCGCGCCCGAAGACGCACAAGGTCAGGACGAAGCCATTGATCCCGATCAGGCCAGCCTGACATCGCCGTCTCCGGGCGGCGTTGCGCTGACCGGTATCCGCCCCGCAGCGCGACCCGAGCAGATCGTTCTCGCAGCACTTGCCCCAGAGCCCGAACCCGTGCCCGGTGTCGAGGATGCCTCGTCGCTGGCCGTCGCTTCTTCGCAACGCCCCGGCACGCGCCCGAGCCAGTTCTCGGCGATCGTGCAGCGCGCTTTGCGCAACAACCAGCCGCAGAGCAGCACGCCACCTGCATCGGTGCAGAGCTCGGAACCCGTGCAGACCGCGCGCGCTGCTGCAGCAGCACCCGTCATCCCGACCTCGGCCTCGGTCGCACGCGAGGCGACACAGCGCCAGGCGATCAACTTGCGGCAGGTCAATCTTATCGGCGTGATGGGCACCTCGAACAATCGCCGCGCGCTGGTGCGGCTCTCCAACGGGCGCGTGGTGACAGTCCGCGTGGGCGAAAACCTTGATGGCGGGCAGGTCACGGCCATCGGCGAGGATGAACTGCGCTACACACGGCGCGGACGCAATGTCGTGTTGCGCATTGCCTCTTGAGGGCTACCTCTGCATAAGACCCGAGCCTCGCTTCACTGAACAAGGATCACGCATGTCCGAACGCCAAGTCTCCCCCGCAGTCAAGATCGGGCTCGAACTTGGGCCGGTGTTGCTGTTCTTTCTCGGCTATATCAGCACTCGCGGTCAGAGCTATGTGATCAATGGCACCGAATACGATGCCTTCATCCTGCTGACGGCGGCGTTCATCCCGTTGATGGGGATCGCCACCTTTGCACTCTGGAAACTCTCGGGACGGTTGAGCCGTTTGCAACTGGTGACGCTGGTGATGGTCGTGCTGTTCGGCGGGCTGACGGTCTGGCTCAATGACGAGCGATTCTTCAAGATGAAGCCCACGGCGGTCTACGCGATTTTCGCGGGCCTGCTGTTCATCGGCATCGCGCGGGGGCAGTCCTGGCTGGAACTCGTCATGGAAGGCGCCCTGCCGCTGACACATGAGGGATGGATGGTTCTCACCCGCAGGCTTGCGCTGATGTTCGCGGCGATGGCCTGCGCCAATGAGATCGTCTGGCGGACCATGTCCACTGATGCCTGGGTCAATTTCCGGACCTTCGTGCTGCCCTTTGCCCTGTTTGCGTTCTTCATGGCACAAAGCAAACTGTTCGAGCGCTACAAGACCGCCTCTGACGACTGAGATCGCCCAAAGAATGCCTGCTGAAACCACTGCATCCGTTATCGCGCGACGCACCCGATTTCGTGAGCACATCGCCGTGCTGTTGTGCAACACCCGTTCTGATCCCACAGGCTCGTGACTTGATTCCCTCCTGCGATTTGGGAATATGTCAACCGTCAAGACCTATACTCGGAGACGACTTATGACCGCATCCAAACTCTCGCGTCGTGCGATCCTGTCTTCCGGGGCGCTCGCTCTGGGAGGGATCGCCATGCCGTCCGTGCTCCGCGCCCAATCCTTGCCGGAGTACGAGCCCGAATCCAATGTCCGCACCACGCGGCGCAATGTCATGGGCTTCCGCAATCACCACTGGCGCGACCATTTCTCGAATCTGCGCCGTGGGGCGATCCTCTGTGACACCTATTCTCGTGCACTGCATTACTGGTCCGAGGATGAGAGCATCTATCTGGCCCATCCCTGCTCTGTCCCCATGACCGAGGAGTTTACCCGTCGCGGCACCACCGAAATAACCTTGCTGCGCTATCAGCCGACCTGGATTCCGACGCCAAATATGCGCCAGCGCGATCCATCGCTGCCAGAGCGCGTCGAGGGCGGCGATCCTACCAACCCGCTGGGGACGCGTGCGATGAATCTCGGCTGGCGGTATTACCGCATCCATGGGATCGACAACCCGGCCAAGATCGGGCGGCGCGCGTCGAATGGCTGTTTCGGCCTGCTGAACCCGCATGTCGAGCGGCTCTACGAACTGGTACAGGTCGGCACGCAGGTGCGTGTCATCTGATGTGGGAATCCCTCTTGGCGAGGACGAAAAAACAACACAGGCCCCGTGCTGAGCACGGGGCCTGTGTTGTTTCGGACAGGCTATGCCTTGCGCAGCCTCGGTGTCAGTTGAAGATGCCGAGTATCCCGGACAACCCTGTGCGGATCACCAAATCGACGAGGAAGAAGAATACCGCGGTCAGTGCGGCCATCACCAATACCATGACGGTCGTCACCAGGACCTCGCGCCGCGTGGGCCAGGTGACTTTCGCCGTCTCGGCGCGCACCTGTTGCATGAACTGGAACGGGTTGGTTTTTGCCATGGCTGTATCCTCTCGCTTGGCCCTGCACATACGCAGCCTCGGCCCCGGTTTCAAGTCGCTTCTGCAGCTTCAGCGGCGCGAACAGGCTTAGCGGGCTGTCAGACAGGTGACGCGCGCCATCTTCTGCAATTCAACCCAATCTTCTGCATAGCACTCGCGGATTTTCTCCTGAATGGCGCTGCCAAAGGGCTGAGGTGCGGGCCAGTCGGGCCCCCGTGGAAACTGGCGCATCGCGCGGCGCAATGCGTGCTTGTAATCCAGATCGGGCCGTTCGGCCCGGATCTGCGTTGCCACCTGCATCGCACGCGCCGAGGGTCCGGCAAGCAAGGGCGCATCCTGTCCAGATGGCAGATCGCAGCTGACGCCTGTCAAACGCTGCATTATCTCGGGCAGAAGTGCGGAATAGTCCTCATGCCGCCAGATCAGCACAGTGCTGACCCCATCCACCGCACAAAGCCGCACCACAAGCTCCGACCAGCGCAGCGCGTCAGGCACCACATCTGCGCAATAGTCTTCGAGGCTGATCGGCCGCCCTGCCAGATGCTGGTGCCCCCAGCCTGACACGATTAGCCCCAATGGATCACGCAGGGCGAGCGCGACAGTCACCCCCTCCAACTCCAGAGCGGCAAGCAACTTGCCCAGTCGTATCTCTGCCTGCGGATATAGCCACTCTCCCTGCGCGAGGCTCGGCGGGCGCGTCTCGCCCAGGATGTTTTCATCAGAGAGCAGCAACCGGGGCTGCGTGACCTCCGCCAATGCCGCCCGCAGCGGCGCGGTCTTGCGCTGCACCCCCCGCAGCGGGCGGTCAAGCGAGGGCAGCTTGAGATCACGCCGCAGCCGCTCCGGCCCAAAATAGGCGCAGCCAACGCCCCCGAGAGCCTCACGCCGCGCTGACAATGCCTTTTGCAGATGCGTGCTGGCGGTCTTGTGCGCACCCAGATGCAGCGTGACAGAGACCGGACTGGCAGGGGCAGAGGGGCTCGAACCCACAATATTCCAAGCCATTGAACAGCCTCAAATAGCTGAATTTAATTGATGCCTCGGTGTCGGTCTGTAACACAGAGCGTTCCATGACCCTGTAACACGCACCCGCCCGGGTGTCACGAACATGCCACCTGCTCCGTCGTTGTCAGACCTGGTCCGCTCGCTTGCGTGTGCCCGCAGATTTAGCTGGTGTGATCGGCAAGGCTGAACTTGTCCAGAGCTTGGGCCCCACCGATCTCACCGAGGCCAAGGGATGCTCGAACAGCGCCTCGAACTGGCGAACGCGATCGCATACCCAAGGCTGGGCATTAGCCATTTGTCTTGGCGGTGCGTGGGAGCTGCCAACGCGTCGGCAGTCCATGCAACCATGGTAGCCGAAAGGAATGCAATTTAAGATTGTGATAGCATGTGTGACGTTGCCCCGGCTGAAATACCGGGGCAGCGCTCTTCACCAATATGAAAGATTATCGTCAAGTAACCAATGACGGCTTCCTTGTCGCCTTTGTTCAATACAGATTTCTTGGTCAACAACTATCCTGAGGAAAAATTCCTTGATCCGCCATCTTTGTCAGGCGACTGTTTTTCGAAATGCAGGTCACTTCGGGAATGTCGGTCAAGAAACATCATGAACCTGCTTAACTTAACTCACGGCCTGGACTGGCTTGATGCCTTGGCGATAGCTACGTTTTTTGCCGTCTGGTTGTGGCTTGGCTGGAGAATTGGCCATCCTTCAGCTGCGCGGCCGTCAGTGACAGTGCTGATGTCGGATTACCGGCTTCAATGGATGGCAGTGATGGTTACACGCCAGCCGCGCATTTTCGATGCTCAAATCATGATGAGCCTCCGACAGAGCACCTCCTTTTTTGCGTCTGCATGTCTCTTGGCCATAGGTGGTCTTTTGGCATTGATCGGCAATGTGGACGTGTTGGACGGTGTCGCAATGCGGCTGAGCAATACAGAAAACGGTGGCGCGGTGCTCCAGACCAAACTCTTTCTGGCGCTTTTCATGCTGGGCAATGCCTTTCTGAAATTTGTATGGGCCAATCGCGTGTTCGGTTACTGTTCGGTTGTGATGGGTGCTGTTCCAGATGACCCTGCCCACCAGCAGAGCATGCCGCTTGCGATGAAGGCTGGAAAGCTTAACGGTCGCGCTGCCATGAACTTCAACGCAGGTCTACGTTCGATGTATTTTGCGCTTTGCGCGCTTGCATGGCTGGGCGGAGCTTTGGTTCTTCTTGTCGGCATCGCAGTCACCGCCTGGGTGGTCTGGAGCCGTGAATTCTCCTCTGCTTCACGAGAGATCATCCTCGGCAACAGCAGCGACACCGACGCGTGATTTCAGCAGGAAGGTCAAGGAGAGCATAAGTACACCTGACCCTCTCCCGCGCTATTTGAGAGCCTCGTTACGATCAGAGGCTTTTGTCCTGACTGACCGTCAGCTATGCGGGACTTCCGGTCATGCCCTGCGTTCGCACAACAACCGTTCGGGATCGCGGCATCATTGAGGTAAAGGGCGGTTCGGGTGCGGCTGGATCCAACCGATCCTGGCATCGGCGCGCCTGCACTGGCCGCCACGGGCGAAAACACTTGATCGGTCGGCCTTGTCAGGCAATCCTGACATGAAAAGGCAGACCAACTGCGGAATGTCGGTTAATAATGTCAGGATCCATATAAATGAACCAAGGCCTCCAGCCGCATCAGGAATCGTCCGCACCTGCCCTCCGCTTGATCGACATCCAGAAATCCTATGGTGAAAACCGGGTTCTGGCTGATGTGAACCTTGAGATCGCAGCGGGAGAGTTCGTCGTCGTTGTCGGCCCTTCCGGCTGTGGCAAGACCACGATGTTGCGGGTGATCGCCGGGCTGGAAATGCCGGACTCTGGCGACATCGTCATGTTCGACGAGAACGTCACCGATATGTCGCCGGGGCAGCGTCAGGTCGCGATGGTGTTTCAATCCTACGCGCTCTATCCACATCTGACGGTGTACAAGAACCTCGAATTTGCCCTCGATTTGGCCGGGTTGACTCGTGACGAGAAACGAAAACGGATTGCGGACACCGCCAACACCCTTGCGCTGACTGATTACCTTGATCGCAAGCCTGCCGAACTGTCCGGTGGGCAGCGGCAGCGCGTTGCCCTGGGTCGGGCCCTGGTGCGTCAACCACGCCTGTTTCTGTTTGACGAACCCCTGTCGAACCTCGATGCCGGTCTGCGCATGAACACACGGATCGAGATTGCGGCCCTGCATCGTGCTCTCGGGACGCCGATCATCTATGTGACCCATGATCAGACCGAGGCGATGACTTTGGCTAACCGGATTGTGGTGATGCGGGCGGGACGCATAGAACAGGTGGGCGCGCCCCTGGAACTCTACAACAGGCCAGTCAACCGCTTTGTCGCCGGCTTCATAGGATCCCCTGCGATAAACTTCATCGCCGGTGATCTGCTGCCCGGTTCAGGGGCCGCCGAAATCGGTGTGCGGCCAGAGCATTTGCGTGTTGCCGAAGGCGGGCGCTTGCAGGGGCGGGTCTTGCACCATGAACGTCTGGGGACGGATACCCATGTGATTGTCGATATCGGAACAGCGGACAACCTGACTGTGCGACTGGTCGGACAGTGGGAGTTTGAACGTGATATGCCAATCGCGCTGGACTTCGATGATGACAAAGCCATCCCATTTGACAGCCAGGGTGACCGGATTACCGAAGCGTCAGCGTAGATGGGAACAGGGCGGCACCGCCGCGATGATCCATGACCCTTGGCGCGATGTGACTGTCGCCGATGTGAACGAGATCGTGCGCGCGGCGGCCGCCGGGGCGATGGGCGCCGTGCTCGCCTATGACCCCGAGCCGAAAGTCTCCATCGACTTCAACCACACCCCCCATTCCTCGATCTTCGCGCCCGACCAGACCAAGGTCGTGGGCCGCACCGTGCGGGTGCTGGCCTGGTATGACAATGAATGGGTTTTTTCCTGCCGCATGGCCGATGTGGCCGCCGCGATGGGGCGGTTGATTCACTGAGGGAATCAGTGGGTTGCGAGATGAGAGGCCGCACCGGGAGGTGCGGTCTTTTGGGTTTTCAGGGGGCTGCTATGCAGGACAGGAGCTGACATTCGAAGGCAAACAACCTCTTTTCTGCATTCTGTTATTTGCTACAGTCGCTCAAAGAGGGCGTGGCCGATGAGCAACAGAGTCTTTTCTACAACGGTGACTGAGCCACTCGAGTTTGAAATTGGTGAGTCGCTTAACATTAGGGTGTTTGCGTTTCACGGCTCGAACTCGGTTGTTCGCGCCCAAGACATTGGAAATCCCGACATCTTTGAAGGTGCGCTTCTCGCCATTATTGTCGACGATGGTCACCATACTGTTCTGGGAACCGCTTTCTTGGTTGCGCCGGGCTTAGCAATTTCGGCCTTCCATGTGTTTTCTGCCGATATTGATTCTATTCTGCATTCGAAAAAACGAGTTTTCTGCTTCGGATTGCGCTCGGGGCAGGCAACACTTTGGGACATCCGTCAAATCAATCATACTGAAAATAGCGACATAGCGTACTTGTCGCTCATTCCCCGCAGTGCATTGCATGAAGACAGAACAATCTTTCAATTTCCCCTGACGACTCGGTCGCCTAAAGCTGGAGAACAGCTTCACCTGATAGGCTATACCAACGGTTCGATCGACGGGCCGCCAGAGAAAACCATTCAATTCAAACTGATGAGTGCAGTTGGTTCCGTGACTAGTGTTTATCCCCACCAACGCGATTCAGTGCTGATGCCTTTTCCGACGATTGAAATACTCTGCGGAAGTGTCGGGGGCATGAGCGGAGGCGTAGTGTTGGATAGTTCAGGGCATGTTTGCGGCGTCATATGTAGAGGCCTTAATACTGACGACCAAGAAGGCCCGACCTTTGCGTCTTGGCTGATTGGTGCCCTAGGACGTGAAGTCGAGATAGTTTGGCCTTCGGGCCTTTACAAATCTCCACAGCAAGTAATTGGAATTGAACGCATTATGGCAATTCAAGGTCGGGATAAGGTCAAAGTCGACGGAACCACTTGCTCGGTTGAGATTTGGTTCGAATAGGTTGCGTGAAGGTTTGGTTCGCCGACAACATCAAGGTTTGCTTCGGGCCCCCTGCGCCAACCTGCCCCACTTCCCTTCCTGCCCTCTCCCATGCCATAGATGCACAAATTCCAAGAGGTGCATCCATGCTCAAACTCCTGCCCGTCCTCGCCCTGTTGATGCTCCCGCCCCAGCCTGCGAGCGCGCAGCAGATCTACACTGCCCAGCCCTCAGCGCAGCAATTGCAGGAGGCCCCGGTGCTGCTGGTCGATATCCGCCGGCCCGAGGAATGGGTCGAGACCGGCGTGCTGCCCAATGCGCTGCTTTTGACCTTCGAGAGCCCCGCGCAATTCATGGCCGCGCTGCGCCCGCATCTGAAACCCGGCCAGCCCGTGGCGCTGATCTGCCGCACCGGCAACCGCACATCGCGGGCGGCGCGGCTGATCGCGTCGGATCTCGACGTGCCGGTGGTCGATGTGGCGGGCGGCATGTTCCGGCTGATGGGCGCAGGCTACCGCCCCGACCGCCCGACCCGCGCGCAGGGCTGCACCATCTGCTGAGCGTTACCGCTCACATATGCAATTTGCGCAAGGCGGCTTTGCGGCCACGGCGGCTTGTGCTGCGCCGCAGCATGACCCATCTTGGTGGCAAGCAACCAAGATGGAGGTTTCCATGACCGATCTTCTGACTCGCATCCAGACCCGCCTGCGTCAGCGCGCGGCCTATGCCCGCACCCGCAAGGCCCTGCGCGACATGCCGCTGGATGTCGCCATCGACCTCGATATCTATCCGCTGCATGCCGACCGGCTGGCGGCCGAGGCTGTCTACGGGCGCTAAGCGCCGAATTTGCGCGACAGCGCCGCGTTTATCGGGGGCGAGACGAATTTCGACACGTCTCCCCCCAGCCGCGCGATTTCCTTGACCAGTTTCGAGGCAATCGCCTGATGCCGCGCTTCTGCCATCAGGAACACAGTCTCGATCCGGTCATTCATCGCCCGGTTCATGCCGACCATCTGGAATTCATACTCGAAATCCGTCACCGCCCGCAGTCCGCGGATGATGATCGAAGCGCCGACCTCTTCGGCACAATCGATCAGCAGGTTCTCGAACGGATGCGCCACAATCTCGGTGCCGGTGCGCGCATGCAACTCCGCCACCTCCGCCTCGATCATCGCGACACGCTCCTCCAGCGTGAAGAGCGGCCCCTTGTCGCGGTTGATCGCAACCCCGATCACGAGCCGGTCGACAAGCTGTGCCGCCCGCGTGATGATGTCGCGATGACCCAGAGTGAGCGGGTCGAATGTCCCCGGATATAGCCCAATGCGCATGGCGTCCCCCGTTTTTTTCTCAGGGCACGCAACATTATTGCGCCGCCAGATGCAAGCCCCGGCGGTGCCTCAATAGCCCATGATCATGCCGGTGAGCGCGTCTTTCTCCAGCTCCAGCTCGGCCAGTTTGGCCGCGACCACATCGCCGATCGAGATGAAGGCGATCATCTTGCCATCCTCCATCACCGGCAGGTGACGAAAGCGCTTCTGGGTCATGGTCTGTAACACGAGGTCGGTCTTGTCCTCGGGGCTGCAGCCAAAGACATTGCGCGTCATGATCGCTTCGGCGGTGTCATTCAGACAATCCGGACCGCGCCGCGCCACTTCGCGCACGATATCGCGCTCCGAGACGATGCCCGCGACCTTTGCACCATCGGGAGAGACCACAACCGCGCCGATCCGCTTTTCTGCCAGCAATTTGGCCGTGTCGGCAATGCTCGTTTCGGGTTTCACCGTGATCACGCCCTGTTGCGGCTTGTTGCGGATGATCTGATTGACCAGCATGCTCTTTCTCCTCCCGTTCATCGCCCCGGACCCCAGGTCGGCCTAGCTCAAGCGTCCGCCACCCGGGGCCATCCTGTCAAGCCCTATCGGCGCTGGCTGGCCGCAATCGCCGTCTCGAACTCGCGGCACAGCAGTCCGATATCCTCGACCCCGACCGAGACGCGGAAAAATCCCTCGCTGATCCCCAGCGCCGCCCGCCCTTCTGCACCCAGGCCACGATGCGACGAGCTTGCCGGATGCGAGAGCGTGGTGCCAATATCGCCCAGCGTCGGCGCAAAGGCGATATTCGGGGCCGCGCGCGTCAGACGATTTGCAGCCTCCCGCCCGCCCGCGATCTCGAAGCTGACCATATGCCCACCGCGCGTGCCCAGAAGGTTTATGGCGCGATTGTGGTCGGGGTGATCAGCGCGCGTGGGGTAGAGCACCCGCGTGATGCCCGGCAACCCGGCCAGATGCGCGGCCAGCGCGACCGCATTCTGCTCCGCCCGGTCATAGCGCAGCTCGAAGGAATAGAGCCCGCGCTCGGCCAGCCAGCAATCGAAGGGGCTCGCCGTCATGCCAGTGGTCACGGCGAAATCATAGATCGCCTTGCGCAAGCCGGGGTCACGGGCCGCGACATAACCAAGGGTGGCGTCGGAATGCCCGGCAAGAATCTTGGTCACCGAATGAATCACGATATCGGCCCCATGCGCAAAAGGCTGAAACCCGCGCGGCGTGGTAAAGGTGTTGTCGATGGCAAGCAGAATCCCGCGCGCTTTTGCCAGCGCAGCGATGCCGGCAATATCCGCGACCCGCAAGGTCGGGTTCGAGACCACTTCCAGCAAAATCAGCCGCGTTTCGGGCCGGATGGCGGCCTCGAAGGCAGCCGCATCGGTCGGATCGGCGACCGAGGTCGCAACCGAGAGGCGCGGCAGATCCTCGCGCATCAATCGCAGCGAGCGTCCATAAATCTGATCACCCCCCAGCACATGATCGCCCGCCTTGCAGACCCCCATCAGCACTGCCGTCACGGCGGCCATCCCCGAGCCGAGCACGATCCCGCCCTCAGCGCCCTCCATCGCATCGATCTTGCGCGCCAGCACATCGGCATTGGGGTGCCCCTCGCGGGCATAGGTATAGCCTGCAACCTGCCCGTCATATTGTGCATCCAGCGTATCCGGATCGGGCGAGGCATAAACGACCGAAGGCTGGATCGGTGTGCCCACCGGGCGCGAGGCGCTTTCCGGCCAGGGCGTGCGGCGGACCAGCGAAGGTGTATCTGTCATTCTCAACTCTCCTGTCATTTTCTTGCCCGAAATACTCCGGGGTGAGTTTGGCCGCAGGCCAAAGAGGGGCAGCGCCCCAGCCTCGACTGCGGCACGGCCCGCACCCGGAAAAACTCCCGCGCTTCAGCGCCGCCCCGCGCGCCCCTCGATGGGGGGCGAGGGGCGCCCCCCCTCTCCCGTGACCAGCCGCGCATGCTCCTGTAACGCGAAGCGATCCGTCATACCCGAGACATAATCCGCGACAATCCGCGCCAGGGCCGTCTCGCCTGTTGCCGCCTCGACATCGCGCCGCCACTCGGGCGGCATCAATTCGGGCCGTGCCATGAAGAGCGGAAACAGATCCTGCACCACCTCGGTGACGCGCGCCCGCATCGCCACCACCGAGGGCGCGCGATACATGCGCGTGAACAGGAACTGCCGGATCACCTTCAATTCCCGAAACAGCCGGTCGGAGAAGCGGATGATCTTCAGCCGCAAATCGCGGATATCCTGTGCCGAGCTCAGGGTCGCAGGCCCCAGCCGCGTGCCTGCCACCAAGAGCACATCCTCGACCATCACGCCAAAGACCCTTCGCAAGGCCTCATGCCGGCGCCGCATCGGCTCCAGCCCCGGATAGAGCCGGTCCACCTCTTCGAAGGCGGGGCCGGTGATCGGCAGTTCCATCAGATCGACCTCAGTGAACAGCCCCGAGCGCAGCCCGTCATGCAGATCATGGTGGT
>SLJW01000038.1 GCA_007134865.1 Paracoccaceae bacterium | reverse complement strand
TAGCTGCCGTAATACATGCTGCGGAACATGTGCAGATAGACGGCAAAGAAGAACAGCATCGCACCGTTTTGGTGCAGGTAACGCATCATGGCGCCGCCATTGACGTTGCGCATGATGTGCTCAACGCTGGCGAATGCCATATCGACATGAGGGGTGTAATGCATCGCAAGCACGATGCCGGTCACAATCTGGAGAACGAGACAGAACACCAGCACAACGCCCCAGATCCACATCCAGTTGAGGTTCTTGGGCGTCGGAATCATGATTGTGTCGTAGATCAGCCCGACAATCGGAAGACGCCGGTGCATGTACTTCTCGGCGTTTGTCTTGGGCTCGTAATGGTCGTGTGGAATACCAGCCATATGTCGTTACTCCCTTAACCGAGCTGAATCGTAGTATCGTCGATGAACTGCGCTTCCGGAATGTGCATGTTTTCCGGCGCTGGACCGCGACGAATGCGGCCTGCGGTATCGTAGTGAGAGCCATGGCATGGGCAGAACCACGCGTCGAAATCACCTGCGCCATCACCCAGCGGCACGCAACCCAGATGCGTGCAGACCCCGATCATCACAAGCCATTCGCCAGCATCGTCCATGGTCCGGTTCTCGTCCGACGCATCGGTGCCGGGCTTGTTCGGATTGCGCGAGTCGCGGTCGATGGAAAGCTCCGATACATCCACAGCGCGCGCCGCGTCGATCTCTTCCTGTGTCCGGCGGCGGATGAAAACCGGCTTGCCGAGAAAGTTCACTGTCAACTGACTGCCAGGTTCGAGACCGCCAATATCGACGAAAATGGACGAAAGTGCCTGGACATCTGCCGAAGGGTTCATCTGATTGACCAGCGGCCACACGGCGGCGCCTGCGGTCACGACCCCGGCACCTGCCGTGGCGTAATAGATGAAATCCCTGCGGCTGCTTTCGGTGTCATCAGCTTGGGACACGGGCTTTCTCCCTCTTAATGGGTGCGATGGCTTCAATAGTCACTTGGGCCATGGTTTCACCACAGCCTTCTGATTGCGGTATTTAGCGGGGTTTGCCAAAGCCGTCCAGCCGACAAAGCGGGTTAAGGTGTCGCAGGCAAGCTCATTTTCCGAGGGATTCCGTACCCGTGTTATAATTAGCGCAAACACCGCCTCAGCTCGCAGGCGGTCGCGTTGTCTGAAACGACTCTCGTTCGGCAAGGCCCGCTTCCCAGCGGGCCAGATCCGGGCGTGTTGCCCGCCAGTCGCGCACGGCGTGGCGCAGGTCCAGATAGCCGAGTGCGCAGCCCAGAGCGATCTGACCGATGCAGAGCGGACCGGCCAGATAGGCCATCCAGCGGGCCTCGATCACATCGAGACTGCGATCGATCTTCTGCCATTGCCCCTCGACAATCGCGGCGTTGCGCTGGGCCTCGGAGCGCAGCCGCGTCTCATAGACCATGGCCAGCGCCGCATCGAGCATGCCATCGGCGGTTGCCTCCAGCACCAGCGCGTCCCAGCGTCGCGCGCCCTCGGGGTAGAGGCCTGCTTCGGCCCGCGCGTTCAGATACTGGCAGATCACGCGGCTATCATAGAGGGCTGCACCATCCGGGCGCAGCAATGTCGGGATCTTGCCGAGCGGGTTGGCGGCCACTGGGGCTGTGCCAGGGTCGAGCGGAGTGCCCGAGCCCATCACCAGTGTGATCTGATCCATCAGACCGGCCTCATGCGCCAGAACGCGGCATTTGCGCGCGTAAGGTGAGACGTCGCTGTAATAAAGCGTCAGTCGGCTCACAAACGGCGCATCCGTATCCGGCCCAGGGCCGAGGCATCGATCTCGATGCCGGGTCCGTTGGTGCCCAGCCGGATCACGCGGCGAAAGCGCAAAGCGCCATTCACCTGATCGCGGTCACGGGGGCGATGGGCGCTCACGCCTTCATGCACTTCGTCCAGCGCATCTTCGGCGCGCTGATCGGTGTGCCCGACCTGCACCTGTCGCGCGAGAGTGTAGCCTGCAAGTGCGACTGCGCCGTATTTCGCAGCCACAACGGCAATCGGAGCAAGGGGAAGTGCCATCCTGTCTGACCTCCAAGTATTTCTCAAATGTATCAAAAACACCGGAGTTGTCCATTCACAGATGTGCCGGCTGGCTCAAGAAGTGATGGTGAGATTGGGCGCAAGCATTTCGCGGGCATCCACGGCGATCCGCCCAAGCGGCCAGTCCAGCCGGATATGGGCGCCATTCAGCACCGGGGCGCCGGGCAACTCGGGCACAGAGCCCTCGCAATTGGCGAAATCCAGTCGCGCGCCGGTACGTTCAAGCAGCGTCTTGGCGATGAACAGCCCCAGCCCCATGCCCTCGTAATCGGGCCGGTGGCGGGGGCGGTCCGGATCGCGGCGGCGGCGGATAAATGGCTCGCCAAGGTAGCCCAGAAGTGTCGGCGGGAAGCCGGGTCCATCGTCGATGATATGGACGATCAGCTTGGTCTCGGTCCATTCGGCTTGAACCCAGACCTGCGTGGCTGCGAAATCGACGGCGTTCTGGATCAGATTGCGCAGCCCGTGGATGATCTCGGGGCGGCGCAGGATGACAGGCTGCCCCTCAGTTCCACCAGGGCCGGGTGCCAGCAGGAAATGCACCTGCTTGCCGCGGTCGCGATGGGGTTCTGCCGCCTCCATCAGAAGCGTCTCAAGCGGCGCACGGCGCAGATGCGTGTCTTCCTTGCCCGCGCGCCCCATCGACCGCAATATATCGCGACAGCGGTCGGCCTGCTCGACCAGCAGGCGGGCATCTTCGCGCAGATCGGGATTGTCCCGCAACTCGTCAGCGAGCTCCGAGCTGACCAGCTTGATCGTGGCCAGCGGCGTGCCCAGCTCATGCGCCGTGGCCGCCACCACCCCGCCCAGATCGGTCAGTTTCTGTTCGCGCGAGAGCGCCATTTGCGCGGCCAGCAGGGCATTGGCCATCGTGCTGGCTTCGGAGGCGACCCTGTGCGCGTAAAAGGCCTGAAAGGCAATGCCGGTCACGATGGCTGCCCAGAATCCGAAGGCGAAAATGGGCGGAACGGTCAAGGCTGTGCCATCGGCAAAGCGCAAGGGCTGGTAGGTCACGCTTATCAGCGTCAGCAGAGCGACAGCGACCACAGCGAGCAGCAGGGTTGAGCGGGGCTTGAGCGCCATCGCCGAAACCGCAACCGGCGCCATCACCAGAAGTGAAAACGGGTTCGTCACTCCGCCAGTCAGGTACAGCAGGCAGATCAGCACCGCGATATCAAACAGGAAGGTCAGCATAGCCTCGGAATCCGACAGCCGCTTGGACTGCGGAAACAGCAGCAGCGACGCCAGGATCGAGAGCGCAGCCGCACCCATCACCAGCCAGACGAGCGGGACCTGGAAGCGTAGCCCGAAATAGAAATGCGCCACGAGCAGCGCTGCACCTTGCCCGGCCAGAGCGACCATGCGCAGATATGTCATGGTGCGCAAGCGCACCCATTCACCACGATAATCCTGCGAGATTTCGCCAAAGGTCGGGGTCTGCATGAGCGCTCCGGGGTATGGACGCGTTGTCACACTTGCGCCAATTGGGATTGTTAGGGCGCATTGCCTGCGGCATCAAGGGATCGTACGAAACGCCATGAGGTCGTCATGATTCGTCTTTATTCAACGCTCGCGCTTGCCTCGGTGGCCGCTCTACTGGGCGGGTTGGGCTTCATGGTCTATTCAAGCTCGCAGCAATCCGGGTTCGATCAATGTCGCGCCACATCGGTTGCGGGCGGGTCCGGCAGTATCGGCGGGCCATTCGAACTGGTCGATCATACAGGCCAGACAGTGACAGATGCCGACTTCGCCGACCGCCCGGTCCTCATGTATTTCGGTTATACGTTCTGCCCCGATGTCTGCCCACTCGACACAGCGCGCAATGCACAGGCGGTCGACCTGCTGGCCGAGCGCGGCTACAGTGTGACACCGCTTTTCATCTCGGTCGACCATCAGCGCGATACGCTAGAGGCATTGGCCGAATTCGTGCGCTTTATGCATCCGGATATGATCGGGCTCACCGGCAGCGAAGAGCAGATCCGCGATGCGGCGCGCGCCTATCGGATGTATTACGCGATTCAGGAAACGGATGACGATTTCTACCTGATTGACCATTCGACCTTCAGCTATCTGCTGTTACCGGGCCATGGTTTTGTTGAAGTGATCCGCCGGGACCAGTCGCCCGAGCAGGTGGCCGACACACTGGCCTGCTTCATCGACAATGCCTGAACGCGCCTGGAATTGACCTCCTTACCTTCGCGCTCTAACTTTCTGTGACATGACAGAGAGTTTGACCATGCCCGACAGCGCGCAGCACGATCTCGGCCCGGACCCGACCCTTTTGCTGGTCGATGATGACGAGGTGTTCCTCAAGCGTCTTGCGCGCGCGATGGAAAAGCGCGGGTTTGCCGTGGAAACCGCCGGGTCCGTGGCGGCGGGAAAGGTCCTCGCGCGTGCTCGGCCCCCGGCCTATGCCGTGATCGACCTGCGGCTGGAGGATGGCAATGGGCTCGACGTGGTCGAGACCTTGCGCGAAGTGCGCGAAGATGCGCGGATCGTTGTGCTCACCGGCTATGGCGCGATTGCCACTGCGGTGGCGGCGGTCAAGATTGGCGCCACAGATTACCTGTCGAAGCCTGCTGACGCCAATGAGGTGATACGCGCATTGCTGGCGAACCCGGAAGACCCTTTGCCTGAACCGCCCGAAAACCCGATGTCGGCCGATCGCGTGCGCTGGGAGCATATCCAGCGGGTTTATGAGCAATGTGACCGCAATGTTTCCGAGACCGCGCGGCGGCTGAGCATGCATCGTCGCACTCTGCAGCGTATCCTCGCCAAACGCTCGCCAAGGTGACGGGGATAGCTTGTTCTGCGCGATACGCCTCGTTAGGCTGGCAGCATGGAAAAGGCGGTGCGGTCCCTTATTGCATTAACCTTGGTTGCAGGGCTGATCTCGGCTTGCGCGACGCCACAGCAGACATGCCTGCGCGCCGCACAAGCCGAACTAATGGCGCTTGATCGGGACATTGCCGAGGCAGAGCGTGCCATCGCACGCGGTTATCGCATGACCGAAGCGGTCGAGCCCCGCACCACATTGCATATCTGCGCTTGGCCCCGCGAGCCGGTCCTGTTCTGCACCCGTCATACGCCCGGTGCAAGCGCCCAACGCAGACCTGTAAATCGCGCCGCCGAAGAAGCCCGGCTTGAAAGCCTGCGGGCCCAGCGCCCCGGGTTGGTGGCGCAGACTGAGGCGGCAGTCGCGGCGTGCATGGCTGGCTGAGCCGCTGCAAGACAGATCATTCCCTTCTCAGCAGGGGGCGTCGCCCTCCTCGAACAGGCAAGGAAAAGGCTGCGTCGCACCGCGCCTTCGCCTCTCAATGCGCAGGCACTGACACCGGATCGAGCAAGGTGCGCCCGCCATCAATCGTGATGATCTGGCCGGTCATAAACGCCGCTGCATCCGAGGCAAGAAACTGCACGGCTTCGGCGGCTTCCGAGGCGGCACCGATCCGCCCCATCGGGGTCTGCTGCAGGATATTCTCGCGATAATCTTCATGCTCGTTCATCTGCTCTTTCAGATTTGCGCTCATGACACTGCCCAGCGCGACCCCGTTGATCCGGATACGGTGGCGCGCCAGCGCCACCGCCATCGAGCGGGTCATCTGATCTAGCGCTGCCGAGGCGATGGAATAGGCCATCAGCTCGGGCTGCGTCCGCCGCGCGGCAATCGATGACAGGTTGACGATCGAGCCGATGGTATTGCGCCGCTCCTCCGACCCCTCCGCCTGTGCAATCATGCGCCGCGAGACGATCTGGCTCAGGCGCATGCTGGCCAGAAGGTTCTGCTGCAGCGCAGCGTGCACAGCATCGCTCTGGTCGTCGAGCGGATCAGAGGCAGTGCATTGGCGCGTCGCATTCACGAGGATATCCACGCGATCAAAGGCATCCACCGTGGCTGACAGCAGATTGGCCAGCGTAAGACGCTCACGCAGATCGCCCGCAAAGAAAATAGCGTGCTCATCGGCGCCTGAAAAACTCGCGACCTCTGTCTTCAGCTTGCTCTCGTCGCGGTCCACTAGCACGACATTCGCGCCCTGATCGACGAAATGCCGGGCAATCGCAAGCCCGACACCATTGGCCGCCCCGGTGATGATCGCAGTCTTGCCGGAAATCGAATAGCTCATATGCGTCTACCTTCTATGGCGGAGGACGGTCTTGCTACGGGTGCGCGGACCACTGGCATGCCAGACGCGAAACGCGCCGGTTTCGGTCAGGATATCATGTTGCGCGAACAAATCGCCGAGCGCCCCCTCATAGGGCAGATGCCGGTTGGCGACCATCCACAATTGCCCGCGCCCGCTCAGCATCTGGGCCGCCGCAGCGATGAAGGCGAGCCCGAGGGCGGGTTGCGCCTTGCGGCTGGTGTGGAAGGGTGGGTTCATCACCACGCCGTCGAGCGGTTCGGACAGGGTCAGGCTGGTAGCATCGGCCCAGTGAAACCGGGCGCGCGGGTCGGTGATATTGCGGCGCGCAAGATCGAGCGCGCGGGCCTCCGCCTCGACCAGATGCAGGTGCTCGACACCCTTGCGTGCCAGGCAGGCAGCCGACAGATACCCCCAGCCCGCGCCGAGATCGGCCATCTGCGCAGGCAGGTCTTCGGGTAGCGCCTGCGCCAGGAGTTGCGAGGCCGGGTCTGCACCATCGGCAGAAAACAGGCCGGGTAGGGTCCGGAACTCCCCAAGCACGGCGTCGGTGACAACGGCCTCCTGCAGCGCCCAGTCGCTGAAATCCGCATCACCGGGCGCGAACCAGAACAGCTTGCCATGGGCTTTCGAGACGACGCCCTTGGTCGCCACGCGCATCCGCACGGCCTTCAGCACGCTCTCCACCCCGTCGGTCTTCTGCCCGTCCACCAGCACCATCCGCGCGCCCTGAGCCACGGCCTCGGCAATCAGCCCCAGCCCTTCGGCCTTGGATCGCGGCAGACAGATCAGTGCAGAGGGCGCCGGGATAGAGCTTGTGCCGACCTCATACCCGGCTGCGGCCAGCGCCATATGATCGGGGAAGAAGCTCTGCACCAGATGGAGCCGATCCATTTGCAGGGGTGAAAAATCCTCACCTGCGCGGGGTCGGAAGATGCAGACGCGCCCCTCGGGTAACGCCAACTCTTCGCTGTCGAGCGCGATGGCCAGACGAACCGCGCGCGGGGCGGGGTCAGCGTAGAGGGCAGGGGACAGGGTCATGGGGCGCGCGGCGCCTTATTCCTTTTCCAGCGTGCATTGCAGCGGGTGTTGATGGCGGCGCGAGAAATCCATCACCTGCGCCACCTTGGTCTCAGCCACCTCGTAAGAGAAAACCCCGACCACGGCCACCCCCTTCTTGTGCACGGTCAGCATGATGTCGAACGCCATGGCATGGGACATGCCGAAAAACCGCTCGAGCACGTGCACCACGAACTCCATCGGGGTGTAATCGTCATTCAGCAGCAACACCTTGTACATCGGCGGGCGCTGGGTGCGCGTCCGCGTCTTGGTGACGACAACGCCATCACCCTCGGGGCCTTTGGGGTCGTCACTGGACGTTTTCGGATCGAGGATCATCCGGCTCCGGGGCCTCTCTGACGTGTGGATTAGAAACTTGGAGTGCAATATAGCGTAACTGCTCAGTGTGAAAACCCCTTCATCTCAGGACATCGTCATGCGGCGCATCACGACTATCGGTTTCGACGCAGATGATACGCTCTGGCATAACGAGCGCTTCTTCCGGATGACGCAGGAGCATTTCGCCTCGTTACTGGTTGACTATACAGACCGCGAATCGCTCATGGCACGGCTGTTGGCAGCCGAGCGGCGTAACCTTGGGCAATACGGGTTCGGGATCAAGGGTTTCGTGCTCTCGATGATCGAGACTGCGATCGAGGTGACCGAGGAGCGCGTGCCCGCCTCGGTGATTGCCGAGTTGCTGGCCGCCGGGCAGGAGATGCTGCGCCATCCGATTGAATTGCTGCCGCATGTGGAAGAGACCATAGAAGCGCTGGCGCCAACCCACCGACTGGTGCTGATCACAAAGGGCGATCTGCTGGATCAGGAGCGCAAACTCGCGCAATCCGGGCTGGGGGACAGCTTCGACGCGATCGAGATCGTGTCGGAAAAAAACCCCGAGGTCTATGCACGAATCTTCGCACGGCATGGCGAGGGGGCGGAGGCCGCGCTGATGGCGGGCAACTCGATCCGCTCGGATGTGGTCGCGCCGATTCTCGCTGGCGGCTGGGGTGTCCATGTCCCCCATGGTCTGGAATGGGAGATAGAACAGGCCGAGGTGCCGATACACCATGCCCGTTTCCGCGCGCTTTCGCATTTGGGCGAATTGCCCGATCTGATCGGCTGGATCGACGGGAGCTAGCCGGAGAGAGACGCGCCCGACCGCGCGACTCGGGCAGCGTTTGTGCGGGCGCGGCGCGTCATGGTGCCGCAGCGAACTGACGATGGCGCTGATATTGTGATTGTGCTGCCAAAGGACGCTATATCTATATGTGAGCGCTTTAAGAAACACATTAAAAACATTGAAAAAACATACTTTTATTGCATCGAGTGGCGTGGTAACTTTTTACTTAGCAGTGATCCCGTATCATAAAACCAACCGCGGGACAGGTCAGAGGCAAAGAATGCAGGCGCAGGTCATCCGATGGCTTCGTGTTGCGCTGGTCATACCAGCGATGCTGTGTGTCGTGCTCGCGGCAAGCATGGCGGGTGCTGCGCCCTATGCGTCCATGGTCATGGACGCCCGCAACGGCGAAGTGATCTTCGCGCGCAATCACGACACTCGGTTGCACCCAGCTTCGCTCACCAAGATGATGACGATCTATGTCGCGTTCGAGGCCATAAAGCGTGGCGAGGTCTCGCTCGACCAGCGCTTTACTGTCAGCCGGCGCGCGACGAATGTCACCTGCGTGTGTCTGGGCCTGCGCGCGGGGCAGCAGATCTCGCTTCGCCACCTGATCCGCGCCGCGGCACTGCGCTCCGCCAATGACGCCAGCATCGTGATCGCCGAGGGCATCTCCGGCTCGGTTGAAGCCTTTGCCGAGCGCATGACCCGCACGGCCCGCGCCATGGGCATGAACAACACGACATTCCGCAACCCGCATGGCCTGACACAGACGGGGCATGTTTCGACCGCACGCGACATGACCATTCTGGGGCGCCAGCTCTATTTTGACTATCCGCAATACTTCAATCTCTTCTCGCGCCGCAGCGAGGATGCGGGCGTGACGCGGGTCGCGAATACCAACCGCCGGTTTCTGGACAGCTACACAGGCGCTGACGGGATCAAGACCGGGTACACACGGGCTGCCGGGTTCAACCTGACTGCTTCAGCGCGGCGCGGCGAGCGGCATATCATCGCAACAATGTTCGGCGGCACATCGGCGGCGGCACGCAATGCCCATGTCGCCGAACTGCTTGATATTGGCTTCCAGCGCGCAAATGCGCGTGTGGCAACGCGCGCGCCGGGCACACCGGCCTATCAAGGCCCCCGCAGCGCTCCTGCGGCCGTGGCGCAAGCCCCCGTCGCGCCTGTCCGCAATGGTGAAGATGACCCCACCGCCGCTGCCAAGACGATCCGGTTGCAACTAGCGGTGCGCAAGAGCCCGCGCCCCCAGCCCCGCCCGCTCCCAGCGCCGGATGACGAGTTGCTGCTTGCCGTGCGTGAGAGTGTCGAGACGGCGGTTGCTGCTGCGGCCTCGGAGTCATCCCCGGATCCTGAGCCAGAGGATCTCTCGCCTGTTGTCGCCGCACTCGCCCCAGAAGCACTTGCCGTGACGCCGAGGCCG
Source organism: Paracoccaceae bacterium (assembly GCA_007134865.1). Lineage (GTDB taxonomy): Bacteria > Pseudomonadota > Alphaproteobacteria > Rhodobacterales > Rhodobacteraceae > Roseinatronobacter. The sequence continues at coordinate 71 of SLJW01000038.1, read as the reverse complement.
CGGCCCGAAGGCCTGGCCAACGAGCTGGCAACCTCGGCAGGCGAAGAGGATGTCGACCTCGCAGCGGCTGT
>SLJW01000051.1 GCA_007134865.1 Paracoccaceae bacterium | reverse complement strand
GTGGAACTCTCGGCCGAGACCGGCACGCAGCTTTATGTGCCCAAAGGGTTTCTGCACGGGTTCCTGACACTGACCGAGGATTGCGAGGTTCAGTATAAATGCACGGATATCTACGCGCCGGACTGTGATGGCGCCGTGGCTTGGAACTCGGCCAGCATCGACTGGGGGACCGATGCGCCGGTTCTGTCCGAGAAGGACGCGAAAGCGCCGCTTTTTTCTGATTTTGAGAGTCCGTTTCGATTTGAAGGATAAGGGATGAAACTTCTGGTTACAGGGGGTGCGGGGTTCATCGGCTCGGCCGTCGTGCGGCTCGCGGTTGCGCGGGGCCATGCAGTGGTCAATCTCGACGCGCTGACCTACGCGGCTTGTCTGGACAATCTGACGCCTGTAGCCGAAAGCCCACTTTATACCTTCGAGAAGGCCGATATCCGCGACCGCGCAGCGCTTGCGCGCATCTTTGCGGCCCATCAGCCCGATGCGGTCATGCATCTGGCCGCCGAGAGCCATGTCGACCGCTCGATCGACGGACCCGGAGATTTCATCTCGACCAATGTCACGGGCACCTATGAGCTTCTCGAGGCGGCGCGTGCGTATTGGCAGGACAGGGGGCGGCCAAAAGGCTTCCGCTTCCATCACGTCTCGACCGATGAGGTCTTTGGCTCGCTCGGGCCGGAGGGGCAGTTCACTGAAGCGACGCCCTATGACCCGCGTTCGCCCTATGCGGCTTCAAAGGCGGCCAGCGATCATCTGGTGCGCGCCTGGCACCATACATATGGCCTGCCAGTAGTGCTGAGCAATTGCTCAAACAATTATGGTCCCTACCATTTTCCCGAAAAGCTGGTGCCGGTTATCATCCTCAATGCGCTGGCGGGTAAACCTCTACCGATTTATGGTGATGGCTCCAATGTGCGCGACTGGCTTTACGTCGAGGATCACGCGGAGGCGCTTCTGTTGGTGCTGGCAAAAGGCCGGATCGGGCACAGCTACAATATTGGCGGCGAGAATGAGCGCAGCAATCTCGAACTGGTGCGCATGCTCTGTGCGATTCTGGACGAGATGCGACCGAAAGTGCAGGGCTCTTACGCGGATCAGATTACCTTCGTCCCAGACCGGCCCGGCCATGATGCGCGCTATTCGATCGACCCCACCCGCATCCGGCAGGAACTGGGCTGGCGGCCGTCGGTGAGCATCGACAAGGGGCTACGGCGCACTGTCGCCTGGTATCTGGCAAATGAGGAGTGGTGGCGACCCTTGCAGGCGCGACGCGGCGTTGGGGAACGACTGGGGGTCAAAGCGTGATCCTCGTATTCGGACAGACCGGCCAGGTCGCCCGTGAACTTGCGCGTGCGGCCCCAGAGGCCAGATATCTCGGCCGCGCTGAGGCAGACCTTCTGGACCCCGGCGCCTGCGCTGCGGCTATCACGGCCCGGAGACCCGAGGCCGTGATCAATGCGGCTGCTTGGACCGCCGTGGACCGGGCCGAGACCGAGGTAGACACGGCGAGTGTCATCAATGGTGCGAGCCCGGCCGCCATGGCGCAGGCCTGTGCCGCGCTTGGTATCCCCCTCGTGCAGATTTCGACGGATTATGTCTTTGACGGCGCAGGTGAGGACCCCTTCGCGCCAGACCACCTCACAGCCCCGATCAACGCCTATGGGCGCTCGAAACTCAAGGGTGAGGAAGGCGTGGGCAGGGCTGGCGGGGTGCATGCGATCCTGCGCACTTCCTGGGTCTTTTCCCGCCATGGGACGAATTTCGTGCGCACCATGCTGCGGCTCGGGGCGGAACGCGAAAGCCTACGCGTGGTGGCAGATCAGATCGGTGGGCCGACTCCCGCGCGCGCAATTGCCGAAGCCTGCCTGCGCATGGCGCAGGGGCTGCGTGATCGTGCGGATCTTTCGGGCATCTATCACCTTTCGGGTGCGCCTGCCGTCAGCTGGGCGGATTTTGCGCGCGCGATCATGTCTGAGGCCGGGCTTGCCTGCCGGATCGAGGATATTCCCAGCACGGCTTATCCCACGCCCGCGCCGCGTCCGTTGAACTCGCGGCTGGACTGCGTGGGGCTTGCAAAATTCGGTCTGACCCAGCCCGACTGGCGGGCGGATTTGAAAGATGTGATTGCAGAACTCAAGGATGTGTCATGACGCAGCGCAAGGGCATCATTCTGGCAGGCGGATCGGGTACACGGCTCTGGCCGATCACCATGGGTGTCAGCAAGCAACTACTGCCTCTCTACGACAAGCCGATGATATATTATCCGCTCTCGGCGCTCATGCTGGCGGGTATTCGCGAGATTGGGATCATCACCACGCCTGAGGATCAGGGGCAGTTCCAGCGGCTGCTGGGCGATGGTAGTCAATGGGGGCTTCGCTTCGACTGGATCGTGCAGGAGAGCCCCGACGGGCTCGCGCAGGCCTATCTGCTGGCCCGTGATTTCCTGGCGGGCGCACCATCGCTCATGGTGTTGGGCGACAATATCTTTTTCGGTCATGGACTGCCCAAGCTGTTGGCCCGGGCAGATGAAAAGCTGAATGGCGGCACAGTCTTCGGCTACCGTGTAGCCGACCCGGAGCGCTATGGTGTGGTGGATTTCGACGATAATGGAAAGGCGCGCGCGATCATCGAGAAGCCTGCCGTGCCACCATCCAATTACGCGGTCACCGGGCTCTACTGCCTCGATGGGACGGCGCCCGAGAAGGCGGCACAGGTCCGGCCCTCAGCGCGCGGCGAACTGGAGATCACCTCACTCCTGGAAATGTATTTGGCCGAGGGCAGCCTGTCGGTCGAAACGATGGGCCGCGGCTATGCCTGGCTTGATACGGGCACGCATGACAGCCTGCTTGATGCCGGCAATTTCGTGCGCACATTGGAGCAGCGCCAGGGTTTGCAGATCGGCTCACCCGACGAGATTGCCTTTGCGCAAGGCTGGATTGATGCGACCGGACTTGCCAGGCGCGCGGCGCTATTTGGCAAGACGGCCTATGGCGCATATCTTCGCGGTCTTGCGGCGTCTGCAGAACCATCAGGGCCATTGTTCTGAAATGAGATTGGCAGGGCGTCCCTGAACACAATTCCAAAATAGTCGAGCCCTCAGAAAACTCTGGATGAAGAAGGCATCGCTCGATGTTTTCGCTTCGGGCGGATCCAGCCGCAGATTTGCTATGACCTGGGCTTTGAGGTCATTTTAGCCAGTCAAAGGACCCGGGTGCCGTGTCAATCTTGCCAGCAAGGATGCCCCATGATCGCGGCACCCGGGCTCGGCCAGTTTCAGTCGGCCAACCCGACTAGGGTTTGGCGCGCAGTCGCGAGGTGTTTTTTCATTGCATCTGCCGCTCCCTCCGGGTCGCGCTGCGCGATGGAGTCGATGATCTGACGGTGCTGCTGATTATAGACGCGGATGATTTCTGGGTTCAGCGTCAGTTCGCGCATCCGCCCCCATTGGGCATGGCTGCGGGTTTCATGAATCTGGCGCATCATCCAAAGGATCATCGGGTTCTGTGTGCAGCGCGCGATGGCCATATGAAATTCTTCGTCGACATCCGCGAAAGTTGCGCTGTCATGCTCGCAACCCTCCATCCGTTCGAAATGGGCGCGCAGCGAGTCCAGTTCCGCGGCTGTAGCATGCAGCACCGCCAGCCGACACATCTGCGGTTCAACTGCAAATCGGGCATCGACCAGTTCGCGTGGACGAGTGATTTCCGAGATAGGCCGCTCTGCCTCGCCATCTGAGAATGTAACATAGGTTCCGCTCCCGGGCCGACGTTCGACGAATTGCGACTGCTCAAGCTGGCGCAGCGCCTGCCGTACGGTCCCGCGTGCCACGCCATACTGTTCTGCCAGAACCCGTTCCGGCGGCAGGCGATCTTGCGCTGCGAATCGACCCGAGGAGATTTGCTGCCTGAGATGGGTCGCAATATCGGAAGCGTTCACGGTCATCATTCCTGGCAACTCTCCGGCAATTTGGAACAGCACAATGTCGCGCCCGTCTGCATAACTGACGATCACCCTCAAGATATAGTGACATTTTCTCTTGCGCCAAACCCAAAACTTCTGGTCAAAATAGGGAGAAAAATGGTTGCATATTGGTTGGTATTTGGTGCAGTCTATCATCTCAACACGGGAGGATTGGTTCGCGCCAGGCCAGAATCAGAACAGGTGGTTCCAACAAAGGACAGGGGAGCAGACAGCGCTCGCACCGCGTCACTCGCTTGGAAGTACCGGGCGACCAGTAGGAGGGACATATGCCGGAAACAGATCTTGAAGCCTTTGTAGAGGCCGACGGCCGCGACGAGAAGATCCGCGAAGTTCGCAAGAAGATCGACGAATTGGGAATCGAGTATCTCTATCTCCAATTCGTGTCCGTGACCGGAAAGATCATGGGCAAGGGCATCCCGTCGGACCATTGGGAGCGGGTGGCCAAGAAGGGGTTTCAGCTTGTCTACGGTGCCACGATGAACCTTTTCCTCAATCGTGGCGGCGAATATCTGGGTTATGGCCCGGAAGCCGCAGAGCTGATCGGCATTCCCGAGCCTGAAACATTCATGCAACTGCCTTGGGCGCCCGAAATTGGTCGCTTCTATTGCACGCTGTTCCGCAACCGCGAAGAAAAGGTTGATCCCGGCGCGTTCCTGACCGCCGATTGCCGCGGCAACCTGCGTCGCCTGCATCAGGAGTTTCAGAAGAAACACAATGGCTTGCAGTTGCGTGTCGGCACCGAGCCCGAGATGATGTGGCTGAAATTCGACGAGGATGGCAAGCCGCGCGACGGCTTCTCCAAACCCTATTGCTACCATATCGACCAGTTCGAGAGTCTGCGCCCCGTATCTATGCAGGTGATCCGCTATGCCCGCAAGATGGGGCTCGACATGATCCAGGGTGATCATGAGGACGCGCCGGGCCAGTTGGAGTTGAACTGGACTTTCGACGATGTGCTGCGCAATGCCGACCGGCTGACCACCTATCGCCAGATCTGCGCGCAGGTCGCGCGCGAGAACGGCATTTTCGCTTGTTTCATGACCAAGCCTTTCATGGGGGTCTCTGCATCGGGCTGCCATCACAACATGAGCCTGTGGCGCGGGGGCGAAGACCGGTTCGTGCGCTGCGGCAATGATCCGGACAACCTGCCCGGCGCAGTCGATAACTACATGTATGTGGAGGGTGGCGAAAACACCTTCATGCCCGATACCGATGATCCGCAAATGCCGGGCAAGGCCGGGCTGGCAGCAATCGGGGGCATCGTGCACCACCTGCGCGCGCTGACAGCGATCGGGTGCTCCACGGTGAATTCCTATCGCCGGCTCTGGGATACCGGGTTCTGGGCGCCGGTCTTTGCCGACTGGGGTTTCCAGAACCGCACCACTGGCTTGCGGGTCTCCGCGCCGGGGCGGTTCGAATATCGCTCCGTGGACAGCATGGTGAATCCCTATCTGATGGGCGCCACCATCCTGGCCGCAGCCGATGACGGGATCGACAACAACCTCGACCCCGGCGAACCCGAGGAGCGCAACATCTATGAAGCGATGGAAGCCGGCAAGCAGGTCAAGAAGCTGCCCATGAGCCTGGGCGAGGCGCTGCAGGCGCTGGAACAGGACGAGGTGGTCAAGCGCGGCATGCCTGGCGAGATGTATCGCCTCTATCATGAATACAAGTCCGACGAATGGTCGCGCTTCATGTCCACTGTCACCGACTGGGATAAGGACTTCTACATGGATTGCCTGCCCTGAACGGGGCGGGGGTATGCCGGGAGAGGGGATGACCCCATTCGGCGCAACACGCAGGAGCAATGAAACATGTGCGGAATCGCAGGATTGATTCATCGCGGCAAGCGGTCCGATGTGGGATCGGAAATGACCGCGATGCTGCAGGCGCTCAAGCACCGCGGCCCCGACAGCACCGGCTTTGCCGTCTATGGCGAGCCGGTTAAAGGGGATTATGTGCTGCGGCTCAAGGCCGCGGAGCAGGAAGACATGGACAAGGGCCGCGGCATCGACAAGGTCGTCGATGAGCGCATCGCCGAGGTCGAACGCCGGATGGAAGAGCGCGGCGCTGTTATCAAGGTCCGTGACCGGGTCAGGCCTCATGCGGTGCGGTATGTGCTCAGCCACGATGGCGACACCGAAGAGTTGGCAAAGTATATTGAGGAAGTGGACGGCACCGAGATCCTGAGTTTCGGCAACGGGTTGGAGCTGATCAAGGATCTGGGGGATGCCACCCGCGTGGCCGAGGAATACAGGCTGCAGGGCTTCAAGGGCACCCACGGTATCGGTCACACCCGCATGGCGACCGAATCCGATGTCGATATCCGCTCGGCCCACCCCTATTGGGCATTTCCCTATAACGACGTGAGTGTCGTCCATAATGGCCAGATCACCAATTACTGGAACATGCGCCGCGAGATGGAGCGCCGGGGCCATCGCTTCATGTCCGATTGTGACAGCGAGTTGCTGGCAGTCTATACCGCACATAACCTGGCCAATGGCATGACGCTGGAGGAATCGCTGCGCCGTTCCATCGACGAGATCGACGGGGTGTTCACCTATCTGGTGGCAACCAAGGACCAGTTGGGCATGGCCAAGGATACCATGGCCGCGAAACCGCTGGTTCTCTACGAGAGCGATGACCTGATCGCCATGGCATCCGAGGAGGTGGCGATCCGCGCCATCCTTCCTCATGAAATCGATACGGTTGACCCTTATGACGAGGAGGTTCGAGTATGGCAGGCATGAGCGCCGAGAGCCGCGGCGACGGGCAGGAGCAGCGCGCCCGCGACATGGGCATGACCACCGAGGCGCTCACCGGGCGCACCCAGCAGGTATTCTTCGAGCCCTCGGAGGAAGAGCGCTTTACCTATCCCTGGGCGCATGATGTCGACTACAACAAGCGCACCGAGATCGACGCTGACGGGCTGACCACGACTGAGGTCAACAAGCGCCTGCGCGACCTGATGGCCGAGGGCTACGGCACAGTGGTCATCCAGAACCCGCGCGGCAAGCATGGGCTGGGCGTGGGCATCCTCAACCGGCTGAACCTGATCTTCGAGGGCTCGCTGGGCTATTTCGGAGTCGGGCTGATCGACGGGCCGAATGTGCGGATTACTGGCCGCGTGGGCTGGTCCTGCGCCGAGAACATGATGGCCGGGACCGTGGTGATCGAAAAGAACGCCGGGTCCACCTTCGGTGCGGCGATTCGCGGTGGCGATCTGGTTTGCCGCGGTTCGGTCGGCTCGCGCACGGGCATCGATATGAAGGGTGGCACCATCATCGTCGGCGGCGACACTGGCGCGCTATCGGGCTTCATGATGCAGCGTGGGCGCATGGTGGTCTGCGGCAACGCGGGCAAGAACCTCGGCGACTCGATGTATGACGGCACCATCTATGTGGGCGGTGAAATCCGCTCGCTGGGGGTGGACGCGGTCGAGGCGGAACTCACTGACCTCGACAAGGCATGGCTGACCCGCAAGCTGCGCCAATACGGTCTCTTGCCCGACAAGGGCGTGGACCATTTCACCAAGATCGTCGCAGGCAAGCAGCTCTGGAACTACGACAATCTGGAACCGAACGAGAAAAAGCTGATCCTCTGAGCATCAGCGCGCCCGCTCCGGCATCCCTCGGGGCGGGTGAGAGACACCGAATTTGACGGAGTGACCCATGGCAGATGGCGACATCCCCCGCACAAAGAAACCGCTGAGCCGCGACCCGAACCGGTTGGGCAATTCCTCGATCTTTCCGCCGCATGTGATCGACGACATTCACATCAAATCCGAGCTTGGCCGCTACCGGATGCGCGGCTTCTCGCTGTTCAAGAAGATCCCGCATTGGGATGACCTGACCTTCCTTCCCGGCACGCTGACGCGCTTCGTGATCGAAGGCTACCGCGAGAAATGTGAGACCAAGACCGTCATCGGCCCGCGCGCCAAGAAGCCCCTTGAGCTCGATATCCCGGTCTATGTTACCGGTATGAGCTTCGGCGCGTTGAGCTACGAGGCCAAGACCGCGCTGGCACGCGGCGCGACCATGGCGGGCACCGCGACCTGTTCGGGCGAGGGTGGCATGATCCCCGATGAACGGCGCTATTCCACCAAGTGGTTCTATCAGTGCATCCAGTCGCGCTACGGCTTCAACCCGCACCATCTGGTGTTGGCCGATGGCTGCGAATTCTTCATCGGACAAGGCTGCAAGGTCGGGCTTGGCGGGCACCTGATGGGCCAGAAGGTCACCGATCAGGTGGCCGAGATGCGCTCGCTGCCTGCGGGCATCGACCAGCGTTCCCCTGCGCGGCACCCGGACTGGCTGGGCCCGGACGATCTGGCGCTGAAAATCCAGGAAATCCGCGAAGCCACCGATTGGCAGATCCCGATCCAGCTCAAGCTGGGTGCGGCGCGGGTCTATGACGACGTGCGCATGGCGGTGAAATGCGACCCCGACTCGATCTATATCGACGGGATGGAGGGCGGCACCGGCGCCGGGCCACACCTTGCGACCGAGGATACCGGCGTGCCCGGCATGGCGGCGATCCGGCAGGCGCGCAAGGCGATCGACGATCTGGGCAAGCGCGGCGAGATCAGCCTGATCTACGCAGGCGGTATCCGCAACGGCGCCGATGTGGCCAAGGCGATTGCGCTGGGTGCGGATGCCATCGCGCTGGGCCATTCGGTGATGATGGCGCTCAACTGCAACAAGGACATCCCCGAGGCCGATTTCGAGGCCGAGATGGGGGTCGAGCCGGGCTACTGCTATCACTGCCACACGGGCCGCTGCCCGGTGGGTGTGGCGACGCAGGATCCCAAGCTGCGCGCGCGCCTCAACCCCGACGAGGCAGCCGAGCGGGTCTACAACTTCCTGCACACGCTGACCATCGAGGCGCAATTGTTCGCCCGCGCCTGCGGCAAGACCAATATCCACAGTCTGGAGCCCGAGGATCTGGCCGCGCTGACGATGGAGGCTTCGGCCATGGCCGCCGTGCCGCTGGCAGGCACCAATTACACTGTGGGCGTGGATGATTATCACCACCTGTGATCGTTGCAGGCAAGTGAAGGGAGAATAACATGGCAGGCACGCAATATCGCGGCTCTGAAATCACCGATGTGGATCAGTTCCTGAAGGACGCCGATGGCCTGGTCTCCGAGCGTGAAAAGGAGATCGGCCAGCATATTGGCTATCGCTACGATGTGAATCTGGTTCCTGACTATACCCGCCTGACACCGTTTCTGCAGAAATATATCGAGGTGATGGGCTGGGATGACCTGAACTGGCTGGAAGACGTGCATATGGGCTATGAGGAAGGGCACCCGGCGGTGTTCGACCGCAACATCAACGGCTGGGTGCGCGTCCCCGACAGTATCGAGCTGCCCGACAACCAGCAGGACCGTGACATGATCGCGCGTGAATTGCTGATCAAGTTCCAGATGTCCGATCGACACCCGCTTGTGGAATTGCGCAAGGCCTATATGAAGTTCTGAACATGAGCGGCGGGGCCTCGCGCCCCGCTCGCCCGACGGAGGTTAGATGAGCGAACAGGCGCGCCAGATGCTCTGGCCCCAACCCGCCCCGCCCGCAGAAAGTGCCGCAGGGGCACTGCGCCTGGCCTTTCTGCGCTGGCAATGCCGCGTCCGCCAGATGATGATGCGCGAGGATCTGGGCCGACCCGGCCCCGGCATCATGCCCGATGTGCTGCCCGATGGGGGCGGCGAGAGCCTGGGCACCATCATCACGGTGATGAACAAGACCGGCCCGCATGACAAAACGCCCGAAATGCAGCACATGGTGCGCCGCACCAATGACCCGGCGGCACGGCGCGAGGCGGCACTGAAGCTGTTTTCCGAGTTCTACTATCAGAAACCGCAGGAGTTTTCGGACATGCTCTGCGCCAGTTTCGCGCCCGGCTCCCCCGGTGCGGCGGCGCTGCGGCAGGCCGAGC
>SLJW01000154.1 GCA_007134865.1 Paracoccaceae bacterium | reverse complement strand
TCTTCTTCAGCCGCGAGCGGCGGATCGCGTCCACATCGGGCATGTGCCCGATGCGCTTGAAGCCGACCTTGCCGCAGAAGCGATCCACCTCGTCCGTCTCGCGCGAGCGGTTGGCGATGCAGCCTGCCAGCCGGACCTTGTAATTGGCCGATTTTGCCTGCACGGCGGCGATGATCCGGTTCATGGCGTAGATCGAGTCGAAGTCGTTGGCGGTAACGATCACCGCCCGGTCGGCGTGCTGCAGGGGGGCTGCAAAGCCGCCGCAGACAACATCGCCGAGCACGTCGAAGATCACCACATCGGTGTCTTCCAGCAGGTGGTGCTGTTTCAGCAGCTTCACCGTCTGGCCCACCACATAGCCGCCGCAGCCGGTGCCCGCAGGCGGCCCGCCTGCTTCCACGCACATCACGCCACCCCAGCCTTCGGTGACAAAATCCTCGGCCCGCAACTCCTCGGCATGGAAATCGACCTCCTTGAGGATGTCGATCACCGTGGGCTGCAATTGCCCGGTCAGGGTGAAAGTGCTGTCATGCTTCGGATCGCAGCCGATCTGCAGCACCCGCTTTCCCTGCGCTGCAAAGGCCGCCGACAGGTTGGAGCTGGTGGTCGACTTGCCGATGCCGCCCTTGCCATAGACCGAAAACACCTTTGCGCCTTCGATCTTCTGCGCCGGGTCCATGTGCACCTGCACCGATCCTTCACCGTCTTGGCCCTTCAGGACCGGTATTTCGTCTTTGGGGCTCATGCCTTCATTCCCTTCATCTTGGTGGAAATACTCCGCGGACGCCGGGAGGCTGTCTCCCCGGCATTTCCACGGAGTGCTATGGTCGCGGTCCTGCTCATTCGGCGGCAATCCCTTCGACACGGTCTTCGATCTCATCGGCGGCGTCCTGCAACGCGGCCAGCGTCGCCGCATCCGGCGCCCAGTAGTTGCGCTCGGAGGCTTCGATCAGCCGCCCGGCCAGCCGCGCGCTGGCCTGCGGGTTCAACGCGGCCAGACGGCGGCGCATGGCCTCGTCCAGCACGAATGTCTCGGAGAGGCGCTGATAGACCCAGGGCTCCACATTGCCGGTGGTCGCCGACCAGCCCAGCGTGTTGGTCACCTGCGCCTCGATCTGGCGCACGCCCTCGGCCTTGTGGGTCAGCAGCGCCTCGTAGAATTTTGGGTTCAGCGCGCGCGAGCGGGTTTCCAGCGCGATCTGTTCCTTGAGCGTGCGGACCTTGCCCGCGCCGCGGGTCTGATCGCCGATATAGACCGGGGTTTCCTGGCCCCGCGCGCGTTTCACGGCGCGTGCAATCCCGCCCAGCGTGTCGAAGTAATGGTCCACAGTGGTGACACCCAGTTCGACCGATTCGAGGTTCTGGTAGGCCAGATCGACATTCTTCAACGTCGCTTTCAGAAGTTCCGGCTGTGCCACCGGCTTGCCGTTAACTCCATAGGCGAAGCCCTTCCGGGTCTGGTAAGCATCGGCCAATTCGTCTTCGTCACCAAAGGCAGAGCTGTCCACCAACGCATTGACGTTCGACCCGTAAGCGCCTTCGGCATTGGAGAACACGCGCAGCGCGGCTGTCTCCAGATCGACGCCCAGATCGCGCGCGGTCTGCAACGCGTGGGCGCGGATGAAATTCTGCGCTTCGGGCTCATCGGCCATGGCGGCCTTGTAGGCGGCCTCGGCCAGGAGCCGGGTCTGCAGCGGCAGCAGGTCGCGGAAGATCCCTGAAAGGGTCATCACCACATCGATACGAGGGCGGCCAAGCTCCGAAAGCGGGATCAGGTCGGCGCCTGACAGCCGGCCATAGGCGTCGAACCGCGGGGTCGCGCCGATCAGCGCCAGCGCCTGCGCGATCGGCCCGCCATCGGATTTGATGTTGTCCGACCCCCAGAGCACCATCGCGACCGAGCGCGGCAACGTGGCATGCGCCTGCAGTAGCTTGCTCGCCTGGACGGCGCCCTCTCGCAGGGCAAAGGCGGTGGGCATGCGGAACGGGTCAAACGCGTGAATGTTGCGCCCCGTGGGCAGGATTTCGGGTGAGCGGATCAGGTCGCCGCCCGGGACAGGGGCGATGAATTCGGCGCTCAGCGCCCGCATCAGCCCGGTCAATTCGCCGTCTTCCTGGAGCGCTGCGTCCATGGCGGCGCGCTGCTCTTCGGTAGCGTCCACATTCTCCAGCAGATTTGCGCGGGCGTTGGCATCCAGCTTCCGACCGACAATGTGCAGACCCTCGGGGATCAGCGCGTCTTCGCATTCCAGCAGCCGGACCCAGAGCGAGTCAGGTGTACCAGACAGGTCAACCGCTTGCGCCTGTTCGGCGATCAGCGTCTCCAACTCGTCGCGGGCCGGGTCATCGGCCTCCATCCGGCGCCAGCGCGCCAGCGAATCCTTCAACTCCTGCAGGCCCTTGTAGAGCCCGGACTGTGCCACCGGCGGGGTCAGATGCGTGACCGTCACCGCGCCCGAGCGGCGCTTGGCCAATGAGGCCTCGGAGGGGTTGTTGGCGGCATAAAGGTAGATATTCGGCATCTCGCCGATGAGCCTGTCGGGCCAGTCGCGCGCGCCCATTCCGGCCTGCTTGCCGGGCATGAATTCCAGCGCGCCGTGCATGCCGAAATGCAGCACCACATCGGCCTGCCAAGTGTTGCGCAGCCACAGATAGAACTGGGTGAAGGCGTGGGTCGGCGCGAAGCCCTTTTCGAACAGCAGCCGCATCGGGTCGCCTTCGTAGCCGAAAGTTGGCTGCACGCCGACAAAGACATTGCCAAGCTGCGCGCCCAGGATGAACACCCCGCGCCCGTCGGACTGGATGCGCCCGGGTGCCGGGCCCCAGACGGACTCAATGACCGACAGCGGCGGGCAGTTCTTTACCATCTCGTCAGCGCTCACATGGGCGGCGACATTGGCCTCTTGCCCGTGCTGTGCAGCGTTGCCCTTGAGCACGGCATCGCGCAGCGCGTCGCTCGAGTCGGGCAGATCGAGCGTATAGCCCTCGGCCTTCATGCGGGTGAGCGTGTTGTAGAGGCTTTCGAACACATCGAGATAGGCCGCAGTGCCCACTGCGCCCGCGTTGGGCGGAAAGCCGAAGAGGACGATACCGACCTTCTTCTCGGCATTCTCCTTGCGGCGCAGGGCGACCGTGCGGGCCAGTTTTTCGGCGAGCGAGGTGATCCGCTCGTGGCAGGGCGCCATTGCGCGGGTGGTGCTGTCTACATGGCACTGGTGCTGGCAGCCGGTGCATTTCTCTGCCCCGTGACGCCCGCCATAGACCGTGGGCGAGGTTGCACCGTCGATCTCGGGCAAGGCGATCAACATCGTAGTCTCGACCGGGCCAAGGCCAGTGGCCGAAGCGGCCCATTGGCCAAGGGTCTGAAACTCCAGCGGATGCGCGACCATGTAGGGGACGTTCAGCGCGCTGAGCGTCTCGACCGCGGCGCGGCTGTCATTATAGGCCGGGCCACCCACCAGGCTGAAGCCCGTCAGCGACAGCAGAGCATCGATCTTGCCATGATGATATTCGGCAATTGCCGGGCGACCGTCCAAACCCCCGGCAAAGGCCGGAACGACGGCAAGGCCCCTGGCTTCGAGCGCCCGGATCACGCTGTCGTAATGCGCGGTGTCCGAAGCAAGGATGTAGGAGCGCATGAGTAACAGTCCGACAGTGCCCGTGGCACCCGCAGGGCGGGGCAAAGCACTCGCGTCGGTGGTGATGCGGTCCGGCAGGTCGGGGTGGTAGAGCCCGACCTCGGGGTAGTCGATTGGAGCGGCGGCTCTGACCTCTCGCCATTCGGGGCGGTCGGCATAACGCGCAATCAGGAAGCGCATCATCGCCTCGATATTGTCGTCTGAGCCGCCGAGCCAGTATTGCATGGACAGGAACCAGGCGCGCAGATCCTGCGCCTTGCCGGGAATGAACCGCAGGATCTTAGGCAGGCGCCGCAAGAGGCTCATCTGCTTTTCGCCGCTTGCGGGCTTCGACTTATCGCCCCCACCGCGCAGTTTCTTCATGATCTTGGCGATGCCGGAGGCCGGTTTTGCCATATCGAGATCGCCCATCTTCGTGAGTTTCACGATCTGTGGATCGGCGATCACACCGACAAAGGCATCGCAGCGCTCGCGGGCCCCCTGCAATTCGGGCAGGCAAGCAGTGACGTGCTCTTCAATGAACAGGAGGTTCGCCACGACGATATCGGCGGCATTGATGGCGGCCTTGGCCTCGGCCAATGCTGTCGGGTTCTCTGCCCACTCGGCTGCAGCGTGGATCGAGACCTCAAGCCCCGGAAAATCGGCGCGCAAACGTGGCAGAACGCGACTTGCAGGACCCGCGGCATGGGCGTCGAGCGTCACGACCACGAAGCGATAAGGCTTGGGCTGGATGTGCTGACTATCGAGCATAGTGGGCTTTGGCCTCGTAGAGGGTATCGACGGAAATCTCGTGAAGGCCTTTCTCTGAGGCGAATTTTTCGGTGTTGCGCCGCGCCTTGCCGCGAACGAAAAAGGGAATCTTCTTCAACTCGCGTTCCGCGCAGGTCAGCCAGATCACGTTATCAGCGGATGGAAGGGCGGCGGTCGGGGGCGTCGAGCCCCCTTCCGCCGCGGCCGCTGGCGCGACCGGCACCCCGAGGTCGCGGATCTGTGCCTTGTGGCCGTGATGCGAAGGGCCAGCTTCATCGTGGAATTCGAAATCCTCGCGGAACATCGCGAGGAGATGTTCTTCGAGGCCCATGACCAATGGATGGACCCAGGTATCGAACAGGACATTCGCGCCCTCAAACCCCATCTGGGGCGAAAAGCGAGCGGGGAAATCCTGCACATGGACGGGCGCCGAAATAACGGCGCAGGGGATGCCCAGACGCTTGCCTATATGCCGTTCCATCTGGGTGCCGAGGATCATCTCGGGCGCGGCTTCCTCGATGGCGCGTTCGACCTCGAGATAATCGTCGGTTATCAGAGCGGTGAGGCCGAATTCCTTGGCCAGCGCACGCAGCGGACGGGCCTGTTCGCGGTTGTAGCAGCCCATGCCGCAGACCTCGAAGCCCATCTCGTCGCGCGCGACTTTGGCCGCCGCCATGACATGGGTTCCGTCGCCGAACAGGAAGACGCGCTTGCCGGTCAGATAGGTGGAATCGACACTGGCCGCCCACCAGGGCATGCGCAGGCGAGACTCGTCGACCGGCAGCGTGCTGCCCGATAGCGCACGCACTTCCTCAATGAAGGCGCGCGTGGCAATGGCCCCGATCGGGATGGTTTTGGTGAAGGGCTGGCCGTGGTCGCGCTCCAGCCAGCGCGCCGCCGATTCGGCAGTTTCCGGGTAGAGCAGCACGTTGAAATGCGCCTGCCCCATGCGCGCAATATCTGAAGGGCTCGCGCCCATTGGCGCCGCGACATTGACTTCAATACCCATCTCGGACAACAGCCCAGTGATCTCCTGCAGATCGTCGCGGTGCCGGAAGCCAAGCGCTGTCGGGCCCAAGATGTTGCAGGTGACGCGGGCCGTGCGCTCCATCGGGCGGGCCAGCGCGCGGCAGAGCTGCAAGAACGCCTCGTCGCAGCCGAAATTCTCCTTTCGCTGGTAACTCGGAAGTTCCAGCGGGATGACTGGCACCGGCAGACCCATGGTTTCGGCCAGACCGCCGGGGTCGTCCTGGATCAACTCAGCGGTGCAGGAGGCGGTGACGAGCAGCGCCTCGGGCTTGAACCGCTCATGCGCATCGCGCGCTGATTGCATGAAGAGCCCGGCTGTGTCGGCGCCCAGATCGCGTGCCTGAAATGTGGTGTAGCTGACCGGCGGGCGGTGGTCGCGGCGCTCGATCATGGTGAAAAGCAGGTCGGCATAGGTGTCGCCCTGTGGTGCGTGCAGCACCATATGCAGGTCGCGCATACCGGTGGCGACGCGCATCGCGCCGACATGGGGCGGGCCTTCATAGGTCCAGACGGCGAGCTTCATGGCAGACTCCGGATATTGAGTATTTTCGGCAAGAAAATGAGGCGAGTCATTCAGCGGCCTCCATCCGGTTGGGATGTTGCGCCGCAAGGATGGCGCGGCGGCGCAGAGGGCGCGCGAAGAGGCCTGCCAGATCGCCGGCCTGCTCAAAGAAATGGACAGGTGTGAACACGAGCTCGATTGCCCATTTTGTGGCCAGACCTTCGGCTTCGAGCGGGTTGGCAAGGCCAAGGCCGCAGACGGTCAGATCAGGACGTGAAGCGCGCACACGGTCGAGTTGCAGGTCGACGTCCTGGCCCTCGGAAATGACCGGCCCTTGGGCGATCAGGTCGAGTTCGGGGCCGTGGATATCCGTATGAAGGTATGGCGTAGAGATCTCGATTGCTTCCATCCCGCATTCGCGCGTGAGGAACCGGGCGAGCGGGATCTCAAGCTGACTGTCAGGCATGAAGAAGATGCGCTTGCCCTTGAGAGTGCTGGCGGCGGCAGCGATGGCCTTTTCTGCTCGAGCGCGCGGCGCGGCCACAACCTCATCGACCTTCTCAGGACCGATCCCAAATTCCGCAGCGACGGCCTTGAGCCAGAGGGTGGTGCCTTCGGCGCCAAAGGGGAAAGGCGCATTGATGATTTGCGCGCCGCGGCGTTGCAGGGCGGCGTGAGTGTCTCCGAGAAAAGGCTGTGTAAGCGCATAGCGGGTGTTGGGTCCGATGGCAGGGTCGAGTTCGGCGCGCTTGGCAGGCAGGCAGCGGACAGGGCCGACCCCAATCTGCGCCAGCAGATCCAGCGCCTGATCTTCAACCACATCAGGCAAGGCGCCAACCATAAGCAGTTCTTTTTCCTGAGTTTTTGGCAGGGCCGGCACCATCGAGGCGAGACAGGCATCCTCGCCCTCGGTGAAGGTGGTCTCGATTCCCGATCCCGAGAAATTTAGCACACGAACAGCGGGCCCATGGATCGCGCTGAGGCGCTCGGCAGCGCGCGACAGGTCGAGCTTGATCACCTCGGAGGGGCAGGAGCCCACGAGGAACAATTGCCGGATATCTGGGCGGCGCTCGAGCAGGCGGGCGACTTCGCGGTCCAGTTCGG
The DNA here is from genome assembly GCA_007134865.1 of Paracoccaceae bacterium. Lineage (GTDB taxonomy): Bacteria > Pseudomonadota > Alphaproteobacteria > Rhodobacterales > Rhodobacteraceae > Roseinatronobacter. The sequence continues at coordinate 2,894 of SLJW01000154.1, read as the reverse complement.
CATTGGCATCCGCCATGCCGGCGAGGTCTTTTTCCTCAAGAATTGCAGTGCCGAAACGCGGCTCTGCGAAAATCATCACGCCGGCAGCCGATTGCAGAAGATGCGCACATGTGCGCGAGCCGACAACCAGGAAGAAGGCATCCTGCATCTTGCGGTGCAGCCAGATGATACCGGTCAGGCCGCAGAAGACCTCGCGCTGACCGCGCTCGCGCAGGACAGGGGTGGTGCGGCAGCCATTCTGTGGCAGAGATGTCATGCAAGGACCTCGGTCTCTTGGGGTGAGCTGAGTCGTGCCATGCGCAGCTTCCAGAGGAACTGGATGGCGTTGACGACGTAGATGGCATAGGCCACCAGCGCGAGAATCATGAGTTGATCGGGTGTCATGAAACCGCCGAACAGCGCTGCCAGATACAGCGTATGCAGCGCGATGACGGCGAAGCTGACCATATCCTCCCAGAAGAAGGGTTCGGCCAGAAGGTATTGGCCGAAGACTTCCTTCTCCCAGATCGCACCAGTGACCATGATGGTGTAGAGCGCCAGCGTCTTGAGCAGGATCGAGACAGTTGCGGCGATATAACCCTCTCCGGTCATCAGAAAGCGAATTACCAGCACGGCAGACACGATGCAGATGACAAACTGGACGGGCGCCAGAATGCCTTGCACCAGCGTCCAGCGCGAGGCGTCGCGGATGCGGCGTTGCTCGGGCGTGTAAAGTGGCTTGTGGATTGTCTTTCTGCCCATGTGGCAGCCCCCAAAACGCGATTCTTGAACAAAGCTTAGCGCTGGACAGAGCAAAGTGTCAATTATAATTTACACTATTGTCGTGGTAGGGCGGCAAGAATTTTTTACATCCCGGCTTTGTGCATGGAGCAGAATAGTCAATAATAGTTGGAGTATTTCACTCGGCTATCGCGCGAGGCCGATTGATGCGACCAGAGGTGTAAGTTTCTTTTGACATTCGTCCCCAATGCTGCGACGCTTATACGTGCTTCATGCCATGGCGAGTCGATATGGAGACGCCGCCGGTACAAACGTCGAATAACTGCTACGGGGGATAGTGGGGAGCCATGGACAGTCTTATCCATATGCATGAATTCCGGCGCCGACCAACCAATGCGGTCCTCACGAAATTCGCGATGCGCGTTGTCTCTGAACTGACACGAAGCGATCGAATCGAGACCGGCAAACCGCAAAGCGACGTTCTGGACCTGTTGATACGGCATTCCCGTTGTGGCGAGCAGACGGCGCTGTCGACGCTTTATGCAGAAATGAAGCATCGCGGAATATCGGCCGAACAGGTGATCGACATCTATTTTCCGGCAGCGATCGACTGGATCGGCGCGGAGTGGCACGAGTGTGAATTCGACATCCTGCAGACATCGATCGCGCTGTCGCGCCTGCAGGTGTTGCTGCGTGAGATGGGCCGCGCCTGGGCTTCGGATCGCGCCGGGCAGAGGGTCGGGCACTGTGTCCTTCTGACTCTGCCCGCCGGCGAGCAGCACACCTTGGGCGCGATGATCGCTGCAAATCAAATGCGCCGGATGGGTGTCTCGGTGAAGGTGGCCTTCGTACCCGGTCCTCTCGAAATGCAAAGACTTCTAAAGGAAAACCGCTTTTCTGCGGTTTTTGTGTCACTGTCGAACCGATCAAACCTTGCGTCTTGCGGCGATTTGATAAAGACCATCCGCGGAGATATCGGAGGGGATGTGCCCGTGGTTTGTGGCGGCGGCATCGTGGCAGAGATGGGGCAGGTTATGAGTTCAAGCGAGCTTGCGGCCCTGGTTGGGGCAAATCTTGCAACGTCCAACATCCCAGAGGCGCTAGCTCTCATGGGAAATCAGGTCAGACACTACGCTGCCGAATGATCTGTCTGGACTAGATATGCGGTCTCCTGCGGGCCGTCATAAGGAGCGGGCCGAGCGTGTCGAATGATGAAACGAATATCCGAACGCATGGGAAAGACCCCATCTTGCAGGATCCGGTAGTCTCATCGGTCGCTTCGGCTCTTGCCGATTATTCGCTGACGCTGGATGCGGATCGCGTCGTCACCGTCGCAAGGTCGCGCCAGCCTTCTTCCTTTGCGGATTATGTGAAGAGCATGGTCGGCATGGAGTTTGCAGCCTTTCTGGACAGTGAATCCCAGCGCAGATTCGAACAGCGCTACTCCGATCTGCAACAGCGTGCCGCCCGTGGCGAGGCAGTGCCGTTCCGCTGGATCGAACTCGAGCACAAGGACCGCAGCGGTGCGACGGTCCCGGTTCGGTACGCCATGCATCTGATACAGGCCAGTGGCGACCTGCTTCTTCTCGGGCAGGACCAGCGGCCCGTGATCGAGATGCAACAACAACTGTTGAACGCGCAGATTGCGCTGGAGCAGGATTACGAAACGCAGCGTGAGATGGACACGCGCTATCGGCTGTTGATGGATTTCACATCCGATGCGATTGCGCTGGTCTCGGCGACGACTGGTCGCATTGTCGATATCAATCACAACGCGGCCTCGCTTTTTGGGGCCGCTCGTGCGGATCTGCTCGATAAGTTGTTTGCGGATCGCTTTGTCAGTCAGGGCAAGACGGGTCTGATTACCGCGCTTACCGCGCATGTCGCACTCGAATCGGCTGCGCCGATCGATGTCGAATTAAAGGACTTGCAACGCCACCTCCTGCTCAGCTCCAAACTGTTCCGCGCCGCCGGTGAGCAACTCATACTGGTGCGCCTGACCGACCCCGAGTTCGGATCCGTTGCCGATGGACGCTTGGTCGCGAATCTGCGGCAGCTTTTCTATCGTGGCCCTGACGGGATGGTCTTCGCCGATCGCGATGGCAATATTCTCGAGGCCAATGAGACCTTCCTCAATCTCGCAGATATTTCGAGCATGAGCGAATTGCGCGGTG
>SLJW01000071.1 GCA_007134865.1 Paracoccaceae bacterium | reverse complement strand
TCTTCGGCGGTGCGGGGAATGATTACCTCCATGGTGGGCCGGGCGATGACGTGCTGCATGGTGGCCCCGGCGATGACACGATGTTCGGCGGCAGCGGGGCGGATATCTTCATCTTCATGGCCGGGGATGAGACCGCACTTATCCTTGATTTCACCTTCAGCGACAATGACCGGCTCGAGCTTGATCAGGACCTCTGGGGCGGGGGCCTGACCGAGGCGGAGGTGCTTAACAGCTTTGCGAATGTGCAGGGCGGACAGACCGTGATGAATTTCGGCGGCGGCGATATGCTGACGCTTGCCGGAGTATCTGATCTGGCCACGCTTGGCAGCCATATCGACCTGATCTGAGTGTACGGGCCGCCATTATCCGCTCTCACCCGCCTACACCAGCGCGGACCGGCAGGCGCGCACCATGAAATCGGCGAAGAGCCGGATCTTGGGGTCTTGCTGGCGGCGATGTGGATAGAGACAGGCCAGCACGGCGGGCACAGGCGGTGTCTCGGGCAGAAGCTCGACCAACTCGCCCGAGGCCAGAGCCTGCGCCAGTTCGAACCGCGGGCGATTCACGATCCCGCCCCCGGCCCGCGCCCAATCGACCAGCACTCCCGCATCATCACAATCGAGCGGGCCACTCAGGTCGAGCCGCAGATTGCCCTCCGGCGTCTGGAGCGTCCAGGAATATTCCGGCGAGCGCGGGTAGCGCAGCAACAGGCAGTCATGAGCCTTCAGATCCTCAGGGATTCGCGGCACGCCTCGCTGCGCCAGATAATCCGGGCTCGCTGCCAGCACGCGCGGCGCATCCATGATCTTGCGCTGCTTGAGGCTTGATTCGGGCAGCACGCCCAGCACGAAGGCCATGTCGATCTGGTCTTCGAGAATATCCACCTTCCGATCCGACAGGCGCAGATTGATCGAGATCTCGGGATAGTCGCGCTGGAACTGCTGCGACAGCGGCGCGATGACCCGCCGCCCCACGCCCAGCGGTGCCGTCACCCGGATCGTGCCGCGCGGCCGCCCCGAGAGCCCCGCCACGGCGGCCTCGGCATCTTCGAGCGCCGCGATGACCCGGCGCGCATGTTCATAGAAATCGCGCCCGATTTCGGTCGGGGTCAGCTTGCGCGTGGTGCGGTTAAAGAGCCGCACCCCCAGCCGCGCTTCCAACTCCTTGATCCGCTTGCTGGCCACGGCGGGAGTCAGCCGCAGATCGCGCCCGCCCGAGGTGATCGAGCCCAACTCGCTGACCCGCACGAAGACCCGCAATGATTCGAGATAGGACATGGTCTCCTCCCATGCACCAATATTGCACAGCTTTGCGGCAGGATTACCAACGCTGCGTTGAAACACTCTGCCGGTTACACCTCTTCTGTTGAAAGTGCCTTGGAGTATGTTTCTGCTATATTCAGTGCAGACCATCTGGTGAGGCCCCATGACACCACGCCGCGAAATCCGCTTTCTGCTCAATGACCGCCCTGTGCATCAGACGCAGGTTGCGGCCACCGATATGCTGCTGGACCATCTGCGCCTCGATCAACGCCTGCGCGGCACCAAGGAAGGCTGCGCCGAGGGCGATTGCGGGGCCTGCACGGTGCTGGTGGGGCGGCTGGGGCTCCGGGGGCTGGAATACGCGCCGGTGAATGCCTGCATCCGCGCGCTCGCCTCCTGCGATGGCTGCCATGTGGTGACGGTCGAGCATCTGCGCGGCACTGACGGGGGCCTGCACCCGGTGCAGCGCGCCATGGTCGAGCATCACGCCAGCCAGTGCGGCTTCTGCACGCCGGGTTTCGTTATGGCGCTCTATGCGCTCTGGATGGTAACCCCGCACCCGACCGAGGCGCAGATCGAGACCGCGCTGCAAGGCAATCTCTGCCGCTGCACCGGATATGCGCCGATCATCCGGGCGGGGCTTGCGATGGGCGATTACGGCACCACCGACCCGCTCATGGAGGAACGCGCGCAGGTTGCCGAAACACTCGCCAGGTGGCAGGACGGTGCGCAGGTCGAGGTGGCGAAGGGCGAGAATCGCGCGATCCTGCCCGCTTCGGTCGATGATCTGGCCGATGTGCTCACAGCCTATCCCGACGCGCGCATAGTCGCGGGCGCAACCGATGTCGGGCTTTGGGTCACGAAATTCCTGCGCGACATACCGCTGGCGGTATTCATCAACCATCTGGACGGGTTGCGGCAGGTGCGCGAGACCAAGGACGCGCTGCACCTCGGTGCCATGGTCAGCTATGAGGAAGCCCGCGCGCCGCTTCTCGCGCATTTCCCCCATCTCGCCCGCTATTGGGACCGCATCGCCGGCTGGCAGGTCCGCGCCATGGGCACGCTGGGAGGCAATATCGCCAATGGCTCGCCCATCGGCGACACGCCGCCTCCCTTCATCGCGCTGGGCGCGCGGCTGGTGCTGCGCAAGGGAGCCGCGCGGCGCGAGATCCCGCTGGAGGATTTGTTCATCGACTATGGCAAGCAGGACCGCGCGCCCGGCGAATTCGTCGAGGAAATCATCCTGCCCAAACCCCGCCCCGACACGCTCCATGCAGCTTACAAGCTCTCCAAACGCCGGGATGAGGATATTTCCGCTGTGGCCCTTGGCATCGCGCTCACAATCGAGGAAGGCACCATCTCGGAGGCCCGCCTCGCCTTCGGCGGCATGGCGGCGACGCCGAAGCGGGCCACGCAAGCCGAAGCCGCGCTTATCGGCCAGCCCTTTACCGTGGACACACTGGAAGCCGCCGCCAGAGCCCTCCCGCAGGATTTCACCCCCCTTTCCGACATGCGCGCCTCGGCCGATTACCGCATGCGCGCAAGCCAGAACCTGCTCCGCCGCTTCTGGTTTGAGACCCAAGGCGAAACCGCCGCATTGGAGGACGCGCTATGAAAGACGACCCGCGCATCCGGGGCGCCGCCCATGACAGCCTGATCCATGACAGCGCCATCAAGCATGTCACCGGCCGCGCCGAATACACGGACGACATTATCGAGCCCGCAGGCACGCTCCATGCCTATCTTGGCGGTGCGAGCATCGCCCATGGTCGAATCACGTCGTTGGATCTCGCCCCTGTCCGCGCCGCCCCCGGTGTGATCACTGTCCTGACCGCTGCCGATATCCCCGGCGAAAATGATGTCTCGCCCACAGGTCTGCATGACGAGCCCGTCTTCACGGATGATCTGGTGCAGTATCACGGCCAGCCCATTTTCGCTGTCGTGGCCGAGACCCGCGACCTTGCCCGCCGCGCCTGCGGGCTCGCGAAAATCGACTACGCCCCCCTGCCCCATGCCACCGATATCGACGCCGCCGATGCGGCTGCCTACCCAGACGTAACCGCTCCCCTCACCCTACAGCGCGGTGACCCCGACCCCGCGCTGGCCACCGCCCCCCACCGCATCCAGGGCCGGATGCGTGTTGGCGGACAGGACCATATGTATCTCGAAGGTCAGATCGCGATGGCCATTCCGGGCGAGGATGACGAGGTGACGCTCTTCGCCTCCACCCAGCACCCTTCCGAGGCGCAGCACATGGTCGCCCATGCACTCGGCGTGCCCGCGAATGCCGTGGTGGTGAATGTGCGCCGCATGGGGGGCGGTTTCGGCGGCAAGGAAACGCAGATGAACCTTTTCTGCGTGGTGTCGGCGCTCGCAGCGAAAAAACTGGGCCGCGCGGTCAAGCTGCGCCCCGACCGCGATCAGGACATGGAGATCACCGGCAAGCGCCATGATTTCCGCATCGATTATGATCTGGGCTTTGACGATCAGGGCCGGATTCTGGCCGTCGATGGGGTGTTCGCCGCACGCTGCGGCTGGTCGGCGGACCTGTCGGGCCCCGTCACCGACCGCGCGCTCTTTCATGCCGACAACGCCTATTTCTACCCTGATGTGCGCCTGCGCTCGCGCCCCCTGAAGACCAACTCCGTCAGCAACACCGCCTTTCGCGGCTTCGGCGGCCCGCAAGGCGTGATCGCGGCAGAGCGGATGATCGAGGAAGTCGCCTATGCGCTGGGCCGCGACCCGCTGGAGATCCGCCGCGCGAATTTCTACGGCGAGAGGGGAGACGTGACGCCCTATCACCAGACAGTCGAGGACAATATCCTGGGCCGGCTGGTCGATGAGTTGGAAACCTCATGCGACTATCAGGCTCGCCGTGCGCGCGTGCTGGAGTTCAACGCGGCAAAGGGCGTCATCCGCAAGGGCATCGCGCTGACACCGGTCAAGTTCGGGATCAGCTTTACCGCGACATGGTACAATCAGGCCGGTGCGCTGGTGCATGTCTATAATGACGGCTCGATCCATCTGAACCATGGCGGCACCGAGATGGGGCAAGGGCTCTATACGAAGGTGGCGCAGGTGGTGGCCGATGCGTTCCAATGCGATATTGACCGCATCAAGATCACCAAGACCACGACCGAAAAAGTGCCGAACACTTCGGCCACGGCGGCGAGTTCTGGTAGTGATCTCAATGGTATGGCCGCGCTCGACGCCTGCAACCAGATCAAGGCGCGGCTGGTGGGGTTTGCTGCGGAACACTGGAATGTCGCGCCTGAGTCGGTGCAGTTCCTGCCCGGTCGCGTCGCCGTGGGCACGCAAATCATGCCCTTCGAGGCCTTCATTCGCGCCGCCTATATGGCTCGCGTGCAACTCTCTGCAGCAGGCTTCTACAAGACACCCGAGATCCACTGGGACCGCGCGACCGGGCGCGGCCAGCCCTTTTACTACTACGCTTATGGTGCCGCCTGCGCCGAAGTCAGCATCGACACGCTGACCGGCGAGACCCGCGTCGACCGCGCCGATGTGCTGCATGATGTGGGACGCTCGCTGAACCCCGCGCTCGATCTGGGGCAGGTCGAAGGGGCCTTCGTGCAGGGGATGGGGTGGCTCACCTCCGAGGAATTGTGGTGGGACGACAAGGGACGGCTGCGCACCCATGCGCCTTCGACCTACAAGATCCCGCTCGCCTCGGACCGTCCGCGCATCTTCAATGTGCGGCTGGCCGACTGGTCAGAGAATGCGAAACCCACGATCAAACGCTCCAAGGCCGTGGGCGAGCCGCCCTTCATGCTGCCGATCTCGGTGTTCGAGGCGATTTCCATGGCCATCGCTTCGGTCGCCGATTATCGCGAATGCCCGAGGCTGGACGCGCCCGCCACGCCCGAGCGCGTGCTGATGGCCGTGGAGCGGCTGCGCGGATGAGGGGCGCGCGCGAGATACTGAGCGGCGAGGCCGCGGTTATTCATGCGCAGATCACCCGCGTCCAGGGCTCGTCCCCGCGCGAGGCCGGGGCCGAGATGTTCATCACCGCGACAGGCTGCGCGGGCACGATCGGCGGCGGGCAAGTCGAATTCCGCGCGATCGAGCGTGCCCGCGAAGTGCTGATCGCGGGCATGATGCGCGACCAGATGGACCTCTCGCTCGGGCCCGCCATCGGGCAATGCTGCGGCGGGCAGGTGCGGGTGGCGCTGACCCGGCTGAGTGCGGCGCAACGCTCGGCACATCTGGCGCGGCTGGAAGCACCCCATCCGCAAGTGCTGATCCTTGGCGCGGGCCATGTGGGTCGGGCCCTGGCCGAGATGATGGCCCCCCTGCCCTGGCGCGTGCTGCTTGTCGATCCGCGTGCTGCGGAGTTGGCGAAGATCATCGCGCCGGTGGAGACCCGTCTGACCCCTCTGCCAGAGGCCGAGATTGCCGCGGCACCCCCGCAAAGTGCCTATATCGTGACGACGCATGACCATGGGCTGGATTTCCTGCTGACACTGGCCGCCCTGCGCCGCGGTGATGCGGCTTATGTCGGGCTGATTGGTTCGAAGACCAAGCGCGCGCGGTTCGAGCGCTTTGCGCGCGAGACCGACCCGGCGGCAGAAGCGCACCGCCTGATCTGTCCGATTGGCGCGGCTGGTCTGGGCGACAAGCACCCGGGCGTGATCGCGCTCGCCACGGCGCAGGAGGTGCATCTAGCCCTTTCGGACGCTTGCACAAACGCGACATCTTGCACAAACCCAACATCGGGCGCAGCTGCCCGCATCTGAAAGCGTTTTTTCATGTCTCGAAAAATCATCCGTGCGCGGCTGCTTTCTTTCCTGCACGAACCCCAGAGCCCCGACGACGCGGCAAGCTTTCACTATCTCGAGGATGGTGGGCTCATGATCGAGGATGGCATGATCCGCGCGATGGCGGATTTCGCGACGCTCGATGTGGCAGGTGCCGAGGTCATCGACCACCGTCCGCATCTGGTCATGCCGGGCTTCATCGACACGCATCTGCATTTCCCCCAGACGCAGGTGATCGCCTCCTGGGCGGCGGAGCTGCTCGACTGGCTGAACGACTACACTTTCCCCGAGGAAACCCGCTACCAAGACCCCGCCCTCTGCGCCACCATGGCCGCGCGCTTTCTCGACCGGCTGACGGATCACGGCACGACAACGGCTGTCGCCTACGCGTCGGTCCATACGTCATCCGCCGAGGCGCTGTTTGCTGAGGCCCTAAAGCGCAACATGCGACTGATCACCGGCAAGGTGCTGATGGACCGCAACGCGCCCGAGGGGCTGCGGGACACAGCGCAATCGGGCTATGACGACAGCAAGCGGCTTATCGCGCGGTGGCATGGCAAGGGGCGGTTGGGCTACGCGATCACACCGCGGTTTGCCATCACCTCGACGCCCGCGCAGATGCAGGCCGCGCAGACACTGGCGCACGAGCACCCCGACTGCCACATCCAGACCCATCTGAGCGAGAATCACGCCGAGATCGCGCTGGCCTGCGAGCTTTACCCCGAGGCAGCGGATTACACTGATATCTATGCCCACTACGGACTCTTGCGGGGGAATTCCCTGCTGGGCCACGCCATCCATCTGAGCGAGCGCGAGGTCGGCGCATTGGCGGAGGCCGATGCGAAGCCAGTCTTCTGCCCGACCTCGAATCTGTTCCTGGGCAGTGGGCTCTTCGACGACGCCCGCCTGCGCGCGGCGGGACTCACCAATGCGCTTGCCACCGACATTGGTGGCGGCACAAGCTATTCCATGCTCCAGACACTGGCCGAGAGCTACAAGGTGCTGCAACTTCAGCGCCAGCGCCTGCACCCGTTCCGCGCCTTTCACTGGATCACGCGTGGCAATGCCGAGGCCCTTGGGATGGCCGACCGGGTCGGCACGCTCGACCCCGGCACTGAGGCCGACCTCGTCGTGCTTGATGCCCGCGCGACCCCTGCCATGGCGCAGCGAATGGAGCGGGCGCGGGGGTTGATGGATGAACTGTTCACGCTGCAGGTGATGGGCGATGACCGGGCTGTGGTGCAGACCTATGTGGCAGGCGTGGCGTGCAAGCGGTGATGGATAACCTATTCGCGCTGCCGGACCGGGACTGACTGTCTCGTGTCAGCCTGATGCGGTTACGTGCAGACCGCCCGAAAACAACCAGCTAACAGTGCCGTTTTGATCTGCGGGCGGTGCGAGCAGAGAGACCTGCCAAATATCAGTGTATCGCGGCAGGCACCGAGTTTTGATGCATGTCAATGAAACTGGACAGATCGTTCGTTAGCCTGACCCTCACTGCGGTTGTATCTTCTCTGGCCAGTACAACGCCGGTCGCCAACCGCACCCAGTTTGAAAGGCCCGCAGATGGACCCTGTCATCGACCGCTACGCCCGCCGCGCCTCCCCGCGCTATACCAGCTATCCGACCGCGCCCCATTTCGGCAAGGAGGTCGATGAAGCCTGTTATCGGGGTTGGCTCGCAGAGTTGGACCCCTCGGCACCGGTCTCGCTCTATCTGCATGTGCCCTTCTGTCGGCAGATGTGCTGGTATTGCGGCTGCAACATGAAACTCGCTTCGCGCTATGACCCCGTTGCGGGTTATGTGCGCACTCTGCGCAAGGAGGTGTCACTGACCGCCGATGCGCTGCCCGGTCGCATGGCGGTCTCGCATCTGCACTGGGGCGGCGGCACGCCCACGGCGCTCTCTCCCGATGATCTGGCCACCGTGATGGGTGATGTCCGTGCGCGCTGGGATTTCACCGAAAATGCAGAGATCGCGATCGAGAGCGACCCGCGAACGCTGACGCCCGAGATGGCCGCGCGCATCGGCGCGCTGGGCTTCACGCGCGCGAGCTTTGGCGTGCAGGAATTTGACGTGAAGGTGCAGAAAGCCATCAATCGGGTGCAGCCGCCTGCGATGGTGCGCGACTCGGTCGAGCAACTACGTGCGGGTGGTGTCTCAGGGATCAATTTCGACCTGATCTATGGCCTGCCCTATCAGACGGTCGAGAGCCTGATCGAGACCGTGAAGCTCAGCGCCGGAATGCGCCCTGACCGGGTGGCGCTGTTCGGCTATGCGCATGTGCCGTGGATGGCGAAGAACCAGCGCATGATCCCGGAGGACGCCCTGCCCGGCGCCGAGGAACGCGCCGCGCAGGCCAGTGCGGCGGCCGAGGCGCTGGCCGCCGAGGGCTATGTTGCCATCGGGCTGGATCATTTCGCCCTGCCGGAAGACGATCTGGCCATCGCCGCGCGTGACGGCTGGTTGCGGCGCAATTTCCAAGGCTACACCACCGATCAGGCCGAGACGCTGATCGGTATCGGAGCGACCTCGATCGGGCGCACCCCTGCGGGCTATCTGCAGAACATCGCCGAGACCGGCGCCTGGGCGCGCGCTGTCGAGGGCGGGCATCTGCCCGTCGGCAAGGGGCGCGCTTTCATCGGCGAGGACCGTCTGCGCGGCGAGGTGATCGAACGGCTGATGTGCGACGGGCAGGTTGATGCCGATGCCATCGGCTCGAAACATGGTGCGCCTGCGGGCTGGTGGCGTGATGCGGCGGACACTCTGGCCGAGATGCAGCGCGATGGGCTTGTCGCGGTCAATGCCGGACAGGTCTCCGTGACAGATCGGGGCCGCCCGCTGGTGCGCCTCGCAGCAGCGGCGTTTGACACTTATCTCGCGGAGAGCACGGCCCGGCATTCCGTGGCAGTCTGAACAACGGGCCCGGCGCAGTTCTGCCTCAGCCAGATTTCGGTCGAAACGCCACGCAGCGCGCCGGGTCCGTATCGATCCGGCGAGCCCCGATCAGGTCGAGGCAATAGGGCACAGCGGCGAAGACCGCATTCAGGCAAGTCGCAATCGCGGCGGGCTTACCGGGCAAGGTGATGAACAGCGTCTCGCCCCGCACGCCCGCGCTCTGGCGCGACAGAATCGCTGTGGGCACCTCGGCCAGCGAGGCTCGGCGCATTTCCTCGCCGAAGCCGGGCAGGTCGAAATCGATGACATCGGCCAACGCCTCTGGGGTGCGGTCGCGCGGAGCAGGGCCGGTCCCGCCTGTGACCAGCACCAGATCGGCGCCACCATCGGCGAGCGCGCGCATGGCATCGGCCACAGTCTCGCGCCCGTCAGCGACAATCTGGCGGGTCACATCCAGCGGTGAGGTGATGGTCGAACGCAGCCAGTCCTCTGCCGCAGGGCCGCCGCGATCGGCATAGTCTCCGCGCGCGGCCCGGTCCGAGACAGTCAGAACCGCAATGCGCGCCGCTTCAGGCGACATGGCGCAGCCCCGCACGCAGGCACCAGTCGGTGACCTGGGATACATCTGCGGGCAGAGCCTCGGCCAATCCGTCAGTGAAGGCTTCGAAAACCGGCAGGTTCAGCGCATTGACGCCCACGAGCACGGGTATGTCCAAGCAGATCGCCTCACCGATGACAGGCGCAAAACCACCACCCGCTTCGGCCTCGGTCTTGCCGAATTTGTTGACGATCAGCAGGTCCGCCCCGGGCAGTGCGGCCTCGGTCGCGACCACGGCCTGCGCCAGCACGCTGGTGTCAAGCGTGCAGCCGCGCGCGAGCGCACCGCGATCCTCGCTTATGCGCAGCACTTCGCCCGTGGAGAGGAGCCGCAGATCCATGTCGCATTTGCGCCGGTCGGCGCGGGCAGTATTGGTCTGCACCGTGCC